>CAMBCF010000003.1 GCA_945864585.1 Bordetella parapertussis | reverse complement strand
TCGGTGCCGCGGTAGACGCCGTTGTTGTTGAAGACCACCACGCACACCGGCAGGTTGTAGCGGCAGATGGTCTCGACTTCCATGCCGGAGAAGCCAAAGGCGCTGTCGCCTTCCACCGCGATCACCGGCTGGCCGCTGACTACGGCAGCCGCGACGGCAAAACCCATGCCGATGCCCATGATGCCCCAGGTGCCGACGTCCAGACGTTTGCGCGGCTTGTACATGTCGACAATGCTGCGCGTGAAGTCGAGCGCGTTGGCGCCTTCGTTGACCAGTATGGCATCCGGGTTGGCCTTGATGATGTCACGCATGACATTGAGCGCGCTGTGGTAATTCATCGGTGCGGGATTTTTGGCCAGCGTCTCGGCCAGCTTCGCGATGTTCGTGCTCTTGCGCTGGTCTATGGCGCCCAGCCAGTCCGCGGACGGCTTGGGCCAATGGCCACCTGCGGTGTTAATGCCGTTAAGCATTGCAGATACGCAGGAGCCGATATCACCGACCACCGGCGCATCGATGCGCACGTTGCTGTCCGCCTCCTGCGGTGAAATGTCGATCTGGACATATTTTTGGCCACCCCATTCCTTGGGTGATTTGCCGCCCCAGGTTCTGCCCTTGCCATGCGACAGGAGCCAGTTCAGGCGCGCGCCGATCAGCATCACCACGTCTGCTTCAGGCAGCACATAGGAGCGCGCAGCGGCCGCGGACTGTTTGTGCGTGTCGGGCAGCAGGCCCTTGGCCATCGACATCGGCAGGTACGGAATGCCGGTTTTCTCGACCAGTTCGCGGATATCCGCGTCGGCCTGCGCGTAGGCAGCGCCTTTGCCCAGCACAATCAGCGGACGCTTAGCGTTCTTCAAGAGATCAAGCGCGCGCTGCACGGCGTCCGGCGCCGGAATCTGGCGCGGCGCCGGATCGACCACTTTGATCAGCGATTTTCTGCCGGCTTCCGCATCCATGCTCTGCGCGAACAGCTTGGCCGGCAGATCGAGGTAGACGCCGCCCGGACGGCCGGAGACCGCGGCACGGATGGCGCGCGCGACGCCCACACCGATGTCCTCTGCGTGCAGCACGCGGAAGGCCGCCTTGCACAACGGCTTGGCGATGGCCAGCTGGTCCATCTCTTCGTAATCGCCCTGTTGCAGATCAACTATCTCGCGCTCGCTGGAGCCGCTGATGAGGATCATCGGGAAGCAGTTGGTGGTGGCGTTGGTCAGTGCGTTAAGACCGTTGAGGAAACCGGGGGCAGACACTGTGAGGCAGATGCCGGGCTTTTGCGTCATGAAGCCGGCGATGGCGGCGGCGTTGCCGGCGTTCTGCTCATGGCGAAATGAAATCATGCGTATGCCCTCGGCCTGCGCCATGCGGGTGAGGTCGGTGATGGGGATGCCCGGCAGGCCAAAGATGGTGTCGATGCCGTTGAGTTTGAGCGCATCGATGAGCAGATGGAATCCGTCGGTCTGTGCGGGTGAGGGTGCGTCAGTTGTCATGGTGAGATGCCTCGTCTACTTGCCGTCTGTTGAACGTGTTTTTCACTCGTAAGTATCATAGGGCGCTGGCGGTAAATGTACTCTTGATCCCGGTCAATTTTGCAGCAGGGCGTCCCCAATTAAAGTGCTAAATCTTCCCGCGCCGCTTCAACCGGCTCAGCGTTTCCGGTGACAAATTCAAATAAGATGCCAGTTCTTTTTTGGGCAGTCGCGCGACCAGCTCAGCGTGTTTACGCATAAAGCGCTGCACCCGTCCCGGCGCATTCAAGAGATGCAAGGTGATGGTGTGTGCCATGACTTCGCTCATCAGCTTCATCACTTCAAGCTCGAACTCGCCCTTGAGTTTGGCATGCCGCTCGAGAAACGCCGCCCACTGCAGCATCGACAGCTTGGCTGCACGCACTTTGGTGACTGCGCGGATCGAGTAGGGCATCGGCATTTTCAGCCGCCACGCGGCGTAGCTGGTGTCGATGTCGCTTTCTGCGGCAAAACGCAAAATCATTTCTTTGCCTTGCGCATTGGAAACCGCCCGTTTCAAAATGCCGTCGATGACGAAATATTGCTCCATCGCGTGCGTGCCCTGGAGTTCCAGTGTTTCGCCCTTCGCATAGTCGATAATTTCCAGCAACGGCTCGAATTCGTTCCATTGCGCGACGCCAAGGTTGGTCAGCACCAGGTTTTGCCGCAATTGCAGGCGTATGATTTTGGACTGGGGGTGCAGCGCAAGCTGGGTCATGGGGATTGGCTGAAATCAGGGGCTTTTATTTTATAACTAATTGTTTATTAAGTAAATTTTTGGCGCGGAATCTTGACTCCGGTCAAGGCCAGGGTAGCAGCCATTACCTATAGTTGCGCCCTCGCGTAGCGGGTAACGGGTGAGGGATGATGCGGCGTGGCTGCATTGTACAATCAGCGATATTTTGGACGGCCTCATTGCGCGACTGAGCGCTGCGATAACGCGGTCGGATGGAACGGACAATACTACCGTTCGTCCGCTGCTGTATTTCAGGAGAACAGCATGGAAGCATTAAAAGGTGTTCGAATCCTGGACATGACGCACGTGCAGGCGGGCCCGACCTGCTCGCAGTTGCTGGCGTGGATGGGCGCGGACGTGATCAAGTTCGAGCCGCCGCAGGGCGACGCCACGCGCGGCCAGCTGCGCGATGTGCCGAACGCCGACAGTCTTTATTTCACCATGTTGAATTGCAACAAGCGTTCGATCACAGTGAACATGAAGCACCCGGAAGGCAAAAAAGTTTTCATCGATTTGCTGATGCAGTGCGACATCATCATGGAAAACTTTGGTCCCGGCGTGCTCGATCGCTTTGGCTTCACCTGGGAAAAAATCCACGAACTTAACCCGAAGATCGTGATGGGATCGATCAAGGGTTTCGGTTCCAGCGGCCCGTATTCGGATTTTAAAGCCTACGAAAACGTGGCGCAGGCGATGGGTGGCTCGATGAGCACCACCGGCGTGCCCGAAGGCCCGCCGTTTGTCACCGGCGCGCAGATTGGCGACTCCGGCACGGGTTTGCATCTGGCAATCGGACTATTGGCGGCGCTTCATCAGGCTAACCGTACTGGCCAGGGTCAATACGTCGAAGTGGCGATGATGGACGGGGTAATGAATCTGTGCCGCGTGAAATGGCGCGATCATCAGCGGCTCAAGCACCAGTCGTTGTCCGAGTATTCGGTGCCTACGGCGCAGGGCATGGGTGACGTGCCGCGCGCGGGCAATGATTCCGGCGGCGGGCAGTTGGGCAACGCCATTCATTGCAAGCCGGGCGGCCCCAACGATTACATCTATGTGGTGGTGCAGGAAGCGGTATGGGACGGCCTCGCGAAACGCATCGGGCCCGACGTGGGTTTGCACGATCTGGCGACAGACGCGCGCTTCGCCAGGATCGGCGACCGGCGCAAAAATCAGCAGGCGATGTGGACGCTGATCACAAAGTTTGCGTCGAACTACAGCAAGCGCGAATTCATGGCGATACTCAATCCTCTGGATGTGCCGTGCGGGCCGATCATGTCCACCGAAGACCTGGCGACCGACGAGCATGTGCGCGGCCGCGACATGTACGTGGAACTCGATCATCCGCAGCGCGGCAAGTGGTGGAACGTCGGCATGCCGATCAAGTTGTCGGCGTCACCGGCGGTTATTAAGCGTTCGCCCACGCTGGGCGAGCATACCGATGAAGTGTTGAAACAGGTGCTGGGCTACGCGGACGACAAGGTTGCTCAGTTGAAGGCGGCAGGCGCATTTTCGTTGCCGCCGAAGAAGGTTTGAAGTTCTAAAGGGCGTGAACGGGTGAACGGGTGAACGAGTGAACGGGTAAAACCCCTACACCGCGCCCCGTGAAGTTACTCGTTCACTTGTTCACTATCAAAATGAAAATCGTAATCATTGGTCAGCAGGATTTTAGCTCCGACGTAACTTTTGCTGCGCAAAAGTTAGTCTTCACTGAAATCCTGCTGGGAGAACAGGCATGAAAATCGCAATCATTGGTCAGCAGGATTTTGGCAAAGCAGTGCTGGATGCTTTTCTCGCGCGCGGTGATGAAGTCGCCGGCGTGTTCTGTGCACCGGAAAAACCGGGCGCCAGGGCCGACCCCGTGCGCGCTGCTGCCGAGGAAAAAAAGCTCAAAGTGTTCCAGTTTAAATCGCTGCGCGAGCCGGATGCGCACGCTGCGCTGAAAAGCCTGAGTGTGGACATCGGCATCATGGCCTATGTGTTGCAATTCGCGCCGGATACGTTTGTGCATCTGCCGCGCCTGGGTACGATTCAATATCACCCGTCGCTGCTGCCAAAATACCGCGGGCCATCGTCGATCAACTGGCCGATCATGCGCGGCGACACGCAAACAGGATTAACCATTTTTCGTCCGAATGAAGGTCTGGACGAAGGCCCGGTAATGCTGCAAAAAGAATGCCCGATAGGCCCCGACGACACACTGGGCGATGTCTATTTCAACCATCTTTTCCCGCTGGGCGTAAAAGCCATGCTCGAAGCCGCCGATCTGGTGTTTGCGGGCAAACACAGCGAGACCGTGCAGGACGAGTCGAAGGCGAGCTACGAGGGCTGGTGCCGCGCGGGTGAGTCGCGTATCCATTGGGCCGGCCATGTGGATTCCGTCTACAACCTGATTCGCGGCTGCAACCCCGCGCCCGGCGCGTGGACCATGCTCAATGGCAAAAAAGTGCAGATCTTCGATGCACGCAAGCATCAGTCCCGCCGTTTTGCAGATGTCGCCGGCAAAATGGGCGAGATTTCCGCGGTGGGTGAGCAGAGCTTTCGCGTCACAGTTCAGGGTGGCACGATAGAAGTGCTGCGTGCTCGCGGCGAAGACGGCAAAAAGCTGTCCGGCGGAGAGTTTGCCAAAGCGAATAATATTGCGAACGGCATAGTGTTCGATACCTGAGCGAGTGGCTTTTTGGCGTTGCCCGCTGCCAGGGCCGTGGATTCCACGGCCCTTTTTCTTTGTCCAGCTGCTCGATATAAGCATTTGATTTAATTAATTTATTTTTTAAATGCCACCTTTTCCAAACAGCGAGTTGCGTCAAAAAGGCAATGGCAGGGAAACAAAGTCGCGCAATCGCGTTGCGGACGCGCATCAAAACGCACTGGAAAATAAGACAAAATTCAGAAAAGAGTAAAATAAATCAGTGAATTGCGTTATCTTGTTCATCATAATTGTTAGATATTTTCAGGCGCATGAAAAAATCCGGGTTTTGGAAGGCTGACTGGTTTCTGGGCGTCGTAGTGACGCTTTTGGTGCTGGCGACCGTCAGTAGCGACTTGGTGCAAAGTCTGGAGCGCAAGGCCTACGACCTTGGCGTGAAGGCGGCATCGCGCACGCCGTCCGACAAAATCGCGGTGATTGCCATAGACAAACAAAGCATCGACAACATCGGCCGCTGGCCCTGGCCGCGCGAGGTGCATGCGCGCATGACGGATATTCTGTCCGCTGCGCGTGCCAAGGTCATATCGAATAATGCTTTTTTCTTCGAGCCGCAAATCGATCCCGGCCTCACCTACATCAACCAATTGCTGGCGCTCTACAACAACAATGCGCCGGGCGCCGCGGCGCCCAACGCAGAACTTGAACGCTTCGGCGCCGTGTTGCGCGAAGCCGAAACCGCGCTCAACGCCGACCGCAAGCTTGCGGCAAGCTTTACCAAGGCGGGCAACGTGTTATTGCCTTTTGTGTTTGAGCAATTTGCCGAGCCCCTGGGCAATCCCGACAAGCCGCTGCCCAAATATGCCAGCGACCAAAGCGTGCCCGCGGCGCCGCGTTTGACGCATGGCATGAATCCGACGTTTCCGGTGGCTGAGCTTGCGGCGGCCGCGAACGGCATGGGCCATCTGAATACGCTGGTGGATGTGGACGGCGCGGTGCGTACCGAAGCGCTGCTGGTGCGTTACTACGACCGCGCTTTTCCGTCGCTGCCGGCGATGGTTGCCGCGCGCAGCCTGAATTTGCAACTCTCCGACATCAAGCTAGGCGACGAAGCCCTGCAAGTGGGCCGTCTCAGGATACGCACCGCGACAGCCTGCGCATGAACACGTTTTTCTATTCCGGGAAGGACGGCGCACCGGCATTCCCGGTGGATTCGTTTTTTGATGTCTTGATGGGCAAGATTCCGGCGTCGAAATATCAGGACAAAATCGTATTAATCGGCCCTACCGCCGCGGGGTTGGGCGCCACGCAAGTCACGCCGGTGTCGCCGGCAACGCCGCCGGTGCTGACCATGGCGCACACGGTATCGAGCATTTTAGGCGAGCATTTTTTCGTCGCGCCGGCGTGGGGCCTGTGGGTGGAACGCGCGGTGCTGCTGGCGGTGGCGCTGTATCTGATACTGGCGCTGCCGCGGCTCAATGCGCGCATGGGCGCGGTCGCCACGATGACGCTGCTGATTATGTTGGTGGCGACGCATTTCGCGTTGATGACGGCACAACTCATGTGGCTGCAGTTGATGGCGGCGGTGACCTTGCTGCTGTTTGGCCACGCCGCACTGGTGACCAAACGATTTATTGTTACCGAGCGCGGCAAGGAAAAGGCGGATGTCGAGTCCGCCGAATCGAATCGCATGCTGGGTCTTGCGTTTCAGGGACAAGGGCAGCTCGACATGGCGTTTGATAAATTTCGCAAACTCGCTGTAGACGACAGCGTGATGGAAATTCTCTACAACCTCGCGCTGGATTTTGAACGCAAGCGCCAGTTTAACAAGGCGGAGTCGGTTTTCAGCTATATGAATGTGTACAACCCGAAATTCCGTGATCGCGAACAACGCCTGTCGCGCGCGAGAAACATGGCGCAAACCGTGATACTCGGTGGCGGCGGCCAGAGCCATCCCGGCGCTACCATGGCGCTGGCGGGCAGCGGCATGGAAAAGCCGATGCTGGGCCGCTATCAGGTAAAAAAGGAACTCGGCAAGGGCGCGATGGGCGTGGTGTACCTCGGCAAAGACCCCAAGATCGGGCGCGTGGTAGCGATCAAGACGATGGCTTTGTCACAGGAGTTTGAAGCCGACGAACTGGTTGAAGTGAAAGAACGATTCTTCCGCGAAGCCGAAACGGCGGGCCGGCTCACCCACCCGAATACCGTAACCATGTACGATGCCGGCGATGAGCACGATCTGGCTTTTATTGCGATGGAGTTTCTCAAGGGCCGCAATTTGATGGCCTACACCAAGCCGGGCAACCTGTTGCCTCTCGGCACCGCGCTTGCCATTGTCGCGCGGGTGGCCGAGGCGCTCGGCTATGCCCACAAGAACAACGTGGCGCATCGCGACATCAAGCCGGCCAACGTCATGTATGATGCTGAATCCGACAGCGTAAAGGTCACCGATTTTGGCATTGCGCGGATCACCGATTCGTCAAAAACCAAAACCGGCATGGTACTTGGAACGCCGTCGTACATGTCGCCCGAACAGCTGTCGGGCAAAAAGGTCGAAGGGCATTCGGATATGTTTTCGCTTGGGGTGACGCGCTACCAGCTTGCCAGCGGTCATTTGCCGTTTACCGGCGACTCCATGGCGCAGCTCATGTCCCGCATTGCCAATGAAGCGCACGTGGATATTCGGCAACACAACGCGAGCCTCCCGGCCTGCGTCGCTGCGATTGCCAACAAGGCCCTTGCCAAAGAACCCGAACAGCGCTATCAAAGTTGTGACCAAATGGCCAAGGCGCTGCGCTCGTGCCTGAGTAGCCTGAAGGGCATGCCCAAACCCGCCCCGGAAACGGCGCGCGCCTAAGAGCCAAAGATGACCCTGGCAAGCAAGCAATTCGATATGGCCAGTGCAACCGACGTGGGACGGGTGCGCGCGCACAATGAAGACAGCATTGCCGCGGATGTGGATCTCGGACTGGCGACGCTTGCCGATGGCATGGGCGGCTACAATGCCGGCGAGGTGGCGAGCGCCATCGCGGTGGCGATGGTGCCGCAGGAAATGCGCAAGCTTTCCGCTGCCCAGGCGTTGCATGGGCTGAGCGATGAAGCGGTGCAACAATTGCTGGCCGCGCAGGCCTCCAAAGTGAATGGCGCAATATATACCGCTGCGCAAAGCCAAACGCAGTATACCGGCATGGGTACCACGCTGGTCATCGCCTATTGGCATGGTGACCGCGTGACGGTGGCTCATTTGGGAGATTCGCGTTGTTATCGCGTGCGCGGCGCCGCGGTGTCGCCGCTCACCCGCGACCACTCATGGATACAAAAGCAAATCGACGCCGGCTTGATGACCTACGAACAGGCGCGTACCTCCAAGAAAAAAAATCTGGTCACCCGCGCCTGCGGCATTGATCTGAATGTGGCGCCCGAAGTTCACACCCACGCGGTGGAGGCGGGCGACATTTACGTGTTGTGTTCCGACGGACTCTACGACATGGTGCCCGACGAGGAAATTCATTTGACGGTATCGTCGTTGAAATCCAACCTGCCGCTGGCGGCGCAGCAATTGGTGCAGCAGGCCAACGACAACGGCGGGCGCGACAATATTTCAGTAATACTGGTGCATGTGCTCAAGGTGGCTCAGGCGCCGGCGGGTTTAATCGCGCGTTTGAAAAATTGGTTTAAATAAGTGCGGGGAAATAATCATGCCTAAGGTGATACTCAGTCTTGAAGGCTCGGCGATTCGGGAAATGAGCCTGGACAAGGAGCGCGTGACGATCGGGCGCAAGCCGCAGAACGACATTCAGATCGAGAATCTGGCGGTCAGCAGCGAGCACGCGCGCATCGTCACCATATTGAACGATTCGTTTCTGGAGGATTTGGGTTCCACCAACGGCACTATGGTCAACGGCAACCCGATCAAAAAGTACATTCTTCAGAATAACGATGTTATCGAAATCGGTAAATACACGCTCAATTTCGTGAGCGACGCGCCAGTGGCGGGTCAGGCCTCGGCCGAAGACTGCGAGCGCACCATGGTGTTGCGTGCACCGCCTGCGGCCCAGCGTGCGCCTGGTGCGCCTGCCCCCGCAGTGGAACTCAATGCCTTAACCCTGCCGCTACCCGCGAATGCCTTGAAGCAGAACCGGGTTAATCATCCCGCAGTGGAACTCAATGCCTTAACCCTGCCGCTACCCAAAGTGACGTTGGCGCCCACGCCCGCGGCGGCAGCCCCCCCCGCCGCGCCGGCGCAGAAAGCGGCTGCCGCAGCGCAAGGGTGGATACAGATCATGATCGGTCCGGGTGTCGGCAAAGAAGCGCCTTTAATCAAAAATCTCACCACGCTGGGTAAGCCCGGCGTGCAAGTCGCGGTGATCGCCAGACGACTGCAGGGTTACTTCATTACACACCTGGAGGGGACGAATTATCCGGTATTAAACAATAAGAAACTGGACACCCAGGCGCATCTTCTGAGCGATCATGATCTGATTGAAATCGCCGGAGTAAAAATGGAGTTTTTCTTCAAGCAGTCTTGAGGGCGCCGCACGCATTCGTCCGCGGCTGTGCCAGGCATCGAGCGCGCAAGCTGACGCCCGCGTTTTAAGCAAAGCATCAATATGAAAAAACATTGGCTGCGGATTATCATGGGGCTGGGTATTGTCGCGGCGTTCTTTGTTCACGCGCGCGGCATGGACTATGAATTGCTGTTCATCAGCAAGCTCGAAAACCTGGCGTCCGACACGCGCTTGCGCTTTCTCATGCCGGGCGGCGTCGATCCGAAAATTGTGATACTCGATATCGATGAGAAAAGTCTCAAGGAACGAGAACAAGGCGGCGAAGGACGCTGGCCGTGGCCGCGTGATCGTCTCGCACTGATGGTCGACAAGCTGTTTGACAGGTACCAGATCGAGGTGCTGGGCTTTGACGTGGTGTTTGCCGAGCGCGATGAAACGTCGGGCGTCCGGGTGCTCGAGCGGCTGGCGAACAAGGAGTTGAGCGGCGTGCCGCAGTTTCAGAACGCGCTCGCCAAGTTGCGCCCGCAGTTGGACTACGATGCCATATTCGCCGACAAGCTGCGCAATCGCAAGGTGGTGCTTGGTTATACCTTCAATCAGGAGCGCGAATTCAAAGGCTTGCTGCCGGCGCCGGTATTTACCGAGGCGGAACTTCGCGGACGCAAGATCTCGCAAGACGAGGTCCGGTTAGGGTATAGCGGCAACATAGAAATCCTGCAAAAAAGCGCAGCAAGCGGCGGACACTTCAATCCAACGAATGATGCCGATGGCGTGTTGCGCAAGGTGCCTTTGGTGATTCCTTTCCAGGGCAAATATTACGAAGCGCTTTCGCTGGCGGTGGTGCGCAGCTATTTGGGCATGCCTCCGCTCAAGCTCGAATTCGAGGAATATGCCGCCGGCGACGCCGTACTAGAGGAAATCACCATCGGCGGGTTGAAGGTTCCCGTGGACAATAGGGCGCGGGCGTTGATTCCCTATCGCGGTCCGCGTGACAGTTTCAAATACATTTCGATCTCGGATGTGATGAATGACCGTATTGATGTTGCTGAGCTGCGCGGCAAGATTGCGCTGGTCGGCACCTCGGCGCCGGGTTTGCTCGATTTGCGCGTGACGCCGGTAGACGCCGTGTATCCGGGGGTGGAGGCGCACGCCAATCTCGTCGCCGGCATGCTGGACAAGAAACTAAAGCGCGATCCGGCGTATGCGAACGGCGCGCAATTGATGGCTATTATCCTGATCGGTTTGGTGTTGGCGGTGCTGTTGCCGTTCTTGAGTATTGTCACTGCAACCGTGGTGATCCTCACCATTGCGGGGTTGGTGATCGGCGTCAATCTCGCTCTGTACCAATATGCGAATTTTGTGTTGCCGCTGGCAGGCAATATGTTGCTGATATTCGCGCTCTACACGCTGAACACGGTGTGGGGCTATTTCACCGAATCGCGCAGCAAGAAGCTGATTACCGGACTGTTCGGGCAATATATACCGCCGGAACTCGTAGAACAGATGGCGAAAGACCCCAGTAATGTTTCGTTTGAGCCGACCTCGCGTGAGTGTACGGTGCTGTTTACCGACGTGCGCGGATTCACCACCATCTCGGAAGGGCTGGATCCCAAGGCGCTGTCGGAACTCATGAACGAGTTCCTGACACCGCTCACCAATGTGATCTTCAAGCATCACGGCACGATTGATAAGTACATGGGCGATTGCATCATGGCGTTCTGGGGCGCGCCCGTTGCCAATGCTGCACATGCGCAAACGGGCGTGCTTGCGGGTCTCGAAATGCATCGTGTACTCAATGAATTGCAGCCTAGATTCAAAGAAAAAAACTGGCCTGAGATCAAAATCGGCGTGGGCCTGAATACCGGACGCATGAGCGTGGGCAACATGGGATCGACGATCCGGCGCGCCTACACGGTGATGGGTGACGCGGTAAACCTGGCGTCGCGTCTTGAAGGCATTACCAAGGAATACGGCGCCGATGTTATAGTGGGCGAAGACACCATGGCGGCTTCGCCGGATATGGTGTTCCGCGAGTTGGACAAGGTGCGCGTCAAAGGCAAGGAAAACGCGGTCACAATTTATCAGCCGATCGGGCTGCGCAGCGAGGTCAGCGCGGACACCATCAAGCGGCTGGAAGTTTATCAGGAGGCGTTAACCACGTATCGCAGGCAGGACTGGGATAAGGCCGAGACGCTGTTGCGGCAGTTGCAGGAAACCTCGCCGGGAAACAAGCTCTACGAGTTGTTTCTGGCGCGCATACCGGTGCTGCGCGAAAAGAATCTAGGTCTTGATTGGGACGGCGCATTTACTTTCGAAACGAAATAGCGATGCGGCTTAAAGTCATCGGTTGCAGCGGTGGTATCGGCGGCGATCTACGCACGACCTCGCTGCTGCTCGACCATGATGTGCTGATAGACGCCGGTACCGGTGTCGGTGATCTCAGCATCGGGCAGATGGCGCAGATCGACCATGTTTTTGTGACGCACTCGCATCTGGATCATGTGACATCGATTCCGTTTATGGTTGATACCGTAGGCGCGTTGCGTAGCAAGCCGCTAACGGTTCACGCATTGCCGGAGACCATTGCGGATTTGCGGCAGCATCTGTTTAACTGGAAGTTGTGGCCGGACTTTACGCAAATTCCTTCGCCCCAACAGCCTGCGCTGCGGTTTTCGCCGGTTGCGCTCGGGCAAGGCATCGAAATTTCAGGGCGGACGATAACGCCGGTTCCGGCCTACCATATTGTGCCGGCGGTGGGATATGCACTGGATTCGGGCAAAGGAGGCCTGGTATTTACCGGCGATACCTGCAGTTGCGATGATTTGTGGCGCGTAGTGAATACTATCGGTAATCTTCGTTATATCATTGTGGAAACGGCGTTTCCCGACGCCGAGCGGGAACTGGCGCTACGGGCCAGGCATTTGTGTCCCAGCCTGTTGTTGGAACAGTTGGCCTTATTGAGAAAAGATGCGGAAATTTTTATTACACACCTTAAGCCGGGCGACGGCCCGAAAATCATGCAGGAGATTGCGCGCGGTGCGTCACGCTGGAATCCGAGAATGCTGCAGCATCGGCAGGTTTTCGAGTTCTAGACGGAGTGGATTCGTGTTGAATAAAATCATTGTGGCGGGGGCGAAATGAGTTCAGTACTCCAAAGCAAACCCGCAGCGCAGGATTTTCTGGCGGAAAAGTTCGGGTTCCAGCAACGGCTGCAAGCGGTGACAAACAAGGTTCATGGCGCAAAGGATATCGATGAGATTCTCACCGATGTTTCGATCGAGCTTTGCGGCTTGTTTCTGGCGGACCGGCTCACGGTATACCTGACCAGCGAGGACAAGGGCTCGATTATTTCCAAGGTCAAGACTGGCCTGAATTCCTTCAAGGACATCAAGCTTCCCATCAACGAACAGTCGGTTGCCGGGTTTGTAGGTGTCAACAAGCGCGTGCTTAACATTCGCGACGTCTACGATGCCGCTGAACTCAAGGTGCACAGCCCGAAATTGAATTTTCTGAAGGGGGTTGACGCGAAAACGGGCTATCGCACCCGGCAGATGCTGGTGGCGCCGATAGCGGAAGCCAAGACCAACGATCTGATCGGTATCATTCAGATTATCAACACCAAGAGCGGGCAGCCTTTTCCGCAGTACATGGAAGAAGGCGTTTTGCATCTGTGCGAAACCATGGCTATCGCGTTCCGGCAACGCCAGGGCGCCAGCGGTCGTATACAGGTGCGCGGCAAGTACGACGCACTGGTGACCGGTGCGGTGATTTCCGCGGAAGAGATCGAACTCGCGCAACGCTTATCACGACGCAAGAATATTGATCTGGAAACGGTGCTGATCGACGAGTTTCAGGTAAAAGTGCCGGTGCTCGGCGCCGCGCTGGCGACGTATTTTGGCGTTGTCTACGAACCCTTCAGGCAGGACCGCCTCAAGCCGCCCGATCTGCTGCGCAACATGAGCCGCGAGTTTTGTCTGACCAATCAGTGGGTGCCTGTGGACGACACCAAGGACGGCATCGTGGTGGTGACGCCGGATGTGGAGCGCACGCGTACTTCGCGCATGGTTGCCAACGTTTACCCGAAGAACAAAATTATCTATCGTGTGACGACGCAGCGTGAATTTATCACCACGCTGGATCAGTTGTTTGGCGCTTCGATGACAGATTCCGGCAACATTAATGACCTGCTCGGTGATCTTGACGACGATGCAGAAGGCCTGGATGCCGGCCGCGACGACATCGCGAGCGCCGCCAGCGACAACGAACTCGTCAAACTGGTGAACAAGGTCATTATCGACGCTTATCAGCAGGGGGCATCGGATATTCATATCGAACCCTATCCGGGCAAAGGCAAGACGGAAATCCGTTTTCGTAAAGACGGCTCGCTGACCCCCTATATACAGATTCCCGCGAGTTACCGTAACGCGCTCGCAGCGCGGCTCAAGATCATGTGTGATCTGGATATTTCGGAACGCCGCAAGCCGCAGGACGGCAAGATCAAATTCAAAAAATTCGGGCCGCTGGATATTGAATTGCGGGTCGCCACCATACCGACGGCAGGCGGTGTTGAAGACATCGTGATGCGTATTCTGGCGGCCGGCGAACCGATCCCGCTGGATAAGCTGGGGCTTTCGAAGCGCAATCAAGAGCAGTGCAAGATCGCTATTGAAAAGCCGTACGGACTGTTTTTCGTGTGCGGCCCGACCGGTTCGGGCAAAACCACCACGCTGCATTCCGTGCTCGGCTATCTGAACAAGCCCGACACTAAAATCTGGACCGCCGAAGACCCGGTTGAAATTACCCAGAAAGGCCTGCGCCAGGTTCAAATCAACAAAAAAGCGGGACTGGAATTTTCCATCATTATGAAGGCATTTTTGCGCGCCGATCCCGACATCATCATGGTCGGCGAGATGCGCGACAAGGAGACCGTGTCCATCGGCATCGAGGCGTCGCTAACGGGTCACCTGGTGTTTGCAACACTGCATACGAATAGCGCGCCGGAATCGATTATCCGTTTGCTGGATATGGGCATGGACCCGTTTAACTTCGCCGACGCGCTGTTGGGCATACTGGCGCAGCGTCTGGCCAAGCGCCTGTGCGCGAAGTGCAAGCAAGCGCGTGCGGCGACCGATGAAGAAGTGCAAATGCTGCTCGAAGAATACGCCCTTGAGCTGATGAACACCGAGTCGTGGAAAAAAGACCCGCAAGGCGAGCGCGCGAAACTGCTGGCATTCTGGGTCAAGGAGTTCGGCGATAAGAATGGCGGTCTCACGCTGCATTCGGCAAAGGGCTGCGATACCTGCAGCGACTCGGGGTACAAGGGGCGCGTGGGATTGCACGAATTGCTGATCGCTACCGACCGCGTGAAAAAAGATATTCAGGAGCACGCCCGCGTGTCGCAAATGTTTGCAACCGCGCTCGAAGAAGGCATGCGCACGCTGAAGCAGGACGGCATAGAAAAAGTGTTGCAGGGCATCACCGATATGCAGCAGGTGCGTGCTGTGTGCATCAAGTAAGCGGGATAACGCAAGCATGAACCAAAGCATGCAGGCGCCGGATCACGCAGAGCTTACCGACCGCTTCGAACAACTCCTGGGCATTGGTATTGCGCTGTCGCGCGAGCGCGATATCAACAAGCTGCTCGAGGCCATCTTGCTGGCCGCGAAGGACGTCACCAGCGCGGATGGTGGCACTCTGTACCGTATGTCCGACGACAATATGCTTAAGTTCGATATTGTGCGCAACGATACTCTGGGTATCGCGATGGGCGGGACTACCGGCGTCGAGATTCCGTTTTATCCGATTCAATTGTTTACTGACGAGGGCAAGCCCAATCTGCACATGGTGGCGGCGTATGCGGTGCACAAGGACTGCTCGGTCAATATCGCGGATGCCTACACCGAGATGGGGTTCGATTTCAGCGGCATGAAAGCGTTCGACACCAAGACCGGTTACCGCTCGCAGTCTTTTCTGACGGTGCCGATGAAGAACCATGAAAACGAAATCATCGGCGTGCTGCAGCTGATCAATGCGAAAGACCGTGACAACGGAAAGGTGCGGTCGTTCTGCGCGGTGGATCAACGGCTGGCGGAATCGCTCGCCTCGCAGGCTGCGATTGCGCTAACCAATCGCCTGCTGATTAATCATCTGGAAGCGCTGTTTGAATCGTTGATCAGTCTCATCAATACCGCGATTGACGATAAATCACCGTATACCGGCGGGCACTGCAATCGCGTGCCCGAGCTCACCATGATGCTGGCCGAAGCAGTGACCAAATCCAACGCTGGCCCGCTCAAGAATTTTACGATGACCGAGCGCGACCGCTATGAATTGCGCATCGCGGGTTTGCTGCACGATTGCGGCAAGATCACCACACCGGTGCATGTGGTGGACAAAGCGACCAAGCTGGAAACGATTTACGACCGGATCAACTTGCTGGATACCCGCTTTGAAGTCCTCAAGCGCGATCTGCGGATTGCCGTCTTAAGCGGGCAGTTAAGCGCGGCGGAACTCGAAGCAAAATACCAGTCGATAGACGAGGATCGCGCCTTCTTGCGCCACACCAACATCGGCGGCGAATTCATGCGCGACGAGGACGTGGAACGCGTCAAGCACATTGCAAGCGCATACCGCTGGACGGATCCGGCGGGGAATGAATGCAATTTTCTGTCCGATGACGAAGCCAAAAATCTGACCATACGCGCGGGCACACTAACGATGGAAGAGCGCACCGTCATCAACCACCATATCGATGTCACCATCAATATGCTGGAAGCGTTGCCCTGGCCCAAGCATCTCACCCGCGTGCCCGAATACGCCGGCGGCCACCACGAACGTATGGACGGTAAAGGCTACCCGCGCGGCCTGACGCGTGCGCAAATGTCAGTGCAAGCGCGTTGCATGGGCATCGCCGACATCTTCGAGGCGCTGACGGCCAAAGACCGACCCTACAAAAAGGGTAAAACGCTCACCGAATCGCTCAATATCCTGGGAAAAATGAAGCTGGGGCAGCATGTAGACCCGGATTTATTTGATATCTTCATGTGGGAGAGGGTGTACGAGGCCTACGCCCAGCAATATATGGCCCCTGACCAAATTGATCATGTGGATTTGAGCAAGGTGCCGGGTTACGTGCCGCCGCCTGTGGCTTGAAGTCACGGTTCGATGTGACAAAATTTGTCAAGGTGTGCCTGAATTGGCGCTGGAATTTACAATTTCGGCGGCGTAGTTGGGTCGAGGTATATACCGTGAGGCCCTCGCGTGGTTTTTGAAAGGTCAAAAACTTCCCTCACCCGGCGCTGCGCGCCACCCTCTGCTCCGCTGCAAGTGTGCCCTTGTCCCGGAGGGCGAGGGTTTGTTCCCCTCTCCCGCCGGGGAGAGCGCAGCGAGGGGGGGCGGAGCCGGCTAGGGGTGAGGGAAGGTGTTGATGTTTCATTGACGCTGAATAGAGACGATTTTTAAATAATCTTTTTGTACAAGACGTGGCATTAAAATTGCTTTATGGTTGTTCGCAAACGAGAGTTTCTATTGCATTAAAATAAAAAAATGGGGGATTTTTAGTGAAACGCATGCAAAAAGGTTTTACCCTGATCGAACTGATGATCGTGGTGGCAATTATTGGTATTCTGGCGGCCATCGCGATTCCTCAGTACGGCGATTACACCTCACGCAGCCGGGCAGCCGGTTCGGCGGCGGAACTGGCGTCTACCCGGACAGCAATCGCTATGTGTAACAACGATCTTGGCACGCTTACCGGATGTAATGCTGGCACGCAGGGTATTCCCACAATCGCTACCACAAAAAATATTACAGCTGTAGGCAGTGTGACTAACGGCGTTATTACGGTCACTACTGGCGCAACGACTACTGCCGGTGTAGGCCTTACAACGGTAAACACACCAACGTTCCCTGCTAGTGGCGCCAATATGGTGTGGACGAATACGGGCACGGCTTGCAACGCGACGCGAGGCTTCAAATCAGGCGCGGGAGATTGCCCGTAACCACTGGTGTCTAATTGCAATAGGGTGCATTTCTATAGTTAACCACTACACCGTGCCCTAGCCCCGCTAGCGGGGACAGTTCAAAAAAAGGCCGTGCCAAGGTTTACTTTTGCCTCCAGCCCCACGCCGCCCTCTCCCGCCGCAAGTTGGGAGAGGGTTTTTTATTGAGACGCCTGGTCTGCCTTAATCCTGTATTTCAGATAGCCATGTCCAGATGTCGCGCCAGTGGCATTCATTTTGCAATCAGCTTATTTGTCGGGCTGGTACTGTTGGCCCTTTGCTGGTTCGTGTGGTTACCCGCGCCGATGCTGCTTGCCATAGGCGGGCATGAAATTTTCTTATTGATTGTGGGCATCGATGTTGTCATCGGTCCGCTGTTGACCCTGGTAGTCTTCAAAACGGGCAAGAAAAAATTAAAATTTGATCTTGCCATGATCGCGCTGCTACAGATATTGGCTCTGGTATATGGCGTCAGCACCTTGCTTGAAGCCCGTCCTGTGTACGTCGCAGCCCTCGGCGACAAGTTTCAGGTCATTCAGGCAACCGAAGTCACCGATGCCAATCTGGAAAAAGCAAAGGCGACACTGCCATGGTGGGGCCCGCGTTGGGTAGGCACCCAGGCGCCCACGGATAGCGCAGACACCTATGCCGCCAACTATCTCGAAGAGTTGGGCTTTGGACGCGGGCATCTGCCGCAGTTACACGTGGCTTACGAAGCGATGGCGAAAGAATTGCTGGAGCGTGCGCAGCCCATCGCCGAGCTCAAGAAAACCAACGCGTCGCAGAGCTCTGAAATAGACGCCTGGCTCGCACAACGTGGCTACCAGGAGCAATCCGCGAAATTTCAACCCATACGAATCAGTGCATCGGAATTTGTTGTCATCATCGATGCGAAGACTGCGGCCGTTGTTGGAATCGCGCCGTTCAAGAGTGCTACGGCCCTCAAGGCGAAGCAAGCGCACTGAGGTTAGCGCCTCGCGGCAGCGGATTTCCCGGGCGCGCGGCCCTGCGTCGGCGACCTCGTCCAAGTGCCTGATTTTCCACCACTTTTTTCAAGTAGCGCAATGTTTTCCAGGCCCATGCCACGATCCACCGCTTTGCACATATCGTAAATCGTCAGCAGCGCGGCGGCAACCGCAGTCAGCGCTTCCATTTCAACGCCCGTGCGCCCGCGTGTTTCCACTGTGGCGATGCAGTCAACGGCGACCGCTTTACGGTCGATTGTGAATTCTACATCCACATGCGTCAGTGCCAGCGGATGGCACAATGGAATCCAATCCGCCGTACGCTTCGCCGCCTGTATCGCCGCAATACGCGCGATGCCGATTACATCCCCTTTTTTCGCGTTGCCCGCCGCGATCAGCGCGAGTGTCGACGGCAACATCCGTATGCGTCCCGCCGCGCGCGCCACGCGGTGCGTTTCCTGCTTGGCGGCGACATCCACCATATGCGCCTGTCCGTGCGCGCCAAAGTGCGTGAGTTTGTTCATGGGAAATCTTGCCCCGGTGCCCGACACACAGCAACTGAACTTAATGCAAAGAACGCTTATCATAGCATTATGCGCGCGCGTCACATTCCGGCTGCTTTGTTGTTCGCACTATCAACATTGCCCGCGGCGCCGGCACCGAGCCTGCCCGAACTGGGCGAAGCGTCGCAATCGGCGCTTACGCCGTTGCAGGAGCGCCAGTTGGGGCTAAGCATCATGAAAGAGGTGCGCCGCGATCCCGGGTTTTATGACGACGCGGAGGTCACCGACTACATCACGCGCGTGGGCAACCGGCTTGCATCGCGCGGCGGCGATACGCGGCAGGCATTTGAATTTTTTCTGATACGCGATCCGCAGATCAACGCTTTTGCGCTGCCGGGTGGACACATCGGCCTGCACACGGGATTGATCGTTGCCGCGCAAAGCGAATCCGAAATGGCGGGCGTGATGGCCCACGAAATCGCGCACGTTACGCAGCGCCACATTGCGCGCATGATTTCCACGCAGCAGTCGAATCAATGGATATCGCTGGCCGCGATGGCCGTCGCCATACTCGCCGCGCGCTCCAATTCGCAATTGGCGGAAGCCGCCGCCGCCGCAGGTCCCGCGCTGGCGATTCAGCAACAACTTAATTTCTCACGGGATTTCGAGCGTGAAGCCGACCGCGTGGGTCTGCAAATGCTCGAAAAATCGGGCTTCGACCCCAATGGCATGAGTCTTTTCTTTGAGCGCCTGCAGCGCGCCACGCGCTTGTACGAGGGCGGTGCACCGTCATTTTTGCGCACCCATCCGCTAACCTACGAACGCTTATCCGATATGCAGGGCCGTTCGGCCAACCTGCCGTACCGTCAGGTGGCCGACCCGATCGAGTTTCACTTGATGCGCGCCAAGCTCAAGGCCGAACTGGAGCCGCCGCGCGAAAGCATCGCCTATTTCCGTGAGCTGCTCGCCGAAAAGCGCCATCTTTCCGAGGCCGGGGCGCGTTACGGTTTGACTGCAGCGTTGCTGCGCTTTAGCGATGTCGGAGGCGCGCGCAAGGAATTCGTCGCGCTGAAGGCTTTGCTGAAGCAACACCCGACGGTGGATTTGCTCGGCTGCCGCATCAAGCTTGCCGGCGGCGAGGCGGATGCCCTGATCTGTCTTCGCGATGCGCTGCAAGCGCATCCCGGCCATCGCGCGCTCGCCTACGCGTTTGCCGAAGCGCTGTTGCAACACCGCAATCCGCATGAGGCGCTGAAAGTGGTTGAGCCGCGCCTCGCAACCAACGTCGGCGACTATCGCCTGTATCAGTTTCAGTCCCGCGCCTACGCTATGCTTGACCGGCGTCTCGCGCATCATCGCGCGCAGGCCGAGGCCTATGTGCATCTGGGCAGCCTTACCGCCGCCGTCGAACAATTGCAGTTGGGCCTCAAAGCCAGTGACGGTGACTACTACCAGTTGTCGGCCGCCGAAGCACGCATGCGCGAGTTACGGCGACAAGACGCGGAAGAACGCAAGGACGGCAGGCGCAAGGAGAAGCCTTAGCGCGATCAGACTTTTATTGCCGATGCGGCACAGCTATTCACGCCTTTCCAGCAGGGCGACCAAGGCAGACGCGCCAAGCCGGGTAACGTCGAGCGTGGCGCCTATGGTTGTCGCGACACGGGCGCGCGCCGCGCGACTGTCCAGAAACGGGTAATAATCTGAATTTTCTGCTGCTGGAATGGACGATATTAACGGCGCCAGCAGCGCCCGACCGCCTATGCGTAACGCTTCGAGGTCCGGCATGGCCTCAACGCCCACGCGAGTGAATTCCGCCTTGAGGCTGGGCAAGGCTAACAATGCGCTATCCGGCTCACGCGGGCGCGTGTTTTTCCAGGCGACAATCAGGATATCGCCGTCAATGGGCGGATACACGGTGTAGTTTGGAAATGTGCCCCTAAAGCCCGCATCACGGATGAAATCGACGGGTAGTCCGTTTCATATGTTTGCCTCCACTGCACGAATACGCCGTCATCCGTCATGTGCCTTAGCATGCTGCGATAAAATTCGGCGGTAAACAGTGACGCCACGCCACTCACCCACGGATTTGACGGTTCCGCGACAATCAAGTCGTAACGTGAACGGCTGGCAGCGAAGTAACTCTTCGCGTCGTCAATGATTATCCGGCTGCGCGGGTCAGAAAAAATTTCTCCGACCTGATCGCTTAATTGGCGAACTGTCGACACCATCTGCGCCTCAATTTCAATGGTGTCAACCGACTGCAAGCGCGGATTCTTGAGCAGCATGCGTGTGGTCACGCCGGAACCCAGGCCGCCGCGGTTGCCATGATCGGCCCGAACATCGTGCCCGCGGCCACGCACAGCAGGACGATACCGGTCAACATATCGACGCCCGCCCCCACTATCAGCGCTGCTTTAAGGCCCAGCTCGGGTATCAGGAAATGTATCGCCAGCAGCACGCCGCCGATGCTGCCTAGCGTGTTCCAGGCGTACACCGCGCCTATAGAACGCTCGCCATATCCTTCGCGCAGCAAGCCATTGGTAAGCAGCGGCAGTGTCATGCCGGCCATGAAGGTGGTGGGCAGCATCACCACAAAGCACAGCAGGTGGCTCGCCATCAAGTAAATCGTATAGCCCTGATCGGTGCGGGCTATACCTTTCATCAAGAGTTCCAGCCACTCAAACGCTTGCGTGGCAGGGGTGGATCTCACCAGCAGCCAGGCAAAAAGGGCAACGCCGATATTGATCAGTGCCGCGGTGAACATGGCGCCGGGCAATCCGCTCCACGAAATCAGCACGAACGCGCTCGCCAGCACGCCGGCGGCCGCGCCTATACTGTTTGAAAAATAGAGTAATGCGATGTTGTCGCCTGCTGCGGCAGGCAAGGTGCGCAGCACCGCGGAAGTCATTAACGGAAAGGTAGCGCCCAACAAAATCGTTTGCGGCCCAATCAACAGCAGCGCCAGTGCGAATTTGATCACATTGATGATCAGCGGGTCGCTGGAAAGAGGCAGCAAATTGGCGTAGTGAAATTCCATGGCCCAGGTAAAAATGCCATGGAAAATCAATCCTGATATGCCGATGGCGAGTTCGACCGCCGCTTAAACCAGCAGAGGATTGCGGATTTTCTCCGCATACCTTGCTACGACAGCAGCACCCGGCGCCAGCCCCCCCATTAATAGGCACAGCACCATGGTCTGTGCATAGGCGGCGTGGCCGAGGAACAATTTAAGATACTGGGCCCAGATGGATTCGTAAATGAGACCGGCAAATCCCGATGCGGCAAATATCACAAGCGCAGCAAATAAAAACCGCGTGGCTTGTGTCATGCGATCGGCAGGTCCATTCGTTTATGACAACCTCAGCACCAACCCCGCTACGGCGCACGCCGCGATCACCGGAATGATGCCCATCTTGTAGCGGAACAGGGCGATCATCGCCGCCGCGCCGAGTACCAGTGACGGCCAGTCGAAGCGTCCTGAAAAAGGTGCTGCCTGCGTTGCGGCCGGCCACAACACATGCCAGGCGAAAAACACCGCGAGGTTCAGAATCACACCCACCACGGCGGCGGTGATGCCGGTCAAAGGTGCTGTGAATTTGAGTTGGCCGTGGGTGGATTCGACGATCGGGCCGCCGAGAAATATGAACACAAAGCTCGGCAAAAACGTGAAAAACGTGGCGACCGCCGCCGCTGCCGCACCCGCCAGAAACAGCGCGTCGGGTCCGAACAATTGTTTGACCCAGCCGCCGACAAATCCGACAAAGGCGACGATCATGATCAGCGGGCCGGGCGTGGTTTCGCCGAGCGCCAGGCCGTCTATCATTTGCGCGGCGGTGAGCCACTGAAACTCGCCCACGGCCGCCTGATACACATAGGGCAGCACCGCGTACGCGCCGCCGAAGGTGAGTAGTGCGGCTTTGGTAAAGAACCAGCCCATCTGCGTCAATACGCTGTTGCCGCCGGCGGTGTAAATCAACAAGCTCATCGCCGCGGCCCAGATCAGCAAGCCTGTGATGAGCACACGCATGAAACGGCCCCAGGTGAAGCGCGCGTGTTCGGGTGTGGGCGTGCTGTCGTCGATGATCGCCGCGCCGTAAGATTTGCCTGCTGTGCCGTGTCCGCCGCCGGTGGCGAATTTATCCGGCGCCACGCGCCCGCCGATGTAACCGATGAGACCGGCCGCGATGATGATTAACGGAAACGGCAGTTGCAGCGCTAAGATCGCCACAAACGCCGCTGCTGCGATGGCAATCAGCGCCGCGTTTTTCAACGCGCGCGAGCCGATGCGGTAGGCCGCAAAAACCACTACCGCCGTCACCGCCGGTTTGATGCCATACAGCAGGCCCGCCACCACCGGCACGTCGCCGAACGCGATATAAATCCACGACAGCGCAATAAGAATAAACAGCGACGGCAGCACAAACAATCCGCCGGCGATGATGCCGCCCCAGGTGCGGTGCATCAGCCAGCCGATGTAGACTGCCAGTTGCTGTGCTTCCGGACCCGGCAGCACCATGCAGTAATTGAGGGCGTGCAAAAAACGCTGCTCGGAAATCCAGCGCTTACGCTCGACCAGATCCTGATGCATGATGGCGATCTGCCCCGCAGGCCCGCCAAAGCTGATGAACCCAAGCTTCAGCCAGTACCAGAACGCCTCGGAAAAACTTACGGACGGGGGCACGATATTGTCGGCGGGCTGATCGGACATGGTAGCTATGTTGACGGTGGTAAATAGCTAGTGTAACAGATAGAAGTGTCTGGTATTTTTAGAAAAATATTCCATAAAATCATATGGTTATAAGAGATTTATATTACCAGGAAAAGACCCGCTGCGCGCTCGCTTATAATCCCGTGTTGTGGTGATTTCGGCGGCGCTGATGGTGATCAAGGCGCGCGTTAAATCATTAAGCGTTCATGAATCGACAGACGGAGAAATGATGTCCACAACGTTTGACAAGGAACTCGACGCCAGCGGGCTGAACTGCCCGCTGCCGATACTGCGCACCAAAAAGTCGTTGACTGACATGACTTCAGGGCAAGTGCTGAAAATTATCGCCACCGATCCCGGCTCCACCCGGGATTTTCAGGCATTTGCCAAGCAAACCGGCAACGCTTTGCTGGCGGCGGATGAATCCGGCAAGGTGTTCACTTTCTTCATGCGGAAGAAATAACTTGACCGCTAATCGCGGGTTTGCGTCGCGCGAGGTGTGACCGCATACCGCATTCTGGTGCTTGGCGGCTACGGGCATTTCGGCGGACGAGTGTGCAGGGCACTGATGCATCACGCGACGCTGATCGTCGCCGGACGCGATGGCGCCAAAGCCGAAAAATTCGCGCGTAATCTTGGCGCGGCACACCAGGGTGTTGCGATGGATTGCAGCACCAGCGCTCTCGCGGAACGCGTGCGTGCGCTGCGTGCCGATGCTGTGGTTCATACCTGCGGCCCATTTCAAGGGCAGGATTATCATGTGGCGCGTGCCTGCATAGCGGCGGGCGCGCATTACCTTGATCTGGCCGACGGTCGCGCGTTTGTGGCGGGCATCGGCGAACTTGACGCTGTGGCGCGCGCAGCCGGCGTGCTGGTGGCGAGTGGCGCGAGTACGCTGCCGGCGCTGTCATCGGCGGTGATCGATGAACATCGCAGGCACTTTGCGCGGCTGGACAGTATCGACATCAGCATCGCGCCAGGGCAGCAAACGCCGCGCGGCGCCGCCACGCTGGAAGCAGTGTTGTCGTACTGCGGAAAGCCCTTCAGCGCGTGGGAGCAAGGCCGCTGGCGGACAGTGCATGGCTGGCAGGACACGCATAGCTTCCACTATCCTGATTTGGGCGGCCGCCGGCTCGCGCGTTGTGATGTGCCTGATCTCCAGCTATTTCCGGCGCGCTATGCGGGCGTGCAGCGCGTGCGGTTTGATGCGGCGCTCGAACTCGCGCTGGCGCAGTACGCCTTGTGGTTGCTGGCGGCGTTGGTGCGGCTGAAAATCGTGGACAACGCCAGCCGCTACGCGAGCTTGATGCAGACGTGGGGCCGGCATTTCGACTGGATGGGCAGCGCTACCGGCGGCATGCACGTGGGCCTGAGCGGTACGGACCACGCGGGGAGGCCCGCGCGAGTCGATTGGCATTTGGTGGCACGGCGCGGCCACGGCCCGGAGATTCCGTGCATCCCTGCGATAGTACTCGCGCGTAAACTCGCGGCAGGTACACTCGCTGCGCGCGGCGCGATGCCGTGCATGGGCCTGATGACTCTGGCTGAATTCGCCGAGGCGGTGGCGCAACTCGATATTTCGTGGAGCACGTACTTTAAATGACCAGCTATCTCATCCTGAAGTAAATTCATCTCTTGAGCGCCGCGGTGTTGCTGGGCACGGGCGTGGGCATTGCCTATTTTTTGTTCACCGCGCATCTTTCGCGTAATATCGAAGCACTGCGCGTGGTGGCGCACTATGTGATACGCGCCGACTGGATCTTCACCGCTACCGCCGTAGTGGTGGAGCCGGTCACTGGCGTGTGGATGATGATCGAGCGCGGCTGGTCGTTCACGTCGCATTGGGTCATCGCGACGGCGGTGCTGTATGTCGCCGTTGGCGCCTGCCGGCTGCCGGTAGTCGTGTTGCAATACCGCATGGCACGTCTGGCGCGCGAGGTCGCCAGTCATGCCGCTTTGGGGCCAGAATTCAAGCAGGCGTTTCGCTGGTGGGTGGCGCTGAGTGTAGCGGCATTTGTGATGGTGCTGGCGCTTTATGCGTTGATGATTTTTAGGCCTGGTCTCTGATGGATGACACGCGTTGCGTATTATGCGGGCGAATCTGAGTAACGGTTTGTTGTCAAATCAACCGAATAATTCACCTAACCGAGGAGTCATGTTACTGATATCCAGACGCGCATGGCTGGCGCGTATCGCAGGCAGCAGCGCGGCGCTGGCTGCCGGCATGGGCTATCTGCGTGAAGCGTTGGCGCAAGGCGAAATCAAATCCGGGGTGAGCCGCGTCAACGGCGATGTGCGCGTCAACGGCAAGGCCACGCAAGTCGGCGCGGCGGTCAAACCCGGCGATGTGGTGGAGACCGGGCGTGGCAATACCGTGGTGGTGATGGATCGGGATGCGTTTCTGGTGCGTGCCGGCACCAAAGTTGAGTTTGGCGGCGAGGGCAGCGCAGTGGCCAAAGGCACGATGCGCGTGCTGGCGGGCAAAGTGTTATCGGTGTTTGTGCGCGGCAACCGCGTGCAGCTCGTTACCCGCACCGCAACCATAGGCATCCGCGGCACCGGCCTTTACATCGAGGTGATTCCCGATTGCACCTACGCCTGCACCTGCTACGGCTCGGCAGAACTGAATCCGCTGGCGGATCCGCGGCAAGTGGTGACGGTAACCACTACCTATCATGATGCGCCGCGCTATATTTTCGCGTCGGCCGACAAATCCAGCAAAGGCCCGTTGATTGAACCGGCGCCGATGGTGAACCACCGGGACGCGGAGCTGATCATGCTGGAAAGTCTGGTGGGGCGTAAAGTGCCGTTCAGCGACGTGCGCTACTGAGCGCTAATGACGTTCCGATGCCGGGTTGCCCATTAACAGCCGGATCGACGCCAGCACGCGTTTCAAGCCGCGCCAGATTTTTGGCAGCAGCCAGATCGCGAGTATGAAAAATACCACCAGAAACGCAAGCAATACCAGCGGATAGACAAGCGCCATCCACACTGCGCCTAGTGAGAGCGCGTCTTCGCTGAACGATGCTGTCCAGTTGCTCATGGGTTCGGGCGAGGTGTTGATCAGTGCGCGCGTGCTGGCTTTGGTGACGTGACTGCCGGCGGCAACCGCGCCGCCCAATATCGCCGCGGCCACGCCGAGGCCGGCATCGCCCCCCGCCACCGCTGCCGCGGCGAGCAGCGCGCCCGCGGGAATGCGAATAAAAGTGTGCGCGGCGTCCCACACCGAATCAAAGCCGGGAATTTTATCGGCGAGGAACTCCACCAAAAACATGAAGCCCGAAGCGCCCATTACCCACGGATTGCCGAGGGTGTGTAAATCGGCGGGCAGGGTGTAGATGCCGAAAAATTGCAGCATGCCCAGAAAAAACACCACAGCGTAGAGGCGCACGCCGCTGGCCCAGCCGAGTCCGGCAGCGGTTGCCAATGAGGCCAGGGCTTCCATTGAATTCTCCTGCAACGTGTCAACGCGCCTAGTCTAGCGTGGTATACGAGGAAGCGCCACGCCTGATCGCCGACATCGCCGGCCGCGTACAGCAACCACCGTATCGCCTGGTTGCTGACAGCCTCAGCTTCCATCTGGTGCGCGCCAAGCTACACGCTATACAGCATAGCCCTCATTTCTGCTATGGCAATATCGTGCTGGGCGCCGGTCTCGTTTTATCGCATGTCCTGCTGTCCAGTTGGCAACTCACCTTGTAGTCGGCCTGAGCCTTCTCCATCTCGCCCATTTTTTCATACGCCGTTCCGCGACCATAAACATAGCGGGGAATTAAGGATTTTCCCGCGCTTTGGGCAATTTCGATAGCCTTGCTGAACGACGTAACCGCGTTCTGCCAATCCTCATTTTTGAAATAGGCTGCGCCAAGGTTGCCATACCCCTCCGCAAAATCCCTGCTCAGTGCTATGGCCTGTTTCAGATCGGCTATGGCTTGATCCGGTTTGTCAATCTTGATCAGTTCAGTTCCCCGATTGTAATAAATCCGGTATGCCCCGGGCAAATCTGCACGTCCCTTGACCAGCTTTTCCGCATCATCCCACAATACCACCGGATGAGAAAACGTCGCCAGGCGTTCCATCGAGACCGGCAACATCGCCAGTGCAATTGCCCCCAGTACTACCATGGCGATGCGCGCTTCAGCCCTGAAAAATAACGCTGGCAACAAACAAAATGCCCCCACAGCCCACAGATAACTGCGGTACAACACAAACGGCTCTTGAATACGCACGGCAGCAAACTCGGTAAAAAACATGAGCCACGGAAACAACATGGCAAATCCGGCCAAACCAAGCCTCCCTCGTTTCAGCAGCAGCCAGAATGCGCCCACACCCCACACAACAAAACCGCAAAATGCCAGCAGAAAGGGGGAAAGCAGCGACCGCGCGAATGGCTCGCGCATGTCGATAGACATCCATGCAGGGTTAGGGAAAAGCCACAACAGCACATATTTGAAAAACAGCCAGGACTGCGTAATCACACTCAGCGGGTATGCTAATTCATTAGCAGTTTCGCGCAACATTTCCGGCGCATTGAGTTCATACGCCGAACCCAGAAACCCTCTTAGCATTATTACAAACACAGCAATTGCAAGCAACGCGGCAAAGATTGCCCATCGCTGTTTAAGCCTGGTCCGCCAATCATCATGCAACAATATGGTCAATGCGAGCAGCACGGCCGGCAACATGATGGCGTGCTCCTTGGAGAATGCCGCCAGATAATAAAAAGGCACGCTCATCCACAGCCATAACGGCTTTTGCCGGACGCTGCCATGCACATAAGTCAACATGGCCAGCAGACAAAACAGCGTAGCCATGATGATGGTGCGCTGCACCAGATATCCCGCCGCATAAGTAGCCACTGGGTGCAGTGCAAACAATAGCGCGGCAAAAAAAGCGGCGCGGCGCGGGCTCAGTTCATTCTTGCCGTGTTCGCCGTACACCGCCGCAAACAAGGCTGCCAGGGAAAAAAACAATGCCAGCACCACTGCCGCATGAAGCACCAAGTTTCCCATCCGGAAACCTATCAAGTCCAGACCGAACCAATCTTTGGTCCAGGCCAGCGTGGCATAGGGCAGCGAACGCAATTCAAGCAATGCAAAGTGATAATTGGAGACGGGCTGATTGCCTTCGTTATCCACCATGAAAAAATACAGATCATCAAACACAATCGGGTTCCAAAGGAATTGTCCATACAGTGCGGTAATCGCCAGCACCAGCAACAGCAGCGGGATCCAAGTCTGTGAATATTTTTGCGTCATTGATTGTTCTGTCGTCTGTGGCGTACTGGTTCGAAACATGATTCTACCCCCAAAAAAAACACCCCTCACGAGGAGGGGTGTCACGGGTGCGATTCAAACTGATGTCTGGGCAGGGGGCTGTATATACCCTGCGGACCGTCCCTTCTGCTCCGCTTCAAGTGTGCCCTTGCCCCTGAAGGAGTTTCTTTGATCTATATACTGCCATGATAAAACTGTATCAGTTCGCGCTCGCGTTTGGCTTGCCCAACATGAGCCCGTTTTGCATGAAAGTGGAAACTTATTTGCGCATGGCGGGGCTGCCCTATGAATGCCCGCGCGGAGCAGACCTGTTCAAATCGCCCAAGGGCAAGTTGCCGTACATTGAGGACAACGGCAAGATTGTTGCCGACTCGACGTTCATCATCGATTATCTGAAGGCAACCTACGGCGACCCGCTCGACGCAATGCTTACACCGCGGAGCCGCGGGCTCGGCGTGGTGATACAGCGCACGTTTGAGGAAAGCCTGTACTGGCCGGTGTTGTACTCGCGCTGGATCGAAGATGCGGGATACGCCAAGGTCAATGACGCGGCATTCTCGGGGCTTAAATTTCCGCTACGGCAACTGGTACCAGTTTTCGCGCGGCGCGGCCTGCGCCGCCAGTTGCACG
The DNA here is from genome assembly GCA_945864585.1 of Bordetella parapertussis. Lineage (GTDB taxonomy): Bacteria > Pseudomonadota > Gammaproteobacteria > Burkholderiales > SG8-41 > UBA5216. The sequence goes on along the minus strand of CAMBCF010000003.1, from coordinate 65,370 downwards.
GGCAGGGCACCGGGCGCCACAGCCGTGACGAGATTTACGCCATCGGCTGCCGTGACGTGAGCGCTGTGGCGGAATTGCTCGGCGGACAAAACAATCGCTTACATCTAGGTGTCTGACGCAAGCTTGGCCAGTTGTGCGTCTATTTCCGCCAGCGCAGCCTCGTTTTTGGCGAGGCGTTCACGCTCCTGCACAACCACAGTGGGCGACGCGCGCTCGACGAAGTTTGAGTTCGACAGTTTGGCCCTGGACTTTCCGATCTCGCCCGAAATCCGCGCTTGTTCTTTGCTGTAACGCTGCTTTTCCGCCGCTTTATCGATGTCGACTTTTAGCATCAGCTTGAATGCGCCGACGATCGACACCGGTGCGTCGGCTGCCGGCAATGCATCCACGATCCGCACCTCGCTCAGCCGCGCGATCGCGGCCATGTACGGCGCGTAAGTCGCGAGTTGGGCGGCATCACCTTGCGCAATCAGCGGTACTTTCTGCCCCGGCTGCAAATTCATTTCGCTGCGCAAGGTGCGGCAGGCGTTGATCAGTTGCTTGAGGCTGTCGATATCGCGCTCCGCAGCCTCGTCGATGCGCGCGGCATCGGCATCCGGATACGCCTGCAGCATGATCGACGGCCCGGATTTATTGGCTAGGGGCGCGACGATTTGCCACAGTTCTTCGGTGATAAACGGCATCACCGGATGCGCCAGCCGCAGCGTCGATTCCAGTACCCGCACCAGCGTGCGGCGTGTGGCGCGCTGCTGGCCGTCGGCGCTTGTGGTGTTCAGCTGAACTTTGGCGAATTCCACGTACCAGTCACAGTATTCGTCCCACAACAGCGTATAGATGGCGCGCGCGAGATTGTCGAAACGGTATTCGCCGAAGGCCTTTGCCGCCTCGGCTTCCGCGCGCTGCAGGCGGCTGATAATCCATTTATCGGCGCTGGAATACGCCAGCGGCGCGGTGTCGTCCAGGCCCACATCCTTGCCATCGCAGTTCATCAGCACAAAACGCGCCGCATTCCATAATTTATTGCAGAAATTGCGGTAACCGTCGCAGCGCTGGAGATCGAACTTGATGTCACGGCCGGGCGCGGCGAGGCTGGCGAAAGTAAAGCGCAATGCATCGGCGCCGAATGCGTTGATGCCATCGGGGAAGTGCTTCCGGGTGGCAGCGGCGATTTTTTCCGCCTGACGCGGATCGATCAGGTTTGTCGTGCGCTTGGCGAGCAGTGCTTCAAGCGTGATGCCATCCACTATGTCCAGCGGGTCGAGCACGTTGCCTTTGGATTTTGACATTTTCTGGCCTTCCGCATCGCGGATCAGGCCATGCACATACACCTCGTGGAAGGGCACTTTGTCGGTGAAGTGCAGTGTCATCATCACCATGCGCGCTACCCAGAAAAAGATGATGTCAAAGCCGGTCACCAGCACCGAAGAGGGCAGATAACGATCCAGTGCGGGATTAGATTTCGCCGGATAGTCCGGCGTCCAGTCGAGCGTGGAGAACGGCCATAACGCCGAGGAGTACCAGGTATCGAGCACATCTTCATCCTGACGCAGCGCCGCGAGCGCTACTTTTTCTCCGGCCTCGAGCCGCTCGGGCAATTTTTCGTCGTACTGCGCGATGGCTTCGGCCTGGCTGCGCGCGACGTAGATGTTACCTTCGGCGTCGTACCAGGCAGGGATGCGATGGCCCCACCACAACTGGCGCGAAATACACCAATCCTGAATGTTGGTGAGCCATTGATTATAGGTAGTGGTCCAGTTTTCGGGTACGAATTTGAGCTGGCCCAGCGCAACGGCATCCAGCCCGCGTTGCGCCAGCGATTCCATTTTGATGAACCACTGATCGGTGAGCATGGGCTCGACGATTGCATCGGTGCGTCCGCAGCGCGGCACCATCAGTCTGTGCGGGCTGGTTTTATCCAGCAAACCCTGCGCTTGCAGGTCGGCAAGCACGCGCTCGCGCGCTGCAAACCGGTCAAGACCACGATACGCCTGCGGCGCGTTGTCGTTGATTTTTGCGTCGAGCGTCAGAATGCTGATCGGTTCAAGCTGGTGACGCAGGCCGGTCTGATAGTCGTTGAAATCGTGCGCCGGGGTAATTTTCACGCAACCGGTGCCGAAGGCGGCATCGACAAAGTCATCGGCAATCACAGGAATTTGGCGCCCGCACAGCGGCAGCACGACATTGTGACCGATCAGTGCGGTGTAGCGCTCGTCGTCAGGATGCACCGCCACGGCGACGTCGCCGAGCATCGTTTCAGGACGGGTGGTGGCGACGACCAGATAGCCTTTCTTGCCCGAAGCAGATGAAACAATGGGGTAGCGGATGTGCCACAGCTTGCCGTCTTCCTCAACCGCTTCCACTTCCAGGTCCGACACTGCGCTTTGCAGCACCGGATCCCAGTTGACCAGCCGTTTACCGCGGTAGATCAAGCCTTGTTGGTGCAAGCGCACGAAGGTTTCAGTGACGGTGCGCGACAGACCTTCGTCCATGGTGAAGCGTTCGCGCGTCCAGTCACAGGAACTGCCGAGCCGGCGCATCTGGCGCGTGATGGTGGAGCCGGACGCCTCTTTCCATTGCCACACGCGCTCGACGAACGAGTCACGGCCAAGATCGTGGCGTGAAATGTTTTGCGCTTCCAGCTGACGTTCCACCACGATTTGCGTGGCGATGCCGGCATGGTCGGTGCCAGGTTGCCACAGCGTGTTGTTCCCGCGCATGCGCTGGTAACGCGTTAACGCATCCATCAGCGTGTGCTGGAAGGCGTGGCCCATGTGCAGCGTGCCGGTGACATTGGGCGGCGGCAGCAGTATGCAATAGTTCCCGCGCTTTGCGGCGTCTGCGCCGGCATTGAAGTAACCGCTTTTTTCCCATTCGGGATACCAGCGCGCTTCGATCGCAGCCGGTTCAAAACTCTTGGCGAGTTCCATGGGTTTGCCGGGGGAAGGTGATGTTGGGGGAGGCCCCATTGAGGCGTCGCGTGCGGCGCCTTCGGGTTTGGGCAATGCATTCAATTGTGCGCTCAGTTGCGAGCCGAGGTGCGTGCGCAGGGCGTCTTCCACGGAACTGCGCACCATGTCACCGATACCGGCTTTCAGATCATCGGTGATGCGCGTCAGTGCTTGCTCCAGCGCGGAACCGATTTCGGGCAGCACGCGCTGACGCACCACGTTGGTGATGCGATCATCGACTTGCGACATCACGCGCAAATAAGCGGTGTGCTGCATGTTCTGGTTTTGCACCCGCGAAATCACTCCCGCAGCGGGCGCGATGGCGGCGCGCAGGGGTGCGGGAACGGGCAGCGCCACGTCTGTCAACAAGGGGATGCCATCATCGTCTGACAGCGCCAGCTCGGCAGCGGGCAGTGGAACGGTGGCAAGCGGTGGTGGCGGGCGCTTGTGACGCCCGATCAGCGCGTCGGCACGCGCGAGTATTTCGTCACCTTTGTCCTGATCCTCGCCCTTGGCCATAGGACGGGTTACGGCTTCGCGCCGGAAAGATCGTGGGTGCGGATCGGGTAGCCGCGATCGCGGTAAAACTTGAATCGTGCACGTGCGCTGGCGCGGTCGCTATCGGCGGCGTCCGCGCTGACGATTTCAATCAAGCGCTGAAAACGGCTGAACAGCGGCGGCCATTCGGCACGCATATTCAACAGTACCTGGTCATGCGCAGGCTCGATACCTTCGTGATCGACGACGATGGGCGTGCGCGCGGCGAGCGGGTGAGCGGCACTGCAATGCGGCACAAACGCCAGTGGCGACGCGGCCCACAGCATGCGGTCAAAGGATTGCGCGGTTGCGGCGTCGGGACACAGCACCGCGACACGCAGGCCTTGTGCATACGCTTTCGTGGCGAGCCGGCACGCGACATGCAGTTTGCTGCCGGCGTGGGTGTAGAAATCGATCTGGGTCATGAGTTTGAGGGCTGGACGGGGTGGTGCAGCACGCTCGTGGTATCAGTATAAACTATTGATTTTAAACAATATTTTTTATTTCAACGATCATCACTTCTGTATCGTGCGGCCGATCAGGAACTGGGTCAGTAACGGCACTGGCCGTCCACTGGAGCCTTTCTCCTTGCCGGATTTCCACGCGGTACCCGCAACATCCAGATGCGCCCATTTGAATTTCTTGGCGAAACGCGACAGGTAGCAGGCCGCGGTCACCGCGCCCGCCGGACGCCCGCCGATGTTGGCGAAATCGGCGAAATTGCTCTTCAGTTGATCCTGATATTCATCGTGCAACGGCAGGCGCCACGCGCGGTCGTGTATGGTGTCTCCCGCCGCCAGAATTTCATGCGCCAGGGGTTCGTCGTTGGCGAACAGACCGCTGACCACGTGGCCGAGCGCGATCACGCACGCGCCGGTGAGCGTGGCGATGTCGATCACCGCCACTGGTTGATAACGTTCGGCATAGGTGAGCGCATCGCACAGGATCAGGCGCCCTTCGGCATCGGTATTTAAAATCTCCACCGTCTGCCCCGACATGCTGGTGACGATATCGCCGGGTTTGGTGGCGCGGCTGCCGGGCATGTTTTCGGTGGCGGGAATAATGCCGACAACGTTCAGCGGCAGACGCATTTCGCCGATGGCGCGCAAGGCGCCCAACACGCTGCCCGCGCCGCTCATGTCGAATTTCATTTCGTCCATTTCTGACGCGGGCTTGAGCGATATGCCGCCGGTGTCGAAGGTTACGCCTTTGCCGACCAGCACCACAGGCTTTTGACGCCGCGGTCCGCCGTTATATTCAAGCACTATCAGCTTGGGCGGTTCCGCACTGCCGCGCGCTACAGACAACAGTGAGCCCATGCCGAGTTTTTTCATGTCAGCGCGTTCCAGCACTTTGACTTTCATTTTGTAGCGCTTGCCGAGTTCGCGCGCTTCACGCGCGAGGTAGGCGGGTGTACACACATTGCCCGGCAGATTGCCGAGATCCTTGGCGAGGCTCACGCCGTGGCCCAACGCGACGCCTTGCGCGAGCCCGCGTTGCGCGCCTTTGCGCTCTCTGGCCTGGGCGTAGGTGAAGGTAAGCCGCTGCAACGCCGCGGGCGGATTCTCGCGCTTGCTTTTCATTTGTTCAAAGCGATAGGCCGCGTCGATGGCAAGCATGGCCGCCTGTGTGACGCGCCAGGTGATGTCTGAAGCGCCAGCGTCCAGCGCGGTAAGATGAAGTTGCGCATCCACCGCTCCGGTGGCGCTGACAGCGCGTAGCGCGCTACCCAGCGCGTTGCGAAACGCTTTTTCATTGAACGATTTTTCCGGCCCCAGTCCGGCCAACAGCACGCGTTCGCAGGCGCTGTGGGGCACTCGGTGCAGCATCAATACGCTACCGGCACGCCCATCCATGTCACCGCTTTTCACGGCTTGTGTGAGATAACCTTTTGCCACGCCATCGAGTGCGGCGGCAGGCGCTGAAAGTTTGCGTGATTCGAATACACCCACAACCGCGCAGCCGGTTTTTGACAATCCCGGCGCAATGCTTTTTGTGCTAAATTCCACGGCAGACTCCTCATCGAAACACATTGAAACTCACCGCAACACATCGAAAAATGTGCAGCGATAGGGTTCTGATTATCGGCGGTTTTTCCCTGAAAAGCAAAATGCCCGCATGCTATTTCACAAGACCCTGCTGCGCGAGTTAACCAGTACCGCGCTGGCAACTTTTCTGGTGTTGCTGGGCATAGTGCTTACCACGCAACTGGTGCGGTTGCTGGCGCTGGCGGCGGGCGGCTCGATCACTTCGACCAGCGTGATCGCGTTGCTGGGCTTTACCTCGATCGGATTGCTGCCGACGCTGCTGTCGCTGACGCTGTTCATAGCCGTGCTGATGACCATCAGCCGTGCTTACCGCGATTCGGAGATGGTAGTGTGGTTTTCGGGCGGCTTGAGCCTCGCGCGCTGGATCAAGCCGGTGCTGATGTTTGCGCTGCCGCTGGTGTTTACCATTGCGCTGCTGGGGCTGGGCCTGTCGCCGTGGGCCGCGGGCAAGGCCGAGGACTATCGCAAAATTCTCGACAGCCGCGACGATGCGTCTTCCCTGTTGCCGGGCGTGTTTCGCGAATCACGGCAGGCCGACCGTGTTTATTTTGTCGAAGCGGTTTCCGGCAGCGACAATCACGTCGCCAACGTTTTTGTAAGTTCCACGCAGCACGGCAAAGTCGGCGTCATGGTGGCGCGGCAAGGGTTTCAGGAAACCGCGCCCAACGGCGATCGCTTTTTGGTGTTGCTGAACGGGCACCGTTACGAGGGTGCACCGGGCCGCGCAGATTTCAGGATTTATGAATTCGAGCGCCACGCCATGCGCATCGAAGCGCGCGAAGCGCTGCGCGCGCCGGGCACCAAAAATACGCACACACTGGCGTTGATAGAGCAGGACGAACCGCGCCATCTGGGTGAATTGTCGTGGCGCATCGGCCTGCCGTTGAGCGCACTCTTGCTGGCGCTGCTGGCGATCCCGCTCGCCTTCGTTAATCCCCGTGCCGGCCGTTCGATCAACCTGATTATCGCAGTACTCGTGTACATGATTTACGTCAATCTGCTGTCGGTGGTGCAGGCGTATATCGCGCAATCGCGCATCGCGCTGGCGCCGGGCCTGCTGCTGGTGCATGCGACGGTGGCGGTGCTGTTAATTGCGCTGTTCTACCACCGGCTCAGTGTGTTTTCGTTGCGGCGGTTGATGAAACGGCAATGAGATGAAAACGCTGCGCCGTTATATTGTCCGCGAGATTGTATTGGCCAGCGCCATGGTGATGGCGGCGCTGTTGATGCTGTTTGCGTTCTTTGATCTGGTTGAAGAGATTAAAGACCTGGGCCGCGGCGGCTATCAACTGCGGCACGTGGTGCGCCATGTGCTGTTGTCGGTGCCGACGCATGTCTACGAGATTTTTCCGATAGCCGCGCTGATCGGCACCCTGTTTGCATTGGCGCAACTGGTGGCCAGTTCCGAATACACGGTGATGCGCACGGCGGGGGTGTCGGTGACACGCGTGCTGGGCGCGATATTAAGCGCGGGGCTGCTGTTCGCGGGGCTGACCTTTGGTTTTGGCGAATACATCGGGCCGGTGTCGGAGCAACTGGCGCAGCAATTGCGTTCGCGCGCGATCACCGGCATCGTCGCGCAGGAGTTTCGCTCCGGGTTGTGGCTGAAGGATGACAAAAGTTTTATCAATGTGCGCGAAGTGACCAGCGCCGGACAACTGAAAGGTGTGCACATATATGAATTCGACGACGCTTTGCGTTTGCGGTCGGTACGTTCGGCGCAAAGTGGCGTGTATCAGGGCGAGCGCCAGTGGTTGCTGGGCGACGTTGTAACGACCTCGTTCACCGAAGTGCGTACTACGGTCGAAAAAACGTCGGTGGCCGACTGGAGTTCGGTGCTGGAGCCGCGATTGCTTAACGTGTTGATGGTGCAGCCGGAACAAATGTCGGCGACCAGCCTGCATTCGTTTGCGCAGCATTTGCGCGAGAATCGCCAGAAATCACTGCGCTACGAAATCGCCCTGTGGTCGAAGATCACCTATCCGCTGGCGGTGCTGACGATGATGATACTGGCGTTGCCGTTTGCGTATTTTCAGCGGCGTCAGGGCGGCGTGGGCGGGCGCATATTCGCCGGCATCATGCTGGGACTGGCATTTTATTTTCTGAATCAGCTTTCGGCGCACCTGGGTCTGCTGAATGACTGGCCGGCGCCGGCCAGCGCGTTGTTGCCGACAGCGGCGTTTTTGTGCATGGCGTTGGCGATGTTGTGGCAGCAAGAGCGGCGCTAGGCTGCCCCGCGCATCCGCTCATTCACCCGTCGTTACCAGGCGGGTGCCCGCCAGGCGATCGTGCAGAAACTGCGACTCCCGATCCACTAACGCCCACGCAAAGCCGAGGCCCAGTGTGGCAACGCTGGCGAGTGCACCCGCGTAACGCAGCAGCGCGCGGGTGCGGCTGAGCGGCGAACCGTCTTTCGATACCAACCGCAGCCCCCATGTTTTCATGGGCAGCGTCTGTCCCGTGCCCGTCCATTGCCATACATAAAAGCAGGCGCAAAGGACCACCAGCCAAACCTGCAGGGTGGTGCGTGCGATGACGGGTTCCCATGTGCGTGTGAGCATCACTACCGGCAGCGTGCCGGCCAACAGTACGGCAGCCTGGATCAGGGCTTCGTAGATGAGACTGATGAGCCGCCGCTTTAAGCTTGCGCGGCTTGCGCCATCGACGTTGGCAGCGCCGGGCGTGCCTGTGGTCACTTGCCGGGTGTGTCTGCCGTAGCGTCCGTTGCGGCGGGTGGCGGCGAGGGCGACTGCTGATGCTGCTGCCACTTTTGCCGCAGTTCGCCGCGCTGAGGACGCGGCAATTGTCGCAACGCTTTGTAGTTTTCGCGCGCGACCCGGCGTTGCGCGGGCGTCAGTTGCGCCCACGCCTGCATGCGGGTCTGCAGGCGTTGCTGTTCATCGGGCTTCATTTTCTGGTAACGGTTGGCGATGGTGACCCACTTTTTGCGGCGCGTGGTGTCAAGTTTGTCCCAATCCGCTGCCAGCGGCGCGAGCACAGCCTGCTGCTTCGGTGAAAGCTCAGACCACAGCGGACGCGGCGATTTACCCGTTGCGCCGCCGTTCTGCGCTTGCTGCGCGGCGGCGCCGTATGCGATAAAAAAGCTGGTTATCAGTATTAGGGCCGCTTTAACCACGAGTCGAAACCTTTGTCGAGATAGGCGTTGATCGGCAGCTCACCGGTAAGCAAGCCTTCGTCGATATCCGCGATGTCGCTGCCTTGCTGGCTAAAAGTCTGCCATGTGACCACACCGGCAAGCGACGTCAGCAGCGCCAAAAGCACAAATCCGGCACGCAGATTATAACTAAACGGTTCGCTAAATCGATCCAGTCCAAGGCGACCGGCGGCCGCGCCGGCCCATTCGGGAACCCATGCGTGTGCCGGCCTTTGCTGAAAGTGAGCAAGCGCTTCCTTACGCACTTGGAGCAATTTCGCCGCCGTGGCGGCGTCCATTTCACGCGCGCCCTGATTGAGCAGCCCGACTATTTTTCTTGCCAGCTCGTGATCTTGTTGTGCATTCATAGCGTAATACCCTGTTTTTTCAACGTTTCTGCGAGCGTATGCGTTGCGCGGGAGCAATGCGTTTTTACACTGCCCTCAGAGCAACCCATAGCTTGTGCGGCTTCAGCAACGTCCATTTCCTCCCAATAACGCAGAACAAAGGCCTGGCGTTGACGGGGTGGCAGCTTGGCCAGCGCCTTTTCAATGAAGGCAAGGGTTTGTGCGCGCTCCAGTAGTTGCAGTGGTGGCGCTGCGTCGGCCGACTCGTTCTCGACTTCCAGAGTTTCCAGCGGATCGTGATCGCCCTCGGAATCTTCATTGATCAACGAGGATATGGGTGTAGTCCACATTGACCGCACTTTTTGCCGGCGGTAAAAATCGCGAATCGTGTTCTGCAGGATGCGCTGAAACAGCGGCGGCAACTCTGCAGGCGGTCGATCAGCATATTTTTCCGACAGTTTCAGCATCGCATCCTGAACGATATCCAACGCGGTATGTTCGTCGCGCACGGCATACATGGCCTGCTTGTAGGCGCGGCGTTCCACCTCGGCGAGGAAGTCCGCCAGTTCCTTGTATGTAGCCAGTTCGGCTGCCTCTATGTGCAATTTACTCTGTTGCGATTCACCGCGCAGCCGAGCCGTAGTTCCGCCAGCGTTACTCGCGGTGACAGCGGCAGCGCGCCCTGACCGTTCCCGCGCATCTTAGCAAAAGCGCGCGAAGACCGCGAAAGGGATCGCGAACCCGCCTGATGAAATGCAGCTATCATACTGTTTACAAAACAGTTTTACTAAATCTCCCTTGACCCGGCGCGCCGTAAAAGGTAGTCTATAAGGTTTCCGCGCGCTTAAATTTGGGCTGTGGCTTTCAGCCGCTCGCTCTTTCATGCGTCCGTTTTGGGCCTATCTTTTACTAGGGTTACGTTTGCCATGCAATTAACCGGTGCCGAGATTGTAATTCGTTGCCTTCAGGCAGAGGGCGTCGAGCATGTGTTTGGCTATCCAGGCGGCGCCGTCCTCTATATTTACGACGAGTTGTTCAAGCAGAACAAGGTCAAGCACATACTGGTGCGCCACGAGCAGGGCGCTTTACACGCCGCAGACGGCTACGCGCGTTCGACCAACAAGGTGGGCGTAGCGCTGGTCACTTCCGGGCCTGGCGTAACCAATGCTGTTACCGGTATCGCCACTGCGTACACGGATTCCATACCGCTGGTAGTGATCACCGGCCAGGTGCCCACCTACGCCATCGGCGAAGATGCGTTTCAAGAGTGCGACACGGTGGGTATTACCCGCCCATGCGTCAAACACAATTTCCTGGTGCGCGAAGCGAAGGATATTGCCAGCACCATCAAGAAAGCGTTCTACATCGCCGCCACCGGGCGTCCGGGTCCGGTGGTGGTGGATATACCCAAGGATATTACTGCCGCCAAAGCCGAGTTTTCATACCCGGATAAGGTAAATATGCGTTCTTACAACCCGGTGAGCAAGGGTCATCCCGGGCAAATCAAAAAAGCCATTCAATTGCTGGCCACCGCCAAGCGCCCGATGATCTATGCCGGCGGCGGTGTGATTCTTGGCGATGCGTCGGTGGAATTAACGCAGTTGGTGAGAACCCTGGGTTTTCCCTGCACCAACACCTTGATGGGACTTGGCGGCTACCCGGCGACCGACCGTCAGTTTGTCGGCATGCTCGGTATGCATGGCACTTACGAAGCCAATCTCGCAATGCAGAATTGCGACGTGCTGTTCGCGATCGGCGCGCGTTTCGATGACCGTGTGATCGGCAATCCGAAACATTTCTTTGATCCGCAGCGCACCATCATTCATATTGACGTGGATCCCTCGTCCATCTCCAAGCGTGTCAAGGTCGATGTGCCCATCGTTGGCAATGCGCGCGATGTGCTCAGGGAATTCAACAAACAACTGGAAGCCGCCAAAGTTGTGGCGGACGCCCCGGCGCTCAAAAGCTGGTGGGCGCAGATCGAAGAATGGCGCGGCCGCGATTGTCTGAAGTATGACCGCGCCAGCGCCCTTATCAAGCCGCAGTTCGTGGTGCAAAAGCTCTATGAAATCACCAAGGGCGATGCCATCATCACCTCGGATGTGGGGCAGCATCAAATGTGGGCCGCGCAGTTTTACAAATTCACCAAGCCGCGGCGCTGGATCAACTCCGGCGGCCTCGGCACCATGGGCTTTGGCTTGCCTGCCGCGATGGGTGCGCAACTCGGCAACCCGAAGTCGACGGTGGCTTGCGTTACCGGCGAGGCCAGCATTCAGATGTGCATACAGGAACTTTCGACCTGCAAGCAATATAAATTGCCGATCAAGCTGGTGAATCTGAACAACCGTTACATGGGCATGGTGCGGCAGTGGCAGGAGTTTTTTCATGGCAACCGCTACGCGGAATCGTACATGGATGCGCTGCCGGATTTTGTGAAACTGGCGGAGTCGTACGGACACGTCGGCATGCTCATCGACAAACCGTCCGATGTAGAAGCGGCGTTGAAGGAAGCCTTCGCGCGCAAGAAGGACCTGGTGTTCATGGATTTCATTACCGATCAGACCGAAAACGTGTTTCCGATGGTGCCCGCCGGCAAGGGCTTGTCGGAAATGACCCTGGTATAAGCGTAACAAGATGAGACATATCATTTCAGTATTGCTGGAGAATGAAGCCGGCGCCTTGTCGCGCGTGGCGGGACTATTTTCCGCGCGTGGCTACAATATCGAATCGTTAACCGTGGCGCCCACCGAAGACGCGACACTGTCGCGCATGACCGTGGTCACCAGCGGTTCTGACGAAGTTATCGAGCAAATAACCAAACAACTCAACAAGCTGATCGATGTGGTCAAAGTGGTTGATCTGTCCGACGGCGAACACATCGAACGTGAGTTGATGCTGGTCAAAGTGCGCGCTGTGGGCAAGGATCGCGAGGAAATGAAACGCATGTGCGACATCTTCCGTGGCCGTATCATCGATGTCACCGACAAGGATTACACCATCGAATTGACCGGCACCGGGTCCAAGCTCGATGCGTTCCTCAAGGCCATCGAAAGCGCCGCGATACTTGAGACCGTGCGCACCGGGGCTTCCGGCATAGGACGAGGCGACAGGGTGCTGAAAGTTTAGCGTTTAGCGAGTCCACCGATTTGCAGCGGGGCGCAGGTGCACGATAGCGCACCGCGCCTTGTGTTTCACCCTACCAACGAAGGAAAATATCATGAACGTCTATTACGACAAGGATGCCGATCTTTCACTGATCAAAGGCAAAAAAGTAACCATCATAGGCTACGGATCGCAGGGCCATGCGCATGCGCTGAATCTTAAAGAGTCCGGTGGCAAAGTGACCGTGGGTTTGCGCAAGGGCGGCGCCTCCTGGGACAAAGCCCGCAACGCGGGATTGTCCGTGAAGGATGTCGGCGAAGCCGTCAAAGGCGCTGACTTTGTGATGATGCTGATGCCCGACGAGCATATCGCCAAGGTTTACCGCGAGGACGTCGCACCCAACATCAAGAAAGGCGGCACGCTGGCGTTTGCGCACGGCTTTAACATTCATTATGACCAGGTGGTGCCGCGCGCCGACCTCGACGTGGTGATGGTGGCTCCCAAGGCGCCGGGCCACACCGTGCGCAGCACCTATGCCCAGGGCGGTGGTGTGCCGATGCTGATTGCGATTCATCAGAATAAGTCCCAGAAGGCGCGCGATATGGCGATGTCGTACGCGGCGGCGATCGGCGGCGGCAAGGCCGGCATCATCGAAACCACCTTCAAGGAAGAAACCGAGACCGATTTATTCGGTGAACAAGCGGTGCTGTGCGGTGGCTGCACGGCGTTGGTGCAGGCGGGTTTTGAGACGCTGGTCGAAGCCGGCTACGCGCCGGAGATGGCGTATTTTGAATGCCTGCACGAGCTGAAGCTGATCGTTGATTTGATGTACGAGGGCGGCATCGCCAACATGCGTTATTCGATTTCGAACAATGCCGAGTACGGTGATTTCACCCGCGGCCCGCGTATCATCACCGAAGAAACCAAGAACGAGATGCGCAAAATCTTGAAGGAAATCCAGACCGGCGCCTACGCGCAGGAATTCCTGCTCGAAAACCAGACCGGCGCCACCAAGCTGAACGCCCTGCGCCGCATCGGCAAACAGCACGCGATTGAGGTTGTCGGTGAAAAACTGCGCGACATGATGCCGTGGATCAAGCGCAATCGTCTGGTGGATCAGTCGAAGAATTGAAAGGCGTGAATAAGTGAACGGGTAAGTTCCCCAGCGCCCGTTCACTCGTTCACCCGTTCACCGATGCCCTACCCCCACCCCATCATCGCCCGCGAAGGTTGGCCATTTATCGCGTTGGCGTTGGTGGTGGCAGTTGCCGTGCATGCTTTCGCGGGATGGGCGACGGCGGTGTTTTTCTGGATGCTGCTGCTGTTCATGATCCAGTTTTTTCGCGATCCGCCGCGCGCAATTCCTGCTGACCCATGCGCGGTGCTGTCACCCGCAGACGGGCGCGTGATGGTGGTGGAGCATGCGCGGGACCCTTACCTGAATCGCGAGGCGCTGAAAATCAGCGTGTTCATGAACGTATTCAATGCCCACTCGAATCGCAGCCCGGTGGATGGCGAGGTGCGCAACACCTGGTATTTCGCGGGTCGCTTTTTCAATGCGGCGCTGGCCAAGGCCTCGCTTGAAAATGAGCGCGCCGTGCTGTGGATCAAAACACCCGCGGGCGCCGATGTCACCTGCGTGCAAGTGGCGGGTTTGGTGGCGCGGCGCATTCTTTGTTACGCGAAAACCGGACAGCAACTCGCGCGTGGCGAACGCTTCGGGTTCATCCGCTTCGGCTCGCGTATCGATCTGTATCTGCCGCTCGATGCCACGCCACGCGTGGCGGTAGGTGACATCGTGTATGCGACGCAGTCCGTCGTTGCGGTGCTGCCATGAACTTTCCGCCCGGCGGCAATCGTCCGTTTATCAAAAACCGTTTCAGCCGGCGCGGCATCTACTGGCTGCCGAACCTGTTTACCCTGGCGGCGTTGTTCTCGGGCTTTTACGCCATTGTGCAGGCGATGAACGAGCACTTTGAATATGCGGCAATCGGCATTTTTGCCGCTATGGTGCTGGACGGGCTTGATGGCCGCATTGCACGGCTCACGCGCACGCAAAGTGATTTCGGCGCGGAACTCGACAGCCTGTCCGATATGGTGTCGTTTGGTGTGGCACCCGCGCTGGTGGTTTACACCTGGGCGTTGCGGGATTTCGCTTTTTCAAAAACCGTGCCGGTGCTGGGGCCGTGGCTCTCCACCAAGCTCGGCTGGATCGCCGCGTTTATCTATTGCGCGTGCGCTGCGCTGCGCCTCGCGCGCTTTAATACCAATCATGACGTCATTGATAAGCGTTACTTTCAGGGTTTGCCGAGTCCCGCCGCCGCGTGCGTGCTGGCGGGGCTGGTATGGGCGATGAACGAGTATCAAATCAAGGGCGTGGATGTGAAATGGATCGCCTGGGGCCTGACCGTGTTTACCGGCTTGACGATGGTGAGCAATCTGAAGTTCTACAGCGGCAAAGACATCAATTTGCGCAAGAGCGTGCCGTTTTCGGCGCTGGTGGGCATCGCGATGGGATTTGTGTTTTTGTTCGTATTCGCCAGCACCCTGCCCGAATTGTTATTTGCGGTGTTTCTGCTGTATTTGCTGTCGGGCTACGCGCATTGGATTTGGGACCGCTTCCGCAAGCGCCCGCCACCGGCAGACCCGCCCGCATCCGATGCCGCGGCTTGAGTTGCAGACCGCTACGCGCTAAGGTGCAGGCGGCCGCTATACACCGCATCTGAAGGGTTGACATGAATACTCTCGATTCCGGCGCCGCGCGCCAGGCCCGGCATGGCTGGTGGCTGGCGGTGGCGGCCGCCGTTTGCGCGCTGATTTATTTTCTAAGCCCGATACTAGCGCCGTTTCTGGCGGCGGCAGTGTTGGCCTACATCTTCAACCCGCTGGTCGGGCGCATGTCGCGGCGGCTGCCGCGCACGCTGGCAGTGAGCATTGCACTGGCGCTGATCGCCGGCGTGATTCTGGTAATGCTGCTGGTGCTGATGCCGCTGGTAACCAAGCAGGTGAAAACCATCGTCACCCAGTTTCCCCAATTCGTGGACTGGATCAAGCTTAATCTGGGGCCGCTGCTGCAGCAGCATTTTGGCGTTGAGCTCGACACCGCGCTGCTCAAGGATTGGCTTACCGAACACGCGAAGGAAGTGCAGGGTTTCGCGGTGCAACTGCTGCCCACATTGAAAAGCGGCGGGCTGGCGCTGCTGGGTCTCATCGGCACCCTGGTGCTGACGCCGCTGGTGCTGTTCTTTTTCATGCGCGATTGGGACAACATGGTTTCACAGGCGGCGACGCTGGTTCCGCGCCACTGGAACGACACGGTGTCCGGCTTGCTCAGGGAAATCGATGCCGTGCTGGGCGAGTTTTTGCGCGGACAGTTGCTGGTGATGCTGCTGATGGCGGTGTATTACACCATCGCGCTGTGGCTGGTCGGGCTCGATTATGCACTGTCGGTGGGGCTGCTGGCCGGCTGCCTGACCTTCGTGCCGTACCTGGGCGTGATCAGCGGTGCGCTGCTCGCCACACTGACCGGTGTGTTGCAGTTCGGCGACCTCACGCATCTGGCGTGGATCTGGGTGGTGTTCGTCATCGGCAACGTGCTCGAAGGCTCGGTGTTCGTGCCGTGGCTGGTGGGCGACCGCATAGGGTTGCACCCGGTAGCGGTGATCTTCGCGCTGCTCGCGTTCGGCCAGTTGTTCGGTTTCACCGGCATCTTGCTCGCGCTTCCCGCAAGTGCTGCACTGCTGGTGTGGCTGCGCCATGTGCGGGGCCAATATCTGGCCAGTGGCATGTATCAGGGTAACAACCCAACCTTATGAGGCAGCTCGCGCTGGACATTACGACGCCGCCTGCGCCAACGTTCGATAATTTTGTCGTGGGCCGCAACGCCGAGGCGCTGGCACATTTGCGCGCGGCGCTTGCCGGCAGCGGCGAGCGCTTCGTATACCTGTGGGGCGCGGCCGGTTGCGGGCGCACGCATTTGCTGAAAGCGGCAACCGCGGATGCGCGCTCGAAGTACATCGCGTGCGCAGCCGACAGTGTGTTTGATGATGATGCGCCGCGACTCGCCGCCGATGATGTCGAGCGCCTGGGCAGCGACGCACAAGTGGCGCTGTTCCACTGCTACAATGAGCTGCGTGAACAGGGCGGCAGCCTGATCGCCAGCGGGCGCGTGCCGCCGGTGCAACTCAAACTGCGCGCCGATCTGCTGACGCGGCTGGGTTGGGGGCTGGTGGTGCAGGTGCACGCACTGAACGATGAAGAAAAAGCGCAGGCGCTGGCGCAACATGCACACGCGCGCGGCTTCACGCTGGCGAGTGAAGTGATCGCCTACCTGCTCGCCCGCGCGCCGCGCGACATGGGTGCATTGTTCGCGACGCTGGACGCGCTGGATCGCCATTCGCTCGAAACCAAGCGAGCGGTGACGCTGCCGCTGCTGCGGGCAGTGCTGCTGCGTGATAAATAAACGCCATTAAACACCACCATGAACCTAGCGCTATTTGACCTCGACAACACCCTGCTCGCCGGCGATTCCGATTTCGAGTGGGCGCAGTTTTTGATCGAGCAGGGCGTGCTCGACCGCGAACTGTATGAAGCGCAGAACCAGGCGTTTTTTGACCAATACAAAGCGGGCACGCTCAACATTCATGCGTTCCTTGATTTTCAGTTAAAGCCGCTGTCGCGCCATCCGCGCGCGCTGCTCGATCGCTGGCACGCCGAATACATGATTAAAAAAATCTATCCGATGTTGCGCGCTTCCGCGCGCGCCCTGGTGAACAAGCACATGTGGGATGTGCGGGTGGTGGTTACCGCCACCAACAGTTTTGTCACCGCACCGATTGCGCGGGTGTTCGGCATTGAGCATTTGATTGCAACCGAGCCGGAGCAGCGTGAGGGTGAATTCACTGGCGGCGTCACCGGCCTGCCGTGCTTTAAGAAGGGCAAGCCCAGGCGTTTGGAAGCGTGGCTGGCGGCGCGGGGCGAGACCTTGCGTTCGTATGAGAAGGTCTGGTTTTACAGCGATTCGCATAACGATTTGCCGCTGTTGGAGTTGGTGAGTCATCCGGTGGCGGTGGATCCGGATGACACGTTGCGGGCGCATGCTGAAGCGCACGGGTGGCCGGTGATGTCGCTTGGGTGAATGATTGGCTAGTAAATAATGCGCTTCGTCCCTCCGCTCGCCTGGGCCGCCGCTGTCGCCATCGCCAGTTATTTCATCGCGCTGCTATTCGGCTCGGTATCGCTCACCCCAACTCAGGTCCTGCAAAGCATTTTCACTTCCACGTCGGGCATCGAGCACGACATCATCTGGCGGCTGCGTGCGCCGCGCGCGCTGGCGGCATTCGCCTGTGGCGGATTGCTCGCGCTGGCGGGCGTGCTGTTGCAAGCGCTGCTGCGAAACGCGCTGGCGGATTCGTACATACTGGGTGTTTCGGGTGGCGCATCGCTGGGCGCGCTGGGGGCCATCACACTGGGTGCGGGACTGGCAATGGTGAACGCCGCGGCGCTGATCGGCGCGATTGCTGCGATAGCGATAGTGTTCGGCGTTACGTTTCGCGGCGGGCAATGGAATATCTATCGCTTGTTGTTGTCGGGCGTGGTTTTATCGGCGGGATTCGCGGCGCTGACAAGTTTGATACTGGTGCTCGCGCCCAGCGCGCAGCTCAAGGGCATGTTGTTCTGGCTGATGGGAGATTTATCCTATGCCGAGAATTCGCTCGCTGCTGCTGTGTTACTGCTGGCGTTGACGCTGGGCGCGGTAGCACTGGCGGCACGTCTGGATATACTCGGTTTGGGTGACGCCAAGGCGCGTTCGTTGGGCGTGAGCGTGGTTGCGCTGCAATTGATGGTTTTTTTCGGCGCGGCGCTGGCGACGGTGGCGGCGGTGATGCTGGGCGGCGCCATCGGCTTTGTCGGATTGATGATGCCGCATGCGGTGCGCTTGTTGGGTGTGGTGCGCCATCGTTTGCTGCTGCCGGTATCGGTGCTGGCGGGCGGCAGTTTTCTCACGCTGGCGGATACCTGTGCGCGCACACTATGGGCGCCGCAGCAATTGCCGGTGGGTATATTCACCGCGCTGATCGGCGTGCCGTGCATGCTGTTTTTGCTGGCTCGGCGCGCGTGACCCTCGCTTGCAAGCATGTCACGCTGTCGGTCGTGGGGCGTACCTTGTGCGGTGACCTCGAATTCGCGGTGCAGCCGGGCGAAGTGTGGGGCGTGCTCGGCCCCAATGGCAGCGGCAAGACCACGTTACTCCATGTCCTCGCCGGACTTGCCGCGCCGGCGAACGGCGGCGTCATGCTGGATGGCGATCCGCTGGCGGCGCTAAACGCTATCGCGCGCGCGCGCGCTGTTGGTGTGTTGCCGCAGCATGAGGACGGTGAATTCTGGGGCACTGCACTTGAATACGTGAGTCTCGGTAGTTTCCCCAATGCGCCGGCGTGGCTGGGCTGGCAGCGTGACGATGAAGCCGCTGCTCAGGCCGCTTTGAATCAGGTGGGGTTGACGGATTTTGCCGCGCGCCGTTACGCCACGCTGTCGGGCGGTGAGCGTCAGCGCGTGCGCATCGCGCAACTGTTGGCACAGGCGCCGCGCTACCTGTTGTTGGATGAGCCTTTGCAGCATCTCGATTTGCGCTACCAGATGCAGATGCTGGAAGTGGTGGCGGCATTGGCTCGCGATAACAGGAAAAATCACGGCATAGTCATGGTGCTGCATGATGTACTGTGGCCCACACGGGTATGTACCCACGCGCTGCTGCTCGATGGGGTGGGCGGCGCTCGCGCGGGCGAGGCGCGCGGGGTTCTGACGCAGAAAAACCTTGAGACCCTGTTCGGCTGCGCGCTACTGCCTGCCGGCGATAAACCGCAGGCGGGCTTTGTGCCCGCGATATAATCCGCACTTCATGATCAAAAAGCTGATCGGCCGGGTGTTTTCCGGAAGGGTATTTGGCGGGCGCGGTAAGTCCGCCGCGCAGGTGGTTGCATTCAAGCAACACGGCGTCGCGCGCGAGCAGATCAGCGCCTGCGCATTGAGCGTTACCAGCACCCTGCAAGCCAAAGGTTTTGCCGCGTTCGTGGTAGGCGGCGCGGTACGCGACCTGCTGCTCAAACGTGAGCCGAAAGACTTTGATGTAGCGACCAGCGCCACGCCGGAAGAGGTGCGCGGCCTGTTTCGGCGTTCGCGCATCATTGGCCGGCGTTTTCAGATCGTGCATGTGATGTGCGGACGCGAGACGGTGGAAGTCTCCACCTTTCGCGCCGCACACGATACCAGCGACGCTGAAGATACCGGCAGCAAAGGCAGGACCGACGAGCACGGCCGTATTCTGCGAGACAATGTGTTCGGGAATCAGGCGCAGGACGCGCTGCGCCGCGACCTCACTATCAATGCGCTGTTCTACGATCCGGCCACGCAGCAGGTGTACGATTATTACGGTGGCGTCGAGGATCTGCGCAAGCGGCGGCTGCGCATGATCGGCGATCCGCTGCAGCGCTACCGCGAGGACCCGGTGCGCATGCTGCGCGTGGTGCGCTTTGGCGCGGCGCTGGATTTTGACATCGATCCCGCAACGCGCAAGCCGATACGCGAACTCGCTGAATTGTTATCGAACGTGCCGCCCGCACGCTTGTTCGACGAAATGCTGAAGTTGTTGCTGTCCGGGCATGCGCTCGAGACGGTGAAGCACTTGCGCAAGGACGGCCTGCACCACGGCCTGCTGCCAATGCTGGACGTGATACTGGAGCAGCCGCTGGGTGAACGTTTCGTGATGCTGGCACTGAAGAACACCGATGCGCGCATCCGCGGTGACAAAGGCGTTTCACCGGCGTTTTTATTCGCGACACTGCTGTGGCACGAAGTACTGGCCGCCTGGAAATTGATCGAAGCCAACGGCGTACCCGCGATTCCGGCCCTCTACAAGGCGATGGATCAGGTGTTGCAAACGCAGGCGGAAAAGCTGGCGATACCGCGGCGCTACGGCGGCGACATGAAGGAAATCTGGGCGATGCAACCGCGCTTTGAACAGCGCTCCGGTCGCCGTCCGTATCGCTTGCTGGAATTGCCGCGCTTTCGCGCAGGCTATGATTTTCTGTTGTTGCGTGGCGAGAGCGGTGAGATCGACCAGGAAATCGGCGATTGGTGGACGCAGTTTCAGGATGCCGATGCGGCTGAGCGCGAGCGCATGCTGGCGCCCGACAGCGGGCCGAAGAAGCGCCGCCGCCGCAGAAAGCCGCGAGCGCACGGTGATGGCGTGGCCGCGCCAGAAGCGTGAGCGTCACCTTGGACGTTGCGTATATCGCGCTCGGCAGCAATCTCCAGCAACCACGGCGCCAGTTGCGATCGGCGTTTGCCGCGCTGGCGCGTTTGCCTGATACACAACTTATCGCGCAGTCGTCCCTGTATCGCAGCGCGCCAGTGGGTTATGTGAATCAACCGGATTTTGTCAATGCGGTGGCGGCGATCCGCACTGCGCTTACGCCGCGCGCCTTACTCGAGGCACTGCTTGCGATTGAGCGCGAGCACGGGCGTGTGCGCGAGTTTGCGAATGCGCCGCGCACGCTGGATTTGGATATTGTGCTTTACGGCGAGCGCGTGATACGCGAGCCGGGGTTGACGGTGCCGCACCCGCGTATGCATGAGCGGGCGTTCGTGCTGGTGCCGCTGGCGCAGATTGCGCCCGTGGTGCAGGTGCCGGGCCGCGGGCGGGTGTGTGATCTGCTGCAAAACCTGGACACCACGAGTGTCAGCGTATTGAAAGAAATCGCTGCATGAAATGGCAAGTATTACCCGATCGTTTGCGTTACGTGGTGGTGGAAGGCCCCATCGGCGCCGGCAAAACCAGTCTCACGCGTCTGCTGGCGGAACACTGCGACGGCTCGGCGTTGCTCGAAGACCCCGGCGCAAATCCATTTCTTGAAGACTTTTATCGCGATCCACAGCGCCATGCCTTGCCGGCGCAGTTGTTCTTTTTGTTTCAGCGCGCGGAACAGGTGCGCAATCTGGCGCAGTCGGATCTGTTCCGTAAGGCAACTTTTGCCGATTTCATGTTCGAGAAAGACCCGCTGTTCGCAGGCCTGACGTTGCATGACGATGAACTGAAACTCTACCGGCAAATTTACGCGCACCTGAGTTTGCAACTGCCGGTGCCCGACCTGGTCATTTATCTGCAAGCCGCGCCGCAGACGCTGATCGAGCGCGTGCAAAAGCGCGCGGCAAGTTACGAACGCAGCATCAGCGACGAATATCTGCTGCGTTTGAGCGATACTTACACGCGCTACTTTCATCAATACGATGCGGCGCCGCTGCTGATCGTGAACTCGGATAATTTAAACTTTGTTGATTCGGCACCTGATTTTGATTTATTGTTGCAGCGCATTGTCGCAATGCGCGGCCCGCGTGAATTCTTCAGTTCCGGGCGTTGAGCCTGGTTGTATATCGTAACTTATTGTTTTTATTGGTAAAATACATGAGAATCACCCTTTCCACGCTTCACAAAATGACCCAGGACGGTGACAAGATCACCATGCTGACCTGTTACGACGCGAGTTTCGCCGCGCTGCTAGAAGCGGCAGGTGTGGAAACGCTGCTGATTGGCGATTCGCTGGGCAACGTTTTACAGGGGCACGAAACCACACTGCCAGTCACCTTGCGTGACATCGTGTATCACACGGCGTGCGTGGCGCGGGGCGCCAAGCGCGCGTTCGTTATCGGCGACATGCCGTTCGGCACGTTTCAGTTGAGCCCGGCGGAAACCTTTCGCAACGCGGCTGAAATCATGGCTGCCGGCGCGCAGATGGTAAAGCTGGAAGGAGGGGCCGCTATGGCCGAAACCGTAGCCTATCTGGTGCAGCGCGGCATACCCGTGTGCGGGCACCTTGGTCTCACGCCGCAGTCGGTGCATCAACTCGGCGGTTACAAAGTACAGGGCCGCCAGCAGAGCGACGCCGAGCGTTTGCTCGAAGACGCCAAGCTGCTCGAACAGGCGGGTGCGGGCATGCTGGTGCTCGAAGCCATTCCATCGCTGCTGGCGAAGGAGGTCACCGCGGCACTGGCCATTCCCACCATCGGCATCGGCGCGGGTGTCGATTGCGCAGGCCAGGTGCTGGTGCTGCATGACATGCTCGATGTGTTCCCGGGCAAAAAAGCCAAGTTCGTTAAAAATTTCATGCAGGGGGCAGGTTCCATACAGGTCGCGGTTGAACGTTATGTAAAAGAAGTCAAGGCCAAAACGTTTCCCGATCGCGAACATTCGTTTGTTTGAGTGTGTGAGCTAACCCATAAAGAAATGTTAAGTTTTGAGTGTTGAGTGTTGAGTTATAAGCACCTCTACACTTGCGCCGAGGTCAACTCAAAACTTAATACTCAACACTCAACACTCAACATTTTCCTCCCAAATGGACATCATTCATTCCGTCGCCGCCCTGCGCGAGCGCCTGCAGCGCGTGCCCAACAACGTGTTCGTGCCCACCATGGGCAACCTGCATGCAGGGCACATTCAGCTGATCAACATCGCCAAGCCGCGCGCGGCATGCACGGTGGTGAGCATTTTTGTGAACCGTCTGCAATTCGGCCCGCGCGAGGATTTCGACCGCTATCCGCGCACGCTCACCGCGGATTGCGCAAAACTCGAAGCCGCGGGCGTTGATGTGGTGTTCGCACCCGACGAAGGTGAAATTTACCCCGAGCCGCAGACCTACATCGTTGAGCCGCCCGATATTCAACACATGCTCGACGGCGCGGTGCGGCCAGGACATTTTCGCGGTGTCGCGACCGTGGTGCTGAAATTATTCAATATGGTGAACCCGCACTCGGCGATTTTCGGCAAGAAGGATTACCAGCAATGCCTGGTGTTGAACAACATGGTGCGGCAACTGGCGCTGCCGATAGAGATTATTCTGGCGGAGACGGTGCGCGCGGAAGACGGCCTGGCGCTGTCGTCGCGTAATACCTACCTCACGCCAGCGGAGCGCAAGGAAGCGCCGCGGCTCTATCAGTTGCTGTGCAAGGCGCGCGCGGAGCTGCAAGCCGGCGCGCACGATTACCAGCGCGTCGAACTGGATGTGATGGCCGAACTCGCGCATCACGGCTGGAAGCCCGACTACATCGCCGTGCGGCGTCACGCCGATCTGGTGTCGCCTACCAATGGCGAACGCAAACTGGTGGTGCTGGCGGCGGCGCGTCTGGGCCGCACGCGGTTGATCGATAATGTTGAGATCGAGCGCGCTTGAATTTATGGCAGTATCGATGGTAAGTAATAGTTCTTAAATAAAATTTGTGAGGTGACGCATGTCGGCCATTGAAACCACGCAACAACTGCGCTCCCTGTATTTGCCCGCGAAAGAACGCGCGGTCAAAAAACAACTGCCGCGCCTGGATCAGCATTGCCGGAATTTTCTGGCGCTGGTGCGCTTTGCGGTGCTCTCGACCTGCGACGCACAGGGCAATATGGATGCTTCACCGCGCGGGGGCGAAGCCGGTTTCATCAAGGTGATTGACGATAACACTGTGATTATTCCCGATTGGACGGGCAACAATCGTCTCGATACCTTCACCAATATTCTGGAAAGCGGACGCATCGGCGCGATTTTTCTGGTGCCCGGGGTGGATGAGGCTTTGCGTATCAACGGTACGGCGCATCTTCGCAACGACGAGGCGTTTACCTCACTGTGCGAAGCCAGCGGACGCTTTCCCAAGCTGGTGGTGCACATCGCCGTGAAAGAGGCGTACCTGCATTGTGCGAAAGCGATCATGCGCGGGCAGCTGTGGGCGCCCGAGGCGAAAATCGAACGCAAAACGTTGCCCACCATGAACGAAATGCTGCGCGATCAAATTGGCCAGACGGAGCCCGCCGAGCCGCAGGAAATCATGTACGCGCGGCACAGCACCGAGTTGTATGCCACCAAATAGGGCGTAGTTGGGCAGCGCATTCCGCCGGCTATGATTTATCTGAACGGCTCGGCGATAGCGACGGCCGCGGCGTCCACCATCGTCATCGGCTTCCTGTGGTACGGCCCGTTATTCGGCAGCGCGTGGATGAAGGAAATGGGCGTGGCGCCCGATTTCAAGCCCGATGCGGCGCTGCTGAAACGCGCGATGCTGCTGATGATCGCCAGCGCGTTTCTCACTGCGCTGGTGCTGGCGTGCGGCATCGAGATCAGCCGGCCCGTGTTGTCGCAAGCGTGGCCAGGCGGCGGCGATGCGCCGCCAGCGATCTTCGGCTTGTGCGTGGCGCTATTCGCGTGGGCGGGCTTTTACGTTCCCATGCTGCTGGGCGGCGTGGCGTGGGAAAACCGCTCGTGGAAATGGTTCGGCATTAACGCGGGCTATCACCTCGTTGCTTTGCTCGCCACGGCGATGATAGTGGCGCACTGGCACTGAGTGGGTGTAAAAACATAATTAAATGGGTAACCTACCCCGGCGCATGATCCTGGCGCCAGGCGTAGGTGATGACCCAGTCTTTGCCCTTGCCTTCGAGACACACCGCAGCGCCGTTGCCGGGCTTGAACTCCACCACTTTGCGGCTCTCGTCGCCGCACACCAGTTGCGAGGCCGAGCGCAGCAGATAGTCAACATGGCCGCACATCATGATGTCGCCACCGGCGGCGGCGATTTCCGCCATGAACGGCGCGAGTGGATCGCCGGTATTTATCGGGTAGGCGGTCTTTGCGGTTTTGTCCGCAGCGCCCAGCTTCGCGGCGATGCGTTCGGCGGTGTCGATGGTCCATTGCTTTTCGCTGTGCAGGATGCGCACGGGCGCCACGCCGAGCGCGCGAAAGCGCGTCCCTAAACGGTCGGCCTGATCGCGCCCCATAGGGCTGATATGGCGCTGCGGGTCCTGTTCGGCCGATAGCGCATCGACGTGATGCACGAGATAAACTTTCATGATGTTCTCCGCCTTTTTCCAGTGATTGTTTCGCGATGTAATCCACAATAACTGACGCCGGTGTCATTTTGGGCGACAATCTACGCACTGTCCATGGCGATGTTGAAAGGGGACGGGTATGGCGACCGGTAGCCAACGAAATCTGTCGGGGTTCTTCCGCTTAATATTTCTTGCCACACCCGGCATCCTGATCGCCAACCCGGCTATGGGCAAAGTGCCGTTCGACACGCTGCGCGATTTCGCGCCGGTGATGCTGGCCGCCAATATGACCAGCATCATGGTGCTGCATCCGTCGGTTCCGGCACGCACGCTGAAAGAATTCATCGACTACGCGCGTGCGCGCCCGCAGCAGCTCACCTACGGCTCGTCGGGCAACGGCTCGGCCAGCCACCTCGCGACCGAACTGTTCAAGCTCGCCGCGCGCGTAGACATCGCGCACGTGCCGTACAAGGGCGCCGCACCGGCTGTCACCGATCTGCTGGGCGGCCACCTGAGTGTGATGCTGATAGGCGTGCCGGCGTCGCTGCCGCACGTGCGTGCCGGCAAGCTCACCGCGCTCGGCATTGCCAGCCTGCAGCGCTACCCTGCCGCTATGGATCTGCCGACGCTTGCCGAGTCGGGCTTGCCTGGGTTCGAGGTCGCCAACTGGTTTGCGCTAGTCGCGCCTGCGGGCACGCCCGCCGCCGCCATTAGCCGGCTCAATGCCGAACTCAACGCGGTGCTGCGGGTAGTTGAAACCCGCGAGCGCCTGCTGCAGCAGGGTTTCGAGAGCGCTGGTGGCACGCCCGAGCAGTTCGCCGCCTATCTGCGCACGGAGATTGCAAAGTGGACGAAGGTGGTGCGCGAGGCGCGCATCCGTCCGGGGTAAGGCAATCACGGGCGCATTGCGCAGGCATGCTTCTGCTACGGAGTAATTATTAAAAAGCTAATAAATACAATTGGTTATAAAGTATATCAAGTCTGACCCCATTATATATTATTCGGAGTAATTATGGCACGCAGTCTTCCCATCCGTATTGCCGCGATCGGGGTCGGCCACTGGCATTCCCTCTACGACGCTGCCTACCTGAAGACGCTGGCGGGCATGCCGGAGGTGCAACTGGTTGGCGTGCAGGATGCCGATGCCGCGCTGGCGGCGCAGCGCGCCGCGCAGGTGGGCGAACCCCCGGTCTTCACCGACTACCCGCAGATGCTCAGCGAGATCCGGCCGGACTTCGTGCTGGTACTGGGACGCCACAGCGCGATGTCCGGGGTTGCCCATTTCCTGCTTGATCAAGGTTATCCGTTCCTGATCGAAAAACCGGTGGGTGTGAACGCGCAAGAGGTGCGCAGTGTCGCCGACAAGGCGGCAGCCAAGGGTGCTTTCGCCGCAGTGCCGCTGTTCCAGCGCTTGCAGCCTTTCGTGACACACGCGCGGCGCCTGCTCGCCGAAGGCGCCTTCGGCCCGGTATCTCATTTCTATTTCCGCTCGAACCGTCCGACTTCGGCACGTTATGTTGCGTGGGGCGCGCCGTGGATGCTCGATCCGGCGCTGGCCGGCGGCGGCTGCCTGCGTAACGTCGGCATGCACGGCATTGATGCGTTCCTTCATATCACCGGCGAGGACGCCGAGGTGACGGGCGTGCAACTGAGTTCGCGCGCGCACGGCCATGGCGTTGAGGACTATGCGACGCTGCTTCTGCGAACAGCGAGCGGCGTGCTCGGCGCCATTGAAGTGGGCAATACTTTTCCGGGCAAGGGCGGGGATGCGGAATGGAGACTTTCAGGGCGCGACGCGCTGCTTACGCTGCGCGAAGGGTCCTTGCGCTGTACCACTGCCGCAGGCGCGCAGGAACTTAGGGCAGAATCACCTGAACCGCTGGCCACGCTGGCGCTACGCGACGTGCTGGCGCGCTGGCAACGCGGCGAGCCGCCAGCGGTGGGTGTTGCGGACTGCTACCGCGCGGCGCGGCTGGTCGATCAGGCCTACGCCATCGCCAGGCGCTGATGGTGTGGTGCGATAGCGGCCACAGCGAAAGCGGTATACTTAGCCGCGTCGGAGGTGACGAAATGAAGCAAACCTATACGGCTGTTGTAAAGCAAGACGCTGACTGGTGGATCGGCTGGGTTGAGGAAGTGCCGGGTGTTAACTGCCAAGAGTCAACCCGCGAGGAACTCTTGGAGTCATTGCGCGTGACACTGACAGAGGCCATCAAGTTCAATCGAATGGAGGCCCGTAGCGCCGCCGGTAATGGCTACGAGGAACTTCCCATCGCGGTATGAAACGCCGTGATCTGGTGCGGCATCTCACGGCCTTGAATTGCGAACTTCTGCGCGAAGGCGCGCGACACTCGTGGTGGCACAACACAAGCACCGGGCGACGCAGTGCAATTCCACGGCACACCGAGATCAACAACCATCTCGCGCGCAAAATTTGTCGTGACCTCGGCGTTGCCGAACCCGGGCGGTTCTAAGCCTGCACTCAAGCGCGACGGCCCAAATGCGCGCCGATCCAACGCGCGCCCGCAGTAATTCGGCGGTGAAAAATCATGGGTGTGCGAGCATTTGAGCGTAAACTAAGTTTGCGGTTTCAGCGGTCACGAGGAGGCGTGCATGATGTGCAGCAAACTTTTTTCTAAAATCTTGTTGCAATATTCGGCGTTGCTGCTGCTGGTTGCACCGTTTGTGTCTCTGGCCCAGGCAAACTACCCAACCAAACCCATTCGCTTCATCAGCCCTTACGCTGCGAGCGGCAGCACCACCGCGATGGCGCGGGTGGTCGGCCAGAAGCTGACTGAAAGCTGGAGCCAGAACGTGATCATCGACAACCGTCCCGGCGGCAATACCATTATCGGCACCGAGACGCTGGCGAAATCCCCGCCCGATGGCTATACCATCATCATGACCACCAACACCCACCTCATCAATCCCAACCTGTTCCCCAAGCTTCCCTACGACCCGATCAAGGACTTTGCGCCGGTCACTACCGTCTACAGCAGTGAGTTCGTTTTAGTTAATAATGGTTTAATGAGTCCCTATGGATTTACAGCAGGCATTTAGCGGCATCAAGGTGCTGGCGGTGGCGCGCATCGTTGCAGCGCCGTTCGCGGCTTATCAACTGGCAATGCATGGCGCTGACGTCATTCACATAGAGCATCCCGATGGCGGCGATTCCTCGCGCATTTCGGGCAACCTGCAAACCCCCTTTCACGCCGCCGGGATGGCGCACAACTTCCTCGCCTACAACGCCAACAAACGCTCGCTCACGCTCGCCATCAATACGCCGGAGGGCCAGGCGGTGTTCCGCAGAATGGCCGGCAACGCCGACGTGGTCATCGAAAACCTCAAGGGCGGCACCATGGCGCGTTACGGCCTCGGCTATGAGGACCTGAAGCAGATCAATCCGCGCATCATCTTCTGTTCCGTCACCGGCTACGGCCAGACCGGCCCGAAGAAAAGCGACCCTGCCATCGACACCGTGATACAGGCGGTCAGCGGCATGATGAGCATCACCGGCACGCCGCAAACCGGCCCGCTGAAATCCGGCTCGACTATCGTGGACTACACCACGGGCTATGCCGCCGCGCTCGCGCTTGTCATCGCGCTGTTTCAGCGCACCCGCACCGGCGTGGGTCAGGTCATCGATGTGGCCATGCTGGAAACGGCGATGACCATGATGGGCGGTGAAGTCCTGCGTGCCATCACCGCCAATGAAACCCCGCCGCTGGTGGGCAACGCTTCCGGCAAAGGCGGCTACGTGAGCGATACCTACCGCTGCAAGGAGGGCCACCTTTCCATCGCCGCCGGTGCACCCGCGCGTCGCGACAAGTTGTGGAAGGTAATCGACGGCTCCGAGATTCCCCAGGATCCACGCTTCGCCACGGATGTTGCGGTGGCGCAGAACATGCAGGCGATGAATGAAATCATCGAGCGCAAGCTCTCAACCAAAACCGCAGCAGAATGGGAAACGCTACTGAACAAGGGCGGCGTGCCGGCGATGGAAGTTCTGCCGCTCGCCCGCGCCGTCCATCATCCGCAGCTTGAATACCGCAAATTTTTTCATGCGTTCGACGACACCAGCGCGAGCGGCTTGCCCCCTTTCGCAGTACCCACCGCGCCCTACCGTCTGTCTGCGAGCCCGGCGACTATCCATTCCCTGCCGCCACGTCTGGGACAGCACACCGACGAAGTGCTGGCCGAATACGGGTTTTCAAAGGACGAGATCGCGCAGTTGCACGCCAGCAGCACGGTATAGCCCGCTCAGTGCTGCGGTTCGGCCTTCAGCAGCAGCCGTGCAAAATGCCGGCCGGCGAATTCTTGTCCGGCGCTAAGCGGCAGCCGATCCTCACCGAGGCTGGGATCGAACAGATTCTCCGGGGCATCGGCTTCGAACATATTCATGTAATTGCCCGCCGGGTCGGGGCCGATCTGGGCGGGGTGCGGCGCATGCTGCAGTTGCCAGGCGCAGTGGATGCCGGGCAGTTCCAGCACCCGCTTCAGGTGCTGTGCGTTTGCGGACTGGAAGCGGGAATCTTCCGCTGCGGCGCCGCGAAAATTGCTTTCGCAGCGCGCCCAGCAGCGGCCCGCGCGGTTGTCTTTTTCGAGCACCGACAGCACGCGGTAAAACACCCGCCCCCAATTCCCGAGATCGCGGCGCCAGGGTTCCTTTTCCATCACCGGCGGCGGCGGGTTTTGCGGGAAGGACTTGAACAGCCCGGGATCGCTGATGGCGTAAATCTGCTGGTACTCCTGCTCCATCACGCCTTCGTTATAGTTATCGCCGCCGCGCAGCTCCCGCGTGCGCCAGGCCGTGGAGTAGCCCGGCTTGTCCGCCAGTTCCTGGATATGCGCATCGAAGTGGATGTTGAACTGGCGGTCGAACTCCTTATTTACCAGATCAAACCTGACGAAGCACAGATAGGGAAATGCCTTGATGTCTACCACGTCACGCTCCTGTATCTGCCTCAAGCCTTCTTGAGATTGCGTTCCCACAGATCAAATATCTTCTCCCACGAATGCTCGGAGGCAACCGGATTATAGGCCGCGCGCTCGGCGAAGCAGTAGCCGTGCAGCGTCCCTGGCAGGACTTCCAGCGTATGCCGCGTGCCGGCTTTTTTCAGCGCCGCGGTGAGGTCAGGAATTACGTTGGCGGGCACCGAAGCATCGGTCTCGGCAAAGCCGTAGTAGAGCTCACCCTTGATTTTGTCGATCAGCAAATGCGAAGAATCCGGCTTGTCGGTGACGATGTTGACGCCGTAGAGAGAGGCGGCCGCCATCATGCGCGTCGGGAAGCGCGCTGATACGGTGGTGATGTAGCAGCCGCTCATGCAATGGCCGACGCAGCCGACAGGGCCGGCCTTCACTTTGTCCTGCGCATCCAGCCACGCAATCAATGCGGCGGTGTCATCGGTCACGTCGGCGTTGGTGATGCTGTTCATCGAGGCTCTGATCACCGCAGACATGGGATCATTACGCCGCGGAATGTCGAAGCGGCAGGTGCCGAGCCGGTAGTACATGTCGGGCAGCACGCAGAAATAACCGCGCTTGGCAATGCGCCGCGCCATGTTGCAAAGCTCCTCGCGATATCCCGGCGCGTCCATGAAAAAAATGATGCCGGGGAATGACCCCGGCGCGTCGGGACAGACCGCGAATGAAGGGCATTTGCCGTGCTTGGTGGTGACCAGTACATTTTGCTCAATCAGTGCCATGCTGGTGTTCCTTTTTTCAAGAGAGGTGGTGAAAACATTGTAATGTGCCGGAGCGCGCTAGTGTAGTGTTGCAGAATACTGAGCTTATCCACACTCGTCATTCCGGCGAAAGCCGGAATCTAGTACGTAAGCCCGATCCGAAGGATCAAAATTTAAGATGCTTCGCATGATTGCGTGACATCCCCATCCTACCTTCCCCAAGGGAAGGGGATACCGGCTTTCGCCGGAATGACGGGGTTAGTATTGAAGCGTCTACGCTCGACGTCAGGTTTCTAAATGTTCTGTTCATTACGCATCACGACTCTAGACGGGCGTATGCTTGGCCAGGAATGCGTTGATGCGGACCTTCGCTTCCGCCAGTGCGGCGCCTGCTTTCCACTCCAGAATGAACTCCGCGTTGGGAAGCAGCTTTGCCGTCTCCTCGGAGATCGGCAACGGATGCGCCTCATCGTTGCCGGCCAGCACCAGGCACGGCGTCTGGCAACCCGACACGAACGCGCGGTCGACGCTGTAGAGGAAGCCGGGCGCGTACAGGTTCTGGTAGAACGCGTCGAGCACCTGCTCGGTGATCTCCGGGTGATCGACCAGGGCCTTCGCCCAGGCGTCGAAGCGGGGAGGGCGGGGCTTCATCCGGCCTACGCGCCCGATCGGCTGCGCGATCACGGCGCTCGCGATGCGCTGGGGCTGGGCCTTGAGCAGGCTCATGATGAAAGACCCGCCGATACACTGGCCGAATAAATGGCAGCGGTCGATGCGCAGATGGTCAAGCACAGCGATGTGGTCGGCAGCGTAAGAGTGCCAGCCGTCCTGTGCGGTGAGCGGTGCGTGGGAGCGGCCGCCGGCATTGCGCTGATCCATCACGATCACGCGGTATCCCGCGAAGTCGGTGGCGGGCTTCAGCGGCGCCATCGGCTGGTTCCACACATCGATAGTCGACGCGAGGCCTGCGGGCGCGAACATGAGGAGGGGGAACCCCTTGCCGAATTCTTCGTAATAGATCGACGCACCATGGTGTTCAAGCGTGGGCATTGCGGAGTCCTTTCATAGGGGTTACAGGTGTTCTTCAGGTGATCAGCAGAGTTTTTCCGCCACTTACGGATACATCGCCCAACCCACGCGCCCAGTCTGCGCTTTGTAGAAATGGCCGTTGGTGCTGGTGACAAACAATGTCGTGAGATCGGCGCCGCCGAAACAACAATTGGTGGGGCGGTTCGCCGGCAGCGGGTGTGTTTCCAGCACGCGCCCGCTGGGTGAAAACACGTAGATCATCGGCCCCGATCCGCTTACGTAGTAGCCGGCGGTGGCGACGATGTTGCCTTCGGCGTCAAGACACATGCCATCGATGCCGCGATGGACGCCACGCGCATCTTCGCCCCAGGTGAACAGTGCGTCATAGGCGCCGAGGCTGCCGTCATCCTTGATCGGGTAGGCGCGCAACTGCCGCGGTATGCCGAGGGCGGAGCCACTCTCGGCGACATACAGCGTTTTCTGGTCCTGTGATACCAGTATGCCGTTGGGCTGCGTGGTGTCGAAGGTTACGCGTGTCACGCTGTAGGCGCCGTCTTTCTGCGGGTCGGCGCGCAGCACCGAGCGGTGATCGATCTCGGCGACCTCGGTCGAGTCCCAGTTGCCGTCATTGATGGGGTTGGTAAACCAGATGCGGCCTTTGCGATCGATGGCAAGATCGTTGGGCGTGTTGAGTTTTTTGCCGTCGAGACGGTCGGCGATTACGACATTTTTACCATCGGCATCGAAGCGCACAATTGCTCTGCCGCCCGAGCAGCAACCGAACAGCCGTCCCAGCGCGTCGAACGCAAGACCGTTGGTGCGGTTGGTGCCGCTGCGCCATTCGTCGATCACGCCGGTTTTAGGGTCGTAGCGCAGGATGCGGTTCTTGCGGATTTGTGTGAGATAGATGTGCTCACCGTCCCATACCGGGCCTTCGGTGATGGACTGTTCGGTGTCCGGCTTCATCAACAGTTCGAATTTCCAGGCCATATGTTTTCCTTGCGGCTTGTCGCGGAAGGCGTGTATGAAGGCTTGTAACTGATTCTCTAATAAGGCTCTTTTACAAAGATAAACGTAGTCCCCTGCACTATAGGCGCGCTCGCGCCGACGAAGGAGACGTTGACGTCCTTGACCTGACGTGCACCCGCGCGCCCTGATGCCTGCAGCGCGCCCTCGATGATGTGCCACAGACCGTGGATGCGCCCGGTGCCGAGGCTGCCACCGAAAGTGTTAAGCGGTAACTCGCCATCGAGTTCCATGCGTCCGTCCTGAATGAAATCGAGCGCCTCGCCCTCTTTGCAAAAGCCGTAGGACTCAAGGCCGTAGATCACCGACGCCGAGAAGCCGTCGTAGATCTGCGCCACATCTACATCCTTCGGCGTGAAGCCCGAGCGCTCCCAGGTGAGTTTCGCCGAACTGCTGCCGCCCGCCATGTAACTGCTGAGGCTGCCGATGCGGCCCGCGACTTCAAAGTGCAGGCGCTGCCCATAACCCGCGAGGTAGGCGGGTTGCGGTTTGAGGTCGCGCGCGCGGTCAGCGGTGGTGAGCACTATGGCGCAGGCACCCTGCACCGGGATGTCGCAATCGTAGAGGCAGAACGGATGCGCCACCATGCGTGAATTCAGGTAGTCCTCGCGCGTGAGAGGTGTGCCATAGAAATAGGCGATAGGATTATTCTGCGTGTGGCGGCGCTGGGTCACCGCGAGGGTCGCCATCTTTTCGCGATTTTGATTGTGCGTTTCCAGCCAGCGGGTGTAGGCGACCGCCATGCCTTGTCCCGGACCGCCAAAGCCGTACGGGCCGGTGAACTGCACTGGTCCACTGGCGTAGGCGCCGGGCAGGTTCTGATAGGTGCCTTTCGGGTTGTGCATGGCGCGCCACACCACCGCGTATTTACACACGCCGGCGAGCAGCGCATTGGTGGCTTGCTGCACCGCGCCGCCGATATTCACCGACCCCGTCTGTATATGCCAGGTGAGGCTCGGCAGCTTTAGCATCGCCATCATGCAGTTGACAGAGACGATGGAGATGCCATCCACCTCGGTGTGCCCGGTCGCCGGCAACTCCGGATAGGTCGCCAGGCCGTCGATGTCCGGCAGCGTCAGCCCGGAGTCCGCCACTGCCGCCTTGACCGCCTGCAGCGCGTGCGCGGCGAGCGGGGTTTCGGCCGTGCGGGTGGCCTTGGAGAATCCCACACCGCTGATTGCTATCTTGCACCGGTTATCCCACATACTTTATTGCTCCTTTTGCGAGGGCGCTGATCACGATCAGCGCGCCAGCCGGAATTGTGGCAGGGTGATGTCGTCGTTCAGCGGCTGAAACACCACCTCCACGCGACGCCCGACCTTGGCCTCGGTATACGGCGCCTCCAGCAGGTTGCCGGCCATCAGCGCGCCGGGCGCAGTGTCGAGTTCGACGATGATACTGGCGTACGGGACAGCCGAGACAAAACGCTTGTCACCGGTGTGGTACATGATGGTGTAGGCGTAAATCGCGCCCTTGCCGGCGACCGGCTCGAACTTCAGATCGACACTCATGCAGTTCACACAGGTCGCGTACGGCGGATGCTGGAAATGCTTGCATTCCTGGCAGCGTTGCAGTGACAGCACGTTTTTTTTGGCGGATTCCCAGAACGGCTTGGTCCACTCATTGGGGACAGGAATCGGCCGGGTAACTTTGCTCCAATCACTCATCGTTAGGGTCTCGTTTAATGGGACTGTGTTCGAAATGTAACGCTACCGCAAGGGCTGGCGGCGCCGGGTTGATCGGGCCAAAATGATCGGGCGCGGGGCTATGCGCCTTCAGCCGCATCAGGATTCCACTGCCCACGGCGCATACGCGTGATGGTGATGTTGGCAAACACGCCTTTTTGCGTGAACGGATCACCATCGGAAAATGCTTTCGCTTCGGCGCGACTGTTGACGTTCAACACGAACAGGCTGCCGATGGCTGCGGTGCCATCGTCGTTTTGCGTGGCGCCCGCGAGCACCAGAATTTTTTTCTGGCTGCCTAAATAATCGCGATGCGGTTGCAGCACGGAATCGCGAATTGCGGCCGTGTTCGGTTTATCTGTGCAAGATACGATCCACAGCATGGTGGCGCTCCTTGTGATGAGGTGGATGGTTGTTACTGAACGCCACACGCTGAATCCTGCGCGCGGCCTATGTGCATGATAGTGGATTCCGGATGTTTTTTGGTAGCTATGGCTGTTTTCAAACAAAACTCACTATGTGGCCACGGTACGGCAGGCAATGGTTCCGATCCTGCGTGGGGTGCGCAATAATGCGGATTAATTTTTCTCACAATTTTGAGTATTGACCATGACGCAAACTGATAACCGACCTGCCCGCTGCTCCGCTGCTGGTGTTCCCCTCTTGCGCCCGCGCGGGCGCGCGAGCGTTCTGGGTCTCGCGACGTGGGTCCTGCCATGGGTATTTGCAAGTGTTCATCAGGTACAGGCACAACCCAATTACCCCACCAAACCTATCCGCCTGATCGTGGCGCAAACCGCCGGCGGTAATTCGGATATGGTCGCGCGCGCCTACGGCGTGCGTCTGGGCGAACGTTTGGGCCAGCAGATCGTGGTGGATAATCGCGGCGGCGGCTCCGGCATTATCGCAACCGAAATGGTGGTCAACGCGCCACCCGACGGTTACACGCTGCTACTGTCGCCGACTGCACATGCCATCAGCCCCAGCCTTCATGCGAAGTTGCCTTACGACACGCTGCGCGACGTAAAAGCCATCTCCCTGCTGGGCATCGGTTACAACATCCTGGTGGTCAGCCAGAATCATGCCGCGCGGTCGACGCGTGATCTGATTAACGCCGCCAAGGCGCGGCCGGGTAAAGTCAGCTACGCCTCGTCAGGAACCGCCGGCGCCACACATCTAACCAGCGAGTTGTTCAGAGTGATGGCAGGCATCGATGTTTTGCACGTGCCGTACAAGGGTGCACCGGCCTCGCTCACCGCGCTGGTCGGTGGCGAAATTGATTTCAGTTTCAGCAGCATGGCCAGCACGCTGCCGCTGGTGCGCGGCGGCAGGCTGCGCGCGCTGGGCGTGTCGTCGCCGCAGCGCTGGCCAACGCTGCCGGAAGTGCCTACCGTTGCAGAGTCGGGCGTGCCCGGTTATGAAAGCTCAAGCTGGCAGGGACTGTTCGGCCCGGCGAAGATACCGCTGGCGATGGTGAATTTGCTGCATCGTGAAATCAGCGTTATCGCAAAATCCGCCGACATGCAAAAACGCTTGTCCGCCGAAGGACTGTTAGCGCAAGGCACTGCGCCCAGCGAATTTGAAAAGTTCATCGCGGCCGAAATTGCAAAGTGGGCCCGGGTCATCAGGGCGGCCGGTATCAGCGCGCAGTGACGGGCGTATAACGCGCTCCCGAAAACAAATGCCCCGTGGACGACGCCACAGGGCATTTGTCACTACCAGACACGCCAGCCTATAGGATGACGAACTGTCCTTCGGTGCGGGTTGATCCGCAGTTCGAGTTCGGTGCACCATCCAGCAGGGTCGTGCCTATTCGGTCTCTCACGGGATCACCTCCTTTCAACGTTGCGGGACTTTAGTGTAGCAGTTGCGCCACGCTGCGCGCAAATAGCGCTTTCTGGCAAAATATTGACAACGCGGCGGAATGACGATATTTAAGCGGGTTCACACCCATCCACTTTCAAGGAAAACCATGATCTCTTATAACCCTGCTGCCCAGTTCGAGATCAGGATCAGCGAAATCGAATTCCGCAAGACCGCCACGCGCACGCTGATGGCGCGCATTTATCAACCGCAGGGTGCCGGCCCGTTTCCGGTGCTGCTGGATTTGCACGGCGGCGCATGGAACAACAAAGATCGTTTTGCCAATGCACCGATGGACGAAGCCGCCGCAAAAAGCGGGCTGCTGGTGGTGGCCATCGATATGTCGCTGGCCACGGAAGCGCCGTACCCGGCTTGCGTGCAAGAGGCGAGCTACGGCGTGCGCTGGTTGAAATCGAAAGCGATTGAGTGGAACGGTGATGCATCTACGCTCGGCGTGCTGGGCAGTTCCAGCGGCGGGCATGTGGCGGAACTGTTGGGCATGCGACCCAATGATGCACGCTACAACGCGCATGCGCTGGTTGGCGCACCCGGCATCACCACCCGCGCAGCGTATATCGCGACGCGTTCGCCAATCAGCGATCCGTTTGCGCGCTTCAGGCAGGCGGAAAAAATGAAACGCGATCACATG
This sequence comes from Bordetella parapertussis, assembly GCA_945864585.1. Taxonomy (GTDB): domain Bacteria; phylum Pseudomonadota; class Gammaproteobacteria; order Burkholderiales; family SG8-41; genus UBA5216. The sequence goes on along the minus strand of CAMBCF010000003.1, from coordinate 28,436 downwards.
ATCAAGAACAGCACCACATTTTTTAACCCTTGGGATTCCATCCACGAAGGCAATCCGCAGGAAATGCTGGATCGTGGCGAAAAGGTCGAACTGCCGCCGCTGCTGATCATGCAGGGCGCGCTCGATGACAATGTGATTCCGGTGATACAGGAAAAGTTTTCCGCAAGTTATCGCGCGGTGGGCGGCCACTGCCAGTACGAATTGTTTGATGGCTGCACCCACGAGTGGGTGGCACAGCCCGGCCCGGCGACAGACCGTTCGCACGCGATGTTGAAAACGTTTATCGCGCAGCAATTACAGGCTGGGCGCAAAGCGGTGTAAAAGGACTGAGGACTTAGCGACACCAGACTGCGGTAGGTTCACTCAGTCCTCAGTCCTGATGAATAGCAGCAACCAAACCCAATAGAGTATTCCATGAAAAAGGTAACCGCAATCAAGACGATGGCCATGACTATCGTCGCGCTGGCGCTGGGCGCCGGGGGCGGTGTTTACTCACAACAAGCGCCACAAACAGCTGCGCCTGAAATGTCATTTTTCATCAGCAGCGTGGGTTCCGGCAAAGGTGCAGATCTCGGCGGCCTCGCGGGTGCTGACCGGCATTGCCAGTCGCTGGCGGCGGCGGCCGGCGCGGGCAAGCGCACCTGGCGCGCGTATCTGAGCGCTACAGGGAGCGGCGGCACGCCTGCAGTCAACGCGCGTGACCGCATCGGCAAAGGCCCGTGGTACAGTTATGAAGGCAGGCTTATCGCGCGTAACGTCGATGAATTGCACAAGGTCAATAATATCAACCGGCTGGTGGCGAAAGACGAAAAGGGTCAAACGGTCAATGGCCGCGGCGACCGCCCCAATGTCCATGACATCCTCACCGGCGCCACGCCGGACGGCAGCGCCTCCACTGCCGCGGAAGACACGACCTGCGGCAACTGGACCAAGAGCGGCGCGGGCGCAGCGCTGGTCGGGCATCACGATCGTGCCGGACTGCGCGATGACGATGCTTCACGCTCATGGAATTCCTCGCATCCGTCACGCGGTTGCAGTCAGGAAAACCTGGTGAGCTCAGGTGGTGCTGGATTGATTTACTGCTTTGCGGTCAACTAAACTGCCGCGCGTTTGCCCACAACCTGCGGGCCGCTAGCGCATGGCCCCTAACCTATGCACACATCTCCGTAGCCCGGAAGAAGTCCGCAGGGCGTATTCCGGGGAAGAAGCACGGCGCATCGACAGCACGCGAGTTCATCCACCCACACTTCCCCGGAATACGGCCATGAAAAGCCATGGCCTTCTTCCGGGCTACAGGCGCTCACACTCAAAGTTGTGTGCATAGACTAGCGCATGGCCCTCAAGGCAACCATCTTCAAGGCGAGCGTGCAGATTTCCGACACCGACCGCCACTATTACCAAAGCCACGCACTGACGCTGGCGCGGCATCCGTCTGAAACCGACGAGCGCATGATGGTGCGGCTGCTGGCGTTTGCGCTGCATGCGCATGAAGCCCTGCTGTTTGGCAAGGGTTTGAGCAGCGACGACGAACCCGATCTGTGGCGCAAGGATTTAACCGGCGCCATCGAACTCTGGATCGACGTCGGCCAGCCCGATGAAAAGCGTTTGCGCAAAGCCTGCGGACGCGCGTCACAGGTGGTGGTTTACAGCTTTGGCCGAGCGGGTGCCGCGATGTGGCGTGAACAAATCGCGCCGACGCTCGCACGCACGCGCAATCTCGCCATACGACAAATCCCTTCTGCAGCCAGCCTGGCGATGGCCAGGCTCGCGCAACGCAGCATGGACCTCAGCTACACCGTGCAAGAAGGCCAGGTGTGGGTTGCCGATGCGAAAGACACGGTGCAGGTGGGGATCGAGTTGATGGAACGTGAAGAGTGAAGAGTGAACAGTGAACACTGAACAGTGAACCCAAGGACGCGCAATGTGCGCGGACAGCGGGACCGGGGTTACTCTTCACCCTTCACCGTTCACCCTCCACTCTTCACGTATCACCAGCCACACACCCATGGAACTCGGCGCTCTCGCTCTAATCACAGCACTGGGCTGGCTCTGGTACGACAGCCTGAACGTGCGTGAAATCGCGGTGCGCGCCGCGCGTGAAGCGTGCCGGGCAGAAGATCTGCTGTTTCTCGACGACACCGTCGGCATTGCCAGTCTGAAACTCGCACGCGACAGCGAAGGCCATCTGCAGTTGCAACGCGCGTATGATTTTGAATTCAGTGATACCGGAAACAACCGTTTGCGGGGCGGCGTGGTGATGCTGGGTAAACGCGTGGCGCTGCTCAATGTCGGGCTGCGGCTGGGGCCAACATTGCATTAGATTAAAATACAGAGCAATCGTGTAAACTATTGTTTTTATTGCATAATTTACAACGCCACCTTGGCTGATACACGTTTGGGTAGAGCATGAGCGCCACTTTTGACGGCTATCGTCCACGGCGAGACGGCGTCAACATTCCCGCTATCGCGATTTGGATCGCGCTGTCGCTGCTCGCACATGTGGCGCTGCTGCTGTGGATGCCGCGCATGAAAAAGCCCAGCACCGAGGAGCCGGTACCGCCACCGCTTGCCGCGTATCTGCGCCAGTTGCCGCAGGTGGTGATGCCGCCGAGTGCCGCGCGTCCGCCAGCGGCAGCGCCAGCAGCGCCGCAACCAGCAAAAACACGGGCTCCCGTCATAGCGCTGTCGAAACCAGCGCCGCCCGCGTTCACCGTGCCCACACCGGAACCCCCGCCGCCCAAGCCAACACCGCAACTCACGACAGCGCCGCCGCCGCAGGCAGATTTGTCGGCATACATCGCGGCGCAAAAACGCGCGCGCGGTGAACCTGCCGAAGGCGCCCCGTCAGCGGAAGTCGAAAACGCCAACCGCGGTGCGTTGAGCAGCGCCGCGCTCAGGCAAGCGCCGGCGATCAGGTTTGGGGAGAAGCCACCCACCCCCAGCGGCGGCATATTCCAGATACGGCGCCGGGGTTACGACTACGCGGAGTTCATGTTTTATGGCTGGAACCAGAATTTTGGCCGCGCAGTCCCGCAGCTAATCGAAGTACGCAAGGGAGACAACAGCGACATCGACATAGCGGTCATTCGCAAAATCATTGAAATCATCCGCGACTACGAACGCGGCGACTTTACCTGGAATTCGAAACGCACCGGAAAAAATCTGATCCTGTCAGCGCGCGCACGCGATAATTCGGGCCTCGAAGAATTCATGATGAACGAGTTCTACGACGAGCTGCATCGGTACCGCTGATCATTACGCCGCTGCAAATACGCCCTCCTTCGCTAACGCGAGGGAGGGCGCAGCAATTAATCCGGCATCAGTGCAAACGTCCACGCCGAACCGCCGGTGGGCACGAAAGCGCCCGCCGAGCGGCTGGGGTTGCTGGCGCCGCGTCCCGACAACACCGTTACGTACTGCACACCTTTATGCGTGTAGGTGATCGGCGGCGCATTGACGCTGGAGCCGGTCTTGAACTGCCACAACTGTTTGCCGCTGTCCTGATCGAGTGCAATGACTTCGCCGGTGAGTTTGCCGGTAAACAACAATCCGCCATCGGTACCCAGCGTGCCGGCAGACACAGCAAAGTCGCGCAACGGTATTTTCCACGCCACCCTGCCGGTCAGCGGATTCATCGCGATATGATATCCCGTGATGTCCGGAATCTTGGAACTGGTCTCGATGCCGGTGTAGCTCTGGCCGATCTGCAGCTTCACATCCACGAATTTCATCACGCGGAAAATTTCCCACGAATTCAGATAAAGCATGCCGGTTCTCTGGTTGTACGCCGACAGCGTCGCATTGGTGCCGAGCCGCGGATTTAAATCGATGGTCTCGCCTTTGATCGCGCGGTCCAGCAGATCGGTGAGCACCGGCCTGCCGGTTTTCAGATCAATATACTTCGCCCAGTTTTGATTGGTGAAAGGATGCGCGGCGATTACCTTGCCGTTGGTGCGATCGAGCACGTAAACGAAACCGTTCTTGTTGACGTTGATCAGCACCTTGCGCGGCTTGCCTTCGACTTGTATGTCGGCAACGATGTTCTCTGCGGTGGCGTCGAAGTCGAAACTGTCGTTCGGCAGAAATTGATAATGCCACACCATTTCGCCGGTCTTGGGCTTGATCGCGATCACACTCGCCGCAAACAGGCTGTCCATGCCCACGCGGTATTTCGGGTTGTACGGCTCGGCGTTGCCGGTGCCGACAAAAACGAGATCAAGTTCCGGATCATAAGTAACCGGCTGCCAGGTCGCGCCGCCGCCATACTTCCACGCGTCGGGCAGCGTATCGTTCGGCCAGGTCTCGGAACCGGGCTCGCCCGGCGCGGGGATGGTCCAGCGCCGCCACAGTTGCTTGCCGGTATCCGGATCATAACCATCAATAAAACCACGTGCGGTACGATCGCCGCCCGCCATACCCGAAATCAGCACGCCGTTGGCGATCATGGGTTGCACGATGCCGCCATAGCTTTCTTTCCATTCGCCGAATTTTGTTTTCCACAATTCCTTGCCGGTTTTCATGTCCAGCGCAGCCACATGGCCGTCGATGTTTTGCCGGAACAGTTTGCCGTTGTAGATAGTGGCGTGACCGCGCAGATAGGCGCCGCCGGTGGTGACGCGCAGCGCCGCACGGTCATAGTTCACCGGCGTGCGCCAGATTTGCCGGCCGCTCGCAACGTCGATGGCGAACGTCCAGTTGCCGTTCACCACATACATCACGCCGTTGTAAATCGTCGGCTGCGACAGTTCGCCCATGTCGTTGGCGAGGCTAAAGTTCCACACCGGCACCAGCCGCCTCACATTCGACTTGTTGATTTGCTTCAACGCGCTCCAGCTCCGCGCGTCGTAACCCATGCCGTGGGACAGCACGTTGTCCGTGTTCCTGCCGTCGGTGAGCAGTTCCTCCGCGGTTTGGGCATAACTTAATACGCTTAATGCGCAACACGCGCTCATCAATAAACCCGTCAACAACTTTTTCATCATCGTTCTCCCCTGGGTAATTTTGGTAATCCTGAATTACTTCTCCGCTGTCGAAAAATACGCCCACAAAGCCTCGACATCTGCGGGCTTTAATACATCGCCCCACGGCGGCATGCTGTTCTTGCCGAGCGTCACCGACTGAATAAACCGCATGCGGTCGTCCTTCGGTATCGTCGCCAGATCGAGCGCCCATTCCGGATTTTTCATGCGGTTGCCGTGGCAGGTTGCGCAGTTGGCGGCGTAGATTTCCGCGCCCGCTTTGATTTGCTCGGGTGTGACCGGCGTGTTCTGCGCCTGCGCGCTGGCGCAAGCCAGCAGCATCCAACAGCACATGTTCTTGATCGCCGTCATCGTCTGTTTAGTCCTGCATTAGCGCGAACGTCCATACCGAACCACCGGTGGGCACCGTATTTCTGGTGTAGCGCGCCGAGGAACTGCCGCCTCTCCCGGAGAGCACCGTCACATATTGCCGGAGTTCAGCACGTGCTCCGGGTTTTTGCCATTGTTGATCAACTCGTTAGCGGTTTGCGCCCACGTCATGGCGCATCCACACGACAGCAATGCCGCGGCCAGTAACTGCTTCATGGTCTCCCCTTTCGTTAAATTCGTAGCGACGGAACAGATGGCGCTACTCAACAGTCTGACTGTATACCGTACGCCCGTATAGCGGCTACTCTGTGGGCCGGATATTCGCGTCCTTCATCAATTTTGACCACTTGTTGGTCTCGGCGTGCAGGCGCGCGACAAATTCCGCCGGCGTGGACGGTGCAGGCTCCACGCCCAACGGCAGCAGGCGCTCCTGCATATCCGCGCTCAGTATCACCTGGGTCGCCGTGGCGTTTACTTTGGCGATGATGTCCTTCGGTGTGTGCAGCGGCGCGAGCAGGCCGTGCCAGCCGAGCACCTCGAATCCCGCCAGCGTTTCGGCGATCACCGGCACATCGGGCGCGAGCCGCGTGCGCTTCAAAGTCCCCACGCCGAGCGTGCGCACGCGGCCGGCTTTCACATAGGTGGGCAGTGAAGGCAGCGGCTGACAGGACAGATGTATCTGCCCACCTGCGAGGTCCACCAGCGTCGGTGTGCCGCCTTTGTAGGCCACATGAACCATGCTGATGCCGGCAAGCTTCTGAAACAGCTCCGTGCACATATGCGAAGTTGATCCCTGGCCATTCGACCCAAACAACAACTTGCCCGGCCGCACTTTGGCGTAAGCGATGAATTCCGCAATGGTATTGGCCGGCACACCGCCATTGACTGCAATGGCAAACGCCGTGCTCGACAACATGCCGATCGGCGCATAGTCCTTCGCCATCCAGTTGCGCTGAAACATCATCGAGCCGAGCAACTGCGTCGAGGTCGCGAACCACAGGGTGTAGCCATCGGGTGCGGACTTGCCGACAAGGTCGCCGCTGATCATGCCGGTGGCGCCGGGCCGTGGATCAACCACCACCTGCTGGCCCCACGCTTCGGTGAGTTTGGCCGCGAGGTGGCGCGCAATCACTTCGGGGCCGGAGCCTGGGGTGGCGGCGGTGATCAGGCGGATGGGTTTGCTGGGGTAGAGCTGCGTTAGTTGTGCGGGCTGGGCGGCAAATGCGATTCCTACGGTCATGCACAACGCCGCGCTGCACCACTGCGCGAAAGATAATACGGCTCGCATCGCATCAATGACTGCGCAGCTTTTCCTGCAGCCAAACTTTAATCAATGACTGGTAAGGCACATCGCGCGCGTTAGCCGCTGCTTTGAGCGAATCCAGCAGATGCTGCGGCAGTCGCAATGAAATCGTCTTCGTGGTCGGTTTCAAATTAGGCAGCACCGCTTTCCGGGCCTTGCTCCAATCGAGGTATTCGGTCGAATCGTGCGATTCCCAGAAGGCTCTTTCTGCGGCCTCACTGGTGAATTTCGGCACGGCTTTAGGCAGTTTGCTCATAAATCACTCGCTCCTTTCGGTGCATGTCGCGGGCCGCGATCACCCGGATTTTCGCGCCCGCTTCCCGCAACGTAAACGCTATATGCAGCAGGCGTTCCTGGTCGGTCTTGCCTAACGCGTGAAACCGCGATTCCTGATTACTGTGCTTGACGTCTTCCAGCAGAAGTAGAGGAACATTGAAAAATACCTGCTCGGCTTCTGCTGACGAGACCCCATGTTTTTCATTCTTCCGGGCATTCCCTTCGTCCCAGTCGAACCCTGTGATCTTCGCTAGATTAGTCATAATCGTATATTACTATAATATACCAGCTTCAAGGAGATTCGCATCATGTCTATCCGGATTCGCCCGCTTGGACCCTGTATCGGCGCCGAGGTTGACGGCATCGATCTGCGTGAGCCTTTGACCCCCGCTCAAGCGGAGGAAATTCACCACGGCATGGACCGCCACGCGGTGTTGGTATTTCACGGCCAGTCCCTCACCAACGAGCAGCATATGGCGTTCACGCTGGCGCTGGGGCCGCTCGAAACCAGCCAAAAAAACGCCATGCGCAAGCGCGCGGATTTCAGGCTGCCGGAAGCCTTCAACGATGTCTCGAATCTCGACGGCAACAACCAGCCGTACGCGCGCGATGATCGCAAACGCCTTTTTCGGGCCCGTGCGCCAGCGGCTGGTGCGCATCCTGCCCCGCACCGGTCGCAAATCGATCGACCTGTCGTCCCACGCCGGCGCCATACTCGGCTGGTAACTGCCGGAGGCACGGTTGCTGCTGCGCGATCTGACTGAACACGCGACACAACGCGAATTCGTCTATTCACATCAGTGGCAAGTGCATGACCTCGTGATGTGGGATAACCGCCAGACCATGCATCGCGGGCGGCCGTTCCCGGCCGACGAAGCGCGCGACGTGCGCCGGACCACGCTCATGGGGCATGCACCGACGGTGGCGCAGCAGGAAGCGGTCGCTGCATAGTCAGCACGGAGTCCCTTACTCCCTCAAAAATCGTTCCACACTCGCCGCGAAAGCGTCGGGCTGATCGGTGAACAGTGCGTGCCCCGCATTTTCGATCCGCTCGACTGTGCACTGAGGCATCGTCTGCTTGAGCCGTTCCGCCAGTTCAGGCGACACGACATTGCTGTGGCTGCCGTACTGTAAGAGCGTCGATGTCGGGATGGATTTGACCATGTCCCAGAGATCGAGTGTGGCTGGCGTGCGCTTCAGCAACGCAGGATCGTACTTCCAGGTATAGCGGCCCTCGGCTATTGGGCGCATGCCGTAACGCACGCTTTCTTCTATCATATGCGCCGGCGCGCGGGACAACAATTTTCCCAGATACGCCTTTGCATGTGCTTCAGATTCAAAATCGCGCGGCCCCCGCGTTTCGGTAACGCGCGAAATGTCGGCGCCTGCTGCAGCAGCTGGGCGCCCCGGTGTAATATCGACCAGCACCAGGCGCTTCAGTTGTTGGTGATGACGCGAGGCATAAAGCATCGATACGCGCCCGCCAAGCGAGTGACCGATCAAGGTGAAGCGGGTGAGACCACGCGCCGCGACCACTGCCCGCAAATCCTGGTAGAAATCCTCCAAGTCATAACGGCTACGCGTACACCACCCGCTGTCACCGTGCCCGCGCTGATCGATGGCGACGATGTGAAAGCGATCCTTAAAGCGGTAGCTGAAGTTGTTCCAGACATGCGCGTGCAGACGGCTGCCATGCACCAGCACAATCGGGTGCAGGCCCGCATTACCCCAATCCAGATGATGCAGCTTAACGTCATCGCGAACAATGGTATGGCTCTTGGCGTGAACAGATGTCATAGGCGTCAATTGTTTCAGAGAATACGATCATCAAATCTTACCTGACCCCAATCACGCAGCGGTAGCTGCAAGTGACATTAACCGGGCTGCTCAGCTTTCGAGTGATGAGTAGGGGTAAGGCACGGCTTTGCCATTCCTTATCGGCAGGATGATGACCGCGGAGCCGGGTGTGCTTTCGAGGCCGCTGTCGTTGCGAATGCCGGTCTCGCACTCGACGATGCCGAGCCCATCCTTCTCGTAGGTATTGGTTACTCTTCCCCATGCGGTGAGGGTTTCCCATTCGATGTTCATGGCGCGGTACTGGAAAGAAATCTTCGCCACCCAGCCTTCGAGGCCGGCCCATTCGTCGAGCATCTGGGCGAGGAGGTGCTGTTTCCAGGAACCGTTGATGAGAAGGCCGGGGTTCTTGTCATGGCCGGTGGTAAAGGGGTAGTCATAGTGGATCCGATGCCAATTCTCGGTTGACGCAGACCAGCGCATGATGTGCGCCGGACTCATCGGTCCCTTCTCCACGGGGGTAAGCGCGTCCCCGACCTTGACGTCGTCGAAGTAGCGCTGCGTTGCATATCCCATTTGAGGTGACTCCGTGAGTTGTCGCGCGTTGTCGGGATTAGCGAAAAATGGCGGTCTGCCGTGCTCGCGCGATTAGGTCGCCGTCGTCGTCCTGGAAGATCGTCTCGGCGATGACGATTGCCATAGGGCCTGTGCTGCCGATGCGTTCCCGGATGTCATGGTAACGAGCCTTCGTGCGGACGCGCTTGCCAGGCCGAATGCGCTTGTAGAGATCGATTTCCGCGCCCCCGTTGACCATGCGTTGGAAGCCGTGCGGCACGCGCGGAAGGACCTGTCGATTAGCGCCGCCGCCACCGTAGGCATCCCAGTCGCGGTCGGTCTTGAGACGGTCGAGCGGGTCCGGGGCGCCATGCGCGCGCCGAACGGCGAACGAAGCATAGAGGGGAGGACAGACCACCTCCCCGTACTTGGTGCCGCGCGCGTACGCCTCGTCGTAGTACAGGGGGTTGTCATCCATAATGGCGTGGACGAAGCGGCGGACTTCGGAGGGCGAGATGGGGTCGGAATAGGCGCTCCAGTCGGTTTCCACGCCAATGAAGGCCTTGACTTCGTCGGTCAGGAAGGAATTGTACGCGGGGGTCATGAGGTGCGCTCCCTTGTTGAACATGGCGGGCGCGAAGCGTCCGCAGTCACGAACTGTAGCAGGGTTTCGTCGCGCGCATCAATCGCTTGCTTATGAGCTCATCCTGGCGACCGCACCGGCATACTGCGGCCGGTTTCTGGCATCATCTCGACTGCGTGCTACCGGCCATGAGCAGCGCCTCGTCGCTTCCGCGGAGCAATCAGTAGAGAGGCAGCTTCATCCAGAAACCTGCCGCACAGGGTATGCGTGCAACTCGGCCAATGTGGTAATTGAAGTTCTGACACACCAACGGCTGCAATGCGCAGGTCAGCAGACGTAGGTGAGAAAGTATTCTCGAACGGGCGCTTGTTACTTCAGGCTATAGGCGTACCCGACCCTGAAGAGACGCTCACAACTTCGCAGCCGATTGACAGCTCCGCAACGAAAGCGGTCACTGGCGTATCTGCCGCCCCAAACACGTCGAGTCCCGCCGCGGGCGACAATGGCGGCGGATAAACCTGGTTGGACTGAACCGCCGAGTCGGTGACGGTTACGGAATTGTAATTACGGCGACACGGAGGTACTTGGCATGCTTAACGACATCCAACATTTCGCCCACCGACTACTGAATCAAAGCACTATTGACAAGATCGGTCTCGCCCGCTTCAGAACATTGGAGGTATTCGGCGACTCGTCCCCGATTACTGAACGATTTGTCCAGGAAGCCCGTCACCAACTCGCAGAGGAATTTGCGTAGTACCATCCACGGCCTTCGAATTCAACGTCTGCTTTTCGAAAGCCTGACCGTCTGTTCCTGGCCGGTCTGAGCCACTCGCCGGCGGGGCCTATTTTTCCGGTAAGCAGTCGCTGGGCGAACACCTGTAGATAACCGCTACAGCACCGCACGTTCCAACGATTGTCAAGAAACCAAAAACAGACTATAACCAACCCGTCCACGACAAGAAAACGTCATATTCAAATGGCCCCATGTAGCGGCAAATCACTGGCCTCAAGCACCGGCAAATTCGCGACAATACGCTCGAACGCAATCTAAAAGAATTCTCGGCGAAACACGGTGCACTGTTGCTTGGAATGCCGACCTCAATCTTTTGCCTTTAAGGACTTTCGCCCATGCGCCTTGGCCTGTTCATGATGCCCTTGCATCCGTCCTATCGCGCGATTGCCGATTGCTACGACCGCGATATCGATCAGTTGGTGTTGGCCGACAAGTTGGGGTTCGACGAAGCCTGGCTCGGTGAACACTTCACCGAGAAATGGGAGAATGCACCGTCGCCCGATCTGTTGATTGCGAAAGCGCTGGCGTTGACCAAACGGATTCGTTTCGGCACCGGGGTAACCTTGCTCGCCATGCACGAGCCGGTGTATCTCGCACATCGGGTGGCGATGCTCGATCACCTGGCGCGCGGGCGCTTCAACTGGGGGATCGGGCTTGGCGGGATTCCGACCGACATGGTGTTGATGGGACTTGACCCGGCTGAGGCGCGCGGCCGCGCGACCGAAGCGCTCGAGGTGGTGCTCGGGCTTTGGCAAAGCGACAGCTCGTTTTCGCATCAGGGCGAGTTTTTCCACATCAAGGCGCCGAAATTCAATCCCGTGACCGAACGCGGACTGCACATGAAACCGATGCAGTTGCCGCATCCTCCGATCGCAATGGCCGCGAGCACGCCGCGATCCGGTTCGCTGAAAGTCGCAGGCGCGCGCGGCTGGTCGCCGATGTCGAGTTCGTTGTTGTCGAGCGTGTTTCTGCCAGGCCACTGGGAGACCGTGGTCGAGGGCGCGAACAGCGCGGGCCTGACGCCGAATCGCAGCGACTGGAAAATTGCCCGCGACATTTTTGTCGGGCCGACACCCGAAATTGCCCGTGAACGCGCGCGCACCGTGCTTGGCCGCAATTACGATGTGCATCAACGGCCGAGCCGCGCCGGCACCATCCAGATGCAAATCATGAAACTCGATCCGTCGATGGCCGATGACGACATCGACGTCGACTATCTGATGGAAAATCTGTGGATCGTAGGAGACCCACAACAGTGTGCTGATAAGATCCGCGCGCTGTACGAAACGGTCGGTGGCTTTGGCACCTTGCTCAGCGTGACTGCCGATTCAGACGATCCCGCCTGGGATCACGAGAGCCTGCGGCTACTCGCCGAAGAGGTTGCACCGCGAATTGCCGATTTGCGCTGAATGACCGTTCATCCTGAAAAAAGCTATTAGCCACGGAGGACACAGAGTTCAAAGAGGAAAATCAACAACATAGATCGTGTGTTAGACCTCATACTTACTGCTGATCCGAACACCCGTGCGCTACAAGAGAGCCGCTGAGCCGAGGGCGTTTCGTTGAGCGCTCATCCCCCGCGTATCGCCGGCACCAGGTGCACCTCGCTGTCCGCTCGAATCGGCGCGAACCATGCGTCCTGGAATATCTCACCATCGATGGCTATAGCGTAACCGCTTTCGAGGTGAGGGGCGAGCTCCGGACAGCGTTCGCCGAGTGCGCGTAGCAACTGGCGCACATCGCGCGCATCGATCTCTATCTCCGCCGCGCCGCCGGCTAACTGCCGGAGGGTACCGCTGAGGAAGACACGCGCCAAGTGTTACCCCCCGGCTTTGGCGGCAGTTCCTTTATTGTCGATTGCATCGAGCACGCGTGGCGGCGACATCGGCAGCTGCGTGAAGCGGATGCCGAGTGCATTCTCCATCGCATTCGCAATCGCGGCCATCGGCGGCACGATCGGGGTCTCGCCCACGCCGCGCACGCCGTAGGGGTGGCGCGGATTCGGCACTTCGACAATCACGGTGTCGATCATCGGCACGTCGGAGGCCACCGGAATGCGATAGTCGAGGAACCCCGGGTTTTCGAGACGTCCCTTGGCATCGTAGATGTACTCTTCGTTGAGCGCCCAGCCGATGCCCTGTACCGCGCCGCCCTGCATTTGCCCTTCGACATAGGACGGATGCACTGCCTTGCCGGCGTCCTGGATGGCGGTGTAACGCAGTATGGTGACTCTGCCGGTCTCGCGGTCCACTTCGACATCAACGAGGTGGGTGGCGAGGCTGGGGCCTGCACCCTGTGCGTTGATGGCTGCGGCGGCTACAATCGGGCCACCGGTTTTGCCTGCGCTTGCGGCAATCTCGGCGAGCGACATTTTTTTAGCTTCCGCCGTGCTGCCGCTGGCCGAGCGCGCACAGCCGTCCTCCCAGATCACCTGGTCGAGCGGAATCTCCCAGATTTTCGCCGCGCGTTCGCGCGCCTGGCGCACCATATCGCGCGCCGCCTCGATCACCGCCATGCCGCTGGAGAAGGTAGCGCGGCTGCCCCCGGTGAGGAAGGTGAAGCCCAGTGAACTGGTGTCGCCGATCAGCGGGCGCACCTTGTCGAGCGCAATGCCCAGCGCTTCGGCTGCCATCATGGCGAGCGACGCACGCGAGCCGCCGATATCCGGCGTGCCGGCGACCAGCGTCACGCTGCCGTCTTCGCCGAGGTTCAACGTGGCACAGGTCTCGCCACCGATGTTGAACCAGAATCCCGAGGCAACGCCGCGGCCCTGGTTGGCTTTAAGCGGCGCGCTATAGTGTGCGTGGGCACGCGCTGCTTCCAGCGTCTGCACCATGCCGATCGGACCGAATTTCGGTCCATACGCCGTCTTGGTGCCTTCCTTGGCCGCGTTCTTCAGGCGGAATTCGATGGGGTCGATATGGAGACGCTTGGCGAGTTCGTCGATCACACTCTCCACTGCGTATTCGGAAATGGGCCCGCCCGGCGCCCGGTACGCAGCGACCTTGGGCCGGTTCGACACCACGTCGAATCCGATCACGTGCACGTTCTCGAGATCGTATGGCGCAAAGGCGCACATCGCACCCGGCTGCACCGGAGAACCCTGGAACGCGCCCGCTTGATACTTCAGCAACGCATCGGCCGCGGTGATGCGCCCGTCGCGGGTGGCGCCGACCTTCACCCACAGTTTCGAGCCGGAGGTGGGGCCGGTGGCCTGGAACACTTCGTCGCGCGACATCACCATCTTTACCGGCTGCCCTGCTTTGCGTGACAGCGCAAGTGCTAACGGCTCGAGGTAGACCACGGTCTTGCCGCCGAATCCGCCGCCGATCTCGGAAGCGGTCACGCGCAGCTTGGCGTGCTCCATGCCGAGCAGCCTGGCGCAGAAGCTGCGCACGATGAACTGACCTTGCGTGGTGCACCACAGATCCGCCTGGCCGTCCTCGGACACGCTGGCGAGGCAGGCGTGCGGCTCGATGTAACCCTGATGCACCGGCGCGGTGGTGAACTCGCGCTCGACCACCACGTCCGCCTGCGCGAAGCCGGCCGTGATGTCCCCGAGATTGAACTCGACGCGCTTGGCGATGTTGGACGGTTGCGCAGGCCTGGGATCGACCCCGATGGGATACATATTGTCGTGCAGCAGGGGCGCGCCGGGCGCCATCGCTTCCTCCACGTCGATCACATGCGGCAGCACTTCGTAGTCGACCTTGATCAGGCCGAGCGCCTGCGCAGCAATGGCCTCGCTGGTGGCTGCCACCGCCGCCACCGCGTGCCCTGCGTAAAGCGCTTTCTCGCGCGCCATGACATTGCGCGTCATGTCGCGGTAGTTCACCATCATCTCGCCCGCCGGTATGAACTCCGAGGGCAGATCGCCGAAGTCGGCGGCGGTGACCACTGCTTTCACGCCGCGCAAGGCCAGCGCTTTTGAGGTGTCGATCGATTTGATGCGCGCATGCGCGTGCGGGCTGCGCAGCACCTTGCCCATCAGCATGTTCGCCATGTAGAGATCAGCGCCGAACTTGGCACGGCCGGTGACTTTGTCCACCCCGTCGGGACGCGGCGGCCGCGTGCCCACTATCTTGAATTCGCGTTCGGTCAGACCTGTGGTGGTGATGTCGTTCATCGCACGCTCCTTGGATAGTGGAATTTAAAGTTCACCGAAGTGAACGTTATGCCCGGCTCGTCAGTCTGTCAAATTAGTTATAACGTGTGATTTTATTGAGAAATTCTCTTGCAGCCAGAATAAAGCCAGCAGGATTGTCCAGCGTGATGTGGTGATCGCAGTTGGCGACCTCGGCCACCCGCACCTGCGGCGCGCGTGATTTCACGTCGGTTATCGTCTCCGGATTGATGCGCTGGCTGCGTGCGCCTTTCATCAGCAATGCCGGAATCCTGATTTTGTTCCACAGCGGAAAACTATCCACCAGTTCGCGGTTGGCGTACACCCTGCGATCCACCTTGTGACGCCAGCGGCGATCTTCGAACTGGCGTCCACTGCATTGCGCAATATGGCGCAACACTTCCGGCGCGGCCGTACTGCCGCCGGGGTGCACCCTGTAGTTGGCAATGAATTCATCCTGGGTGGCGTAATGGCGGCCTTCGCGGTTGCCTATCATGCTAAAACCGGCAATGCGCGCAGGCGTCATGGTGATGGTGGTGTCCACCACCATAAGCGCCTTAACGCGGCCAGGATAGGTCGCGGTGTAGATGCTGGATATCATGCCGCCCATCGAATGCCCGACCAAAATAAAATCGCGCAAATCGAGTTTTTCGGCGAGTTCATGTATATCGGCTGCATGGCGCGGGTAATCGTAATCGGGCGCGGGTGAGGTGTCCCATTGACTATCGCCATGACCGCGCAGGTCTATCGCGCGCATGTGGTAATCCGCAGTGAAGCCTTGTGCAACGAAATCGTACCAGTGCGCGTTCGCAGCGCCACCGTGCAGGCACAGCATGGCGGGCTTGCCGGGGCTGCCGTAATCCTGCAGGCGCAGCCGCAGACCTGCGATTTCGATGTAGTGCTCGGTGTACGGGGCAGGCCGCAAGGTGCTATTGGTGTTGTGGGTGTTGAGTTGAGCAGACATGCTTGCCTTTGCGTGGTGTCGTCAGAAAATTCTATTTGATTTTATTGAGAAATTCTTTTACGGTCTGAACAAATCCCAATGGGTTATCGAGCGTCACATGATGATCACAGCCTGCCACTTCCGCTACTTCCACCTGCGGCGCGAGAGCTTTGATGCCGGCGATGATCTCGGGCGACACGCGCCTGCTGCGGTCGCCTTTCATCAGCAGCGCCGGAATTTTGATGTTGGCCCAGTACGGTGTGAGGTTCTTGCCGACGCGCCGAGCATAGACGTTACGATCGACCTTGCTGCGCCAGCGGCCGTCCTCGAATTGCCGGCCGCTGTGCAGCGCAAGATGCCGCACCATGCCAGGCGTTGCGCTGCTGCTGCCCGTAGGACGCACCTTGTACTTCGCCACAAATTCGCTCTGGTCGGCGTAACTGCTGCCTTCGCGGCTGCCAATCTCGTTCATCGCTGTGACACGTTCCGCCGGCATGTTGACCGAGGAATCAATCATGATGAACGCCCTGGCGCTGCCCGGATAGGTCGCTGCATACACAATCGATACCAGACCGCCCATCGAATGCCCGACTAAAATAAAATCGCGCAATTCCAGTTTTTCGGTCAAGGCGTGTATATCCGCCGCATAGCGGTCATAGGTATACTCGGGCGCCGCCGAACGATCCCACTGACTGTCGCCATGCCCGCGCTGATCCGCCGCCAGCACGTGATAATCACCGGTTAATCCCGCTGCGACAAAATCAAACCAGTGCGCGTGCGCCGCACTGCCGTGCATGCAAAGCATCTGTGGCTTGCCGGCGGTGCCGTAATCCTGCACGTGCAGTTTGAGGCCGGCGACTTCGACGTAGTGATCGGTATAGGGCGCGGGGTTAAGTTCGTCTGTCTTATTGAGTTGAGCGGACATCGTTTTGTCTTACATCGCTTTCAGTTAATAGTCTTTAAATATACGCCGGATCTCGGCCAGATCGCGCGTTTTGGTCAAGGCCAGCATCAGCAGAATGCGCGCTTTCTGCGGATTCAAATTATCGCCTGGCACAATGCCTTCGGCGTCGTATTCCTTGCGCGATATGACGCGCCCGTTGCCAGTGCGGTTAGAGTTCACAATCACCGGTCGCGCATCAAATGGCCCGAGGGCCTTGATTGCCGCACGTTCGTGCAAGGACAATCCGCCCGCGCCGGTGCCGGCAAAAACAATGCCGCCTGCACTTGATGCGCCGATTGCTTTGATAGCGTCCAGACCAGGTTCGGCGTATGCATAGAGGATCTCCACCTTCGGCAAACTCGACAATTTGCCGACATCGAACTCCGAGCGCGTGGTGTGGCGCTTGGTCGATGCGCGATAAAACGTAACCTCATCAGCATCCACATACCCCAGATAACCCAACTCGCCGGAACGGAACGCCTCGACGCGATAGGTATTCGATTTGGTGACATCGCGTGCGCCGTTGATCTCGTCGTTCATCACCACCAGCACGCCTTTGCCGTGCGACACCGGCGCACCCGCCACGCGTATCGCATTCAACAGGTTAAGTGGCCCGTCCGCGCTGATGGCTGTCGCCGGACGTTGTGAGCCGACCAACACCACCGGCTTATCATGGCGGACCGTGAGATTGAGGAAATACGCCGTCTCTTCCAGCGTGTTGGTGCCATGCGTAATCACCACGCCCGCCACTTTCGCATCCTCGCTGAAAATCGCGTTAATGCGCGCCGCGAGCTTCAGCCAGATCGCCGTGTTCATATTGGTACTGCCAATATTGGCAATCTGTTCGACACGCACCTGTGCATAGTTCTTGATCTCTGGTACGGCATCGACCAGCTCTGAACCGAGTATGGAACCCGATTTGTATTCGGATAGGCTCGTCGTGGAGCCGCCGCGCCCCGCAATAGTGCCGCCCGTGGACAGCACCACCACCAGCGGCAGGTCAGCAGCGGCGGAGGGTGTTGCGCCTATCGACACGCCACCGGCGGCAAACAACAAGGCCGCCGCACACCATCGTTTTAATGTCATTGCAATGCTCATGGAACCTCCTTTGCGACCACCGGCTAATCGATTTTCGTGCCGGTTGCCTTCACCAGCTTTGCCCAGCGCGCGATTTCGCTTTTCATATAATCGCCGAAATATTCAGGCGTAGTGCCTATCGGTTCAAATGCTTCAGGAATCAAGCGCTGGCGCAGTTCATTATTCTTTAGCGCGGCGAGAAATTCGCGATTCAAGCGCGCAATGATAGCAGCAGGCGTGCCGGCGGGGGCAAGCACGCCGTACCACACCGCGGAGTCGTAGCCCGGCACGGTCTCGGCAATCGCCGGCAGATCGGGCAATGCGGGCGAACGTTTGGCGGTGGTCACGCCCAGTGCGCGCAAACGGCCCGCGCGGATGAAGCCGCTGGTCGAGGTGTAGGTGAGGTAACTCAATTGCAGTTGGCCGGCGATCAGATCGGTCAGTGCCGGTGCGCCGCCCCTATAGGGAATGTGCTGCGTCCTCACGCGCGCCAGCGAATTCAACATCTCGCCGGCAAGATGCTGGCCGCTGCCGTTGCCCGCTGAACCGAAGCGCAAATCATTGGGCGCCGCACGCGCCAACAGCACCAGTTCTTTCACCGATTTGGCAGGCAGCGATGGGTGAGCCACCAGCAGATACGGCGCGATGCCCGCCAGCGTAATCGGCGCATAGTCGCGCATCAGGTCATACGGCAGCTTCGGAAACAAACTCGGATTCACCGCCAATTGCGCGGTAATCGCAAATACCAGCGTGTAGCCATCGGGCGGCGCCTTGGCAACCGCCTCCATGCCGATGTTGCCGCCGGCGCCGCCGCGATTCTCCACCATCACCTGCTGGCCCATGCTCGCAGTCATCAACTGCGCCAGCGTGCGCGCGACGATATCCGTGCCGCCGCCGGGCGGATAGGGGACGACAACGCGGATGGGTTTTGCGGGGTATGCCTGTCCTGAGCCGGTCGAAGCAGGTTGCGCGAATACCGGCGCCGCCAGCGCCAGCGTTGCAACCCCTATTGCGGCGCGAATAGCTGCGACCAAGAAATCCCCCTGTTGAATAGCGGCGTGTGGCGCACAGTATGTGCGGGCGAGCGCGCCAGACGCATATAATGAGTTCGAATTTTGAGACAAGGAACGCCACATGTCCATCGCCACCGCCGCGCAGGAGTTGAACGATTCGATTTCGACACAGGAGGAGTCCGCAATTAGCCCCCTGTATCTTCATGCCATTGTGGCGCTGTGCGTCGCGAGCGGCATTGCGCAGGCGCAAAATTACCCCACCAAGCCGGTGCGCATCATCGTGCCGTTCGCTCCCGGGGGCGGCTCGGATTACATAGCGCGCCTGATCGCGCTGCCGCTTACCAAGGTTTTCGGGCAGCAATTCATCGTCGAGAACCGGGCCGGCGCGGGCAGCACGCTCGGCACCGAGATTGCGCTCAAGTCCCCCGCGGACGGCTACACACTGCTGCTGATTTCCGGCAGCTATACGACTTCGCCAATTCTCTACAAGCAACTCCGCTACGATGCGCTGAACGACATGGTCCCGGTGGTGCAGACCGAGGACGGTCCCAGCATAATCACCGTGCATCCGGCATTGCCGATCAGGAACGTGAAGGAACTGGTGGCACTCGCCAAGGCCAGGCCCGGGCAGATCAATTATGCATCGACCGGCCAGGGCAGCGTCACACACCTGGCGACGGAACTGTTCGCCATGCGCACTGGCATCAAGATCACCCACATCCCGTACAAGGGCACCGGCCCCGCCGTCATCGACACGGTAGCAGGACAGACGCAAATGATGGTCACTGCTGCAGCCGCCGCCGTGCCGCACGTCAAATCGAAGCGCCTGGTCGGTCTCGCGGTGACCATCGCGAAACGCATTAGCGTGCTGCCCGACGTGCCGACCGTCATGGAGTCCGGCTACCAGTACCAAGTCAACAACTGGCACGGCGTGGTTGCGCCCAGGGGTGTGCCCAAACCCATCATCGACAGGCTGAACGCAGAGATCAACAAGATCGTCAAGGAGCCGGATTTTGCCAAACGTATTGCCAGCGAAGGGCTCGAGCCTGCGGGGGGCGCGCCCGAGGAATTCCTGGCGCTGATCAAGCGCGAAATCGCCGAGTGGGCGGAGGTGGTGAAGGAGGCCAAGATCACACTGAACTGATTTTCCAATTGTTTTTATTGATGTTTTTATCAAAGCAAAGTCGTATGACATTTCCTCGCAAGTTACTGAAACTCGCGTCGTTGGCGGCATTGCTGCTTTCCACCACAGCAGGCGCACAAGTGTATCCCTCCGGCCCGATGAATATGGTGGTGCCGTTCCCGCCCGGCGGCGGCACCGATATTCTCGGTCGCGCAATCGCGCAAAAGCTGAACGAGGCATGGGGTCAGCCGGTGATCGTCGAAAACCGCGCCGGCGCGAATGGCGTGATCGGCACCGCGCATGTCGCGCGTGCCGCGCCCGATGGGCACACCATACTGATCGTGCCGGGCGGTATCGCAGTCAACCCCGCGATACGCAAGACCCTGCCGTACGACACGCTGAAGGATCTTGCGCCGGTGACGCAGCTGGCGTCGAGTCCGCTGGTGCTCGCGGTGCATCCGTCGTTTCCGCCGCGCTCGGTCAAGGAACTGGTTGCGTTCGCGAAAGCGCGACCGCACGAAATCAATTTTGGCAGCTCGGGCAACGGTTCGCCGCCGCACATGGCCGCTGAGTTGTTCAAACATCTTTCGGGCACGCGCATGACGCATATTCCCTACAAGGGCGCGGGGCCGGCACTGATCGATCTGATTTCCGGACAGATCGCGCTGTATTTCATGAACGCACTGCAAGTCGTGCCCTACGTGCGCTCCGGCCAGGTGCGCGCGCTGGGCCTGTCGAACGCCACGCGCTCCGCCGCGCTGCCCGGTGTGCCGCCCATCGCCGAAGCCGGCGTGCCGGGCTACGAGCTGACGCACTGGTATGGTTTGTTTGTGCGCGGCGGCACGCCGCAGGCATCGGTAAACAAGTTGCAAGCGGAAATGGCGCGCATACTCAAACAGCCGGATGTCGAAAAGCGCCTCACCAACGAGGGCGCAACGCTGGTGGCCAGCACACCCGATCAGTTCGCGGCGTTTTTGATTATTGAGATGAAAAAAGCCGCCGCGATTGTGAAGGCGTCAGGGATGACGCAAAGTAATTAACCCGCAATGCAGTCGTACTGTAGCGTGCGCGATGCGCACGACCCACCGGCAATAGTCAATCTAAAACAAATACGTTACGAAAGGCTTTGCGCTTGGTCGTGCGGTACACCGCGAAATCCGACCGATCTATGGTGATGATATCGGCAATGCCATTTTTATTTGCCAGCCAGACAAGCGAAGCATCCGCCAAATCCATCGGACGATCAGCGTACTTGCGCATCATGCGTGCAAGACCCGGCAAATCGTCCGGCGCTAACGCCGCGATATGCATCAAACCACGCTGGTGGCCGTGGTGCAGCCAATCGAGAAAATCACCTTGGGCAGATGCAGAAAAATCGAGGAAGTACATGACCTCGGAAATCACTTCCCAAGTCGTGTGGCATTGCAAACCAGCACCACTGACACGAAAAAATTCCACTGCCCGGGAGTGGTGGTTATCACGGCGGTTGAACAGCGCGGCCAAAGGCCCGCTGTCAGCCAGTACGTTTGGCATGCAACCGTTCACGCACCGCGCGTTTGATTTGCGCCGATTGGCGATTAGCGTCTCCATGACGGCCAAAGTGCGCTGCGCCGAGCGCAAACAAACCGCCGTCGGCAGAAGTCTCATGCGCGGCGGACAAGCGATTGAGCGCTTGCTTAACCAGCGCCGATTTGGAAAGGCCCGTTTGCGCGTGCAAGCGCTCGACCAATTTCGACTCGGCTTCGGTCAGGCGGACGGTGAGGAATTGTGTGCTCATGATTGCGCATTGTACTACGCACATTGCGTTTTGTAACACACCCCTGAAACGGACGCTCGATTCCGAGGCCTCCCTATTGCCACCGGCGACATAACTTAATGTTTTTACTGATTATTCTTTAGTGGGATTTCAGCCCCAGGCGCTTCACCACCTCGCCAAAAGTCTGTATCTGCTCGCGCAGAATTTTGTCGTGCTCCAGCGGTGTGGTCGGTGCGGGATGGTAGTCCTGCGCCAGCAGTTTTTCTTTGACATCGGGCTGTGCGAACACGCGCGCGACATCGCGGCTCACTTGATTGCGGATCGCCATCGGCGTTCGCGCGGGCGCGACCAGCGAGTGCGAGCCGTCGCGGCCATAGCCGGAAATAACTTCGGCAATTGACGGCACATCCGGCAGCAGCGGCGAACGCCGGGGCGTGCTCACGGCCAGCGGCAACAACAGGCCGTTTTTGATCAGCCCCAGCGCCGAGCCGAGTCCGACGATGCAGTACTGCACGCGCCCGCCGGCCACTTCGAGCAGTGCATCCGGCGTGCCCTTGAATCCGACGTGTACCGCTTTGATACCTGCGGCGAAATTGAATCGTTCCGCGTTCAGGTGCGTGCTGCTGCCCGCCCCGCCGGAACTGAAAAATATTTTTCCTGGTCTCGCCTGCGCGTAGGCGACGAAATCCTTCAGCGTCTTTGACCCCAGTGTCGGCAACACCGGCAGCACGCTGGTGCTAAAGCCGATTTGCGTAACGCCGGCAAAATCCTTGAGCGGGTCATAAGGCAGATTGGGCGTCATCGCCGCGCCGATGGTGAATTGCGCGGAGATCAGCAGCAGCGTGTAGCCGTCAGGCGCGGCTTGGGCGAGTATCGCCGCTGTTATGGTGCCCGCCGCGCCGGGACGGTTTTCGATCACCACCGGCTGTCCCCACAGCTCGCTCAACTTGGGGCCGAGCGTGCGCGCCAGGATGTCGCTGGGACTGCCGAATGCGCCAGACAGCATGCGCACCGGCTTTAGCGGAAATGCCTGTCCTGAGCCTGACGAACGGATTGCCGCGGGCTGTGCATGCAGCGGACCTGCGGCAAAAGCTGCAGCGGCCACCATTATCAGGATCATTGTATTTGCTGTCGCGCGCATGTCTTCTTCCGCATCATCATGGTTTGAGTAACTGTAGGGTACCTCTAAAAATACCCCTATCGTCATTCCGGCAAAAGCCGGAATCCAGAAAATTCAACTACCTGGACACCGCCCCCGGATCGGGTCCGGGGCGTGCTTCGCGGGGGTGACGGATTTTTTGGAGGTGCCCTGTAATCTATCGCAGGGTGCGGCGGCGCACCAGCAAGTTGCGCGCGACAGTGTGATCGCGCACAATGGCCAGCGTGAAAGATCATCCCTTCCACCGGCGTTCGCCGTCGCGCGTGAATTATTTCCCTTGTTTCGACATTCCAAAAATATGACCCGATCCACCGCTGCTGCGCGTTTGGCTGTGGATATAGGCGGCACCTTTACCGATGTGGTGTTACAGGCTGGCAGCCGCCAATGGACCACTAAGGTGCTGACCACGCCTGCCGCGCCCGAAGTGGGGCTGCTGGAGGCCATGCGCGCGATCCTCGCCGAGGCCGGCATGGCGGAAAGCGAGCTCGATCTGCTGATCCTGGGCACCACTCTGGCCACCAATGCGCTGATCGAGCGCAAGGGCGCGAGAACGGCACTGATCACCACCGCAGGTTTTCGTGACGTGGTGGAAATCGGCTGGGAACACCGCTTTGCACAGTACGATATTTTTCTCGACAAACCCGCGCCGCTGGTGCCACGTGATTTACGTTTTGGTGTGGCGGAACGCATCAATGTCGGCGGTCAGGTGCTGCTGCCGCTGGACGAAGCCGCGGTCATCAATCTCGCCGCCACGCTGCAGCAGCAAAACATCGAGAGTGTCGCGGTCGCGTTTTTGCAAAGTTATGCCAACCCGGTGCACGAACGCCGCGTGCGTGCCTTGTTAAAGCAGCATGCGCCAGGATTGTGGGTGACGCTTTCCTCCGATGTGTGCCCGGAAGTGCGCGAGTATGAACGCACTTCTACCGCCTGCGCCAATGCCTATGTGCAGCCGGTGATGGCGGGCTATCTGCAACGTCTCGAAACGCGCTTGCGCGGCATGGGCGTGCTTTGCCCGGTATATCTGATGACTTCGGGCGGTGCGCTGACCACGCTGGCCATCGGTGCCGCGGAGCCGGTGCGCCTGGTCGAATCCGGTCCGGCGGGCGGCGCGATTCTGTCGCGCACCGTGGCGCAGCAGTGCGGCGTTAAGCGGGCCTTGTCTTTTGACATGGGCGGCACTACCGCGAAGATTTGTTTTATCGATGACTACGAGCCGCAGATCTCGCGCAATTTTGAGTTTGGCCGCATGTATCGTTTTCTTAAGGGTAGTGGGTTGCCGATACGTATACCCGTGATTGAAATGGTTGAGATCGGCGCAGGCGGCGGGTCGATTGCGCGCCTCGATGATATGAAGCGTGTGCAAGTCGGTCCCGACAGCGCGGGCTCGGAACCGGGCCCCGCGTGTTATGCACGCGGCGGCACTCACGCCACGGTCACCGACGCGGATTGTGTGATGGGTTATCTCGATGCCGAGCGCTTCGCCGGCGGGCGCGTGAAGCTCGATCGCAAACGCGCGCAACACGCGGTGACAGCTGACGTGGCGAAACCGCTGGCGCTGAACACCGAACTCGGCGCGCTGGCGATCAGCGAAATCGTTACCGAAAACATGGCCAATGCCGCGCGCGTACACGCGATGGAGCTGGGCAAGACCGTCGAAAATTACACGCTGATTGCATTCGGCGGTGCGGCGCCATTGCACGCTGCGCGGCTGGCCGCGAAGCTCGGCATCACAAGCGTAATCGTGCCGCTGGGCGCCAGCGTCGGGTCGGCGCTGGGGTTTTTAACTGCGCCGGTTGCTTTTCAGGCAGTGCGCAGCTGGTATGCGCTGCTGGAAACGCTGGACGCAAAGCAAGCGAATCAATTGCTTGGGGAAATGGAGAAACAAGCCACGGACGTGGTGCGCGCGGGCGCGGCCAACGAAGCATTGAAGACCGCACGCGTGGCCTTTATGCGCTACCAGGGGCAGGGCCATGAAATTGCGGTGGATTTGCCTGCTGGAAAACTCAACACGCGCGATACCGCGATGCTCGCGCGGCGTTTTGCCAAGGCCTATCATGCGCTGTATGGGCGGGCGATTCCGAATCTGGGCATCGAAATCATGAGCTGGTCGGTGACCGTTTCAACCCAGGTAACGCCCGCCAAGCGCGCACGCCCTTTGGGTAACTCAGGCGCCGCCGCCCGGCCTACCGCAACCCGCAGCGTGTTCGAGGCCACCCAAGGCAAACAACGCGATACAGGCGTCTACGAACGCACGCAACTGGTTGCGGGTGCCGTCATAAAAGGGCCGGCGCTTATCGCCGAAGATCAGACCACGACCGTGGTCACCGCGGATTTCGACGCACACATCAACAGCTTACACTACATCGTGCTCGACCAACGCAGGCGTAAATGAAAATGGTAACAACAGCAAAAAAATCCACGCGCGACTCACTCGCTGAAATTCAAATGCAGGTGCAGTGGAACCGCCTGATTTCGGTGGTTGAGGAGCAGGCGCAAACCCTGGTGCGCACTGCGTTTGGCGCAGCCACGCGTGAGGCCGGCGATCTTTCCGCCGGTGTGTTTTTACCCGATGGCCGCATGGTCGCACAAGCGGTTACCGGCACGCCCGGTCATGTGAATTCGATGGCGGAATCGGTGGGCCATTTCCTGGCCGAGTATCCCGCGCGCAGCATGCAACCCGGCGATGCGTTTGTGACCAACGACCCCTGGAAGGGTACCGGACACCTCAACGATTTCACCATGGTAACGCCGGTGTTTCTGGCGACCGGTAAAAATAAGCGCATGGTGGCGCTGTTTGCGTCGACCGTGCATGTGGTGGATATCGGCGGACTCGGCTTCGGCCCCGACGGCGCTCAGGTGTATCACGAGGGCCTGTTTGTGCCCATCCTCAAACTGGTGGATGCCGGGTACATCAGCGAAACCGTGCTCAGAATCGTGCGCGCCAATGTGCGGGAACCGGTGCAGGTGGAAGGCGATATCTACGCGCTGGTGGCCTGCAATGAAGTGGGCGGACGCCGGCTGCTTGCGATGATGAACGAATACGGCTTGAAAGACATCAACACGCTCGGCGAATTCATCATCTCGCGCTCGCGCGCGGCCATGCTTGCGGCGGTGCGCGAGTGGCCGCAGGGCGAGTGGTCGAACGCCATGACCATCGATGGTTACCACACGCCGATCACGCTGGTGGCGAAACTCACGGTGTCGCGTTCGGGCATCGATATTGATTTCACCAGCACCTCGCCGGTGGTGGCACAGGGCATCAATGTGCCGAAATCGTATACCGACGCCTACACCTCGTTCGGTGTGCGCTGCATCATTGGCGCGACCATTCCGAATAACGCCGGTTCGCTGTCGGTGGTGCGCGTTGCGGCGCCCGAAGGCTGCATACTCAATGCGCCGTTTCCGCTGGCGGTGGCCGCACGCAGTACCGTCGGACAAATGCTGCCCGACGTGGTGTTCGGCTGTCTGCGTCAGGCACGCGCGCACAAAGTGCCCGCCGAAGGCACATCCTGCCTGTGGAATATTCGGCTTGCGGGCGGGCAGGGCGCAGGCGAAATGCTCAAAGCGAAACGCTTCACCGTGGTGGGGTTTAACACTGGCGGCACCGGCGCGCGTCCGGCGAAAGACGGACTGTCGGTCACCTCATTTCCGTCGGGTGTGCGCAACGTATCGCTGGAGATCATGGAGACCATCAGCCCGCTGGTGTTCTGGCGCAAGGAATACCGGCCCGATTCCGGCGGCGCGGGCATTGCGCGCGGCGGTCTGGGGCAAATCATTGAAATCGAAAATGGCGATCCCGCACCGATGGTACTGGCAGCAACCTTTGACCGCATCAAACATCCGGCGCGCGGCGCAGATGGCGGCAAAGCCGGCAGCGGTGGGCGCGTGCGGCTGCAGTCGGGAGCGGAACTGAACGGCATGGGGCGGCAGTTGGTTCCCGCCGGAGATCGTTTGATTGTCGAGACGCCGGGTGGCGGCGGCATCGGCGATCCGCTGCAACGCTCGCGTGAGGCGGTAGCGCTGGATGTCAAATATGGATTGGTTTCCGATAAACAGGCTCGCGCGCTGTACGGATTTGATTCGTAAGTGATTTCGCACAATCACAAAATTTCCGCCCGACAATTAAACAAACACAACCGTTACACGGCTCGCACCGCGAGCGGCATTCGCTGTGTGCGGGAAATAAAGTCAGCCAGAGCAGGTCACGTTTCAAACAAAATCGACTTTGGGTTGCCGGGAAGCCGACTGTCGCGGACGCTGTTATCGACCCATACCTGCCGGTATAACACCTCCTAAGCAGCCTTTCAATCGCCCAGAGAACCGCGGGCGCGATGGCCCTCAATAATTTTTGCTACTAATCCGGCTTGATGCCAGCGGTCTTGATCACCTTGGCGTAACGTGATGTCTCGCTTTTTATGTATTCGGCGAATCGTTCCGGCGTGCTGACCCAGGGTTCGATACCGTTGGTCGTAAGTCGCTTTTTTAGGTCGGCGGAAGACAATGCCTTGTGAATCTCGGAATTTAGCTGGTTGACAATCTCACGCGGCGTGGCAGCGGGTGCGAGCATACCTGCCCAGAAAGGGACGACGTAATCATCGACACCGGATTCCTTCGAGGTCGGAACATCCGGCAATACTGACACGCGCTTTTCGGAAAGCACGGCGAGGGCTCGCAATCGGTTGCCTTGTACCATCAGTATCGCAGTCGTTACCGCCATGATGCCCATATCCACCTGCCCGCTGAGCAGCGCCACCGTTTGCAAAGCGGAGCCCTTGTACGGCACGTGTACCATGTCGAGCTTGTACATAGCCTTCAATAGCTCACTGGCGAGGTGGTTGGTGGTGCCGGCCCCGTTCGAGCTAAAGTTGAGCTTGCCAGGGTTGCTGCGTGCAAGCTGGATGAATTCCTTTAGCGACTTAACCGGCACGGAGTTATGCACCACCATGATGTTCTGTATCACGGCGACCAGTGAGATTGGCGCAAAGTCCCTGATCGGGTCGTAGTTGAGCTTGGAATAGAGTGAAGGACTCACAGCGATTTGCGGCGCGGTGAACGTGATGGTGTAACCATCCGGAAGCGCCTTGGCCCCAAGTTCCAAGCCAAGATTGCCGCCCGCGCCCGGCCTGTTCTCAACCACGACCGCTTGGCCCATCTGTTCAGAGAGCTTCTGCGCTATTGCTCGGGCCGCTAGGTCGGTCGATCCTCCCGCCGGGAATGGCAAGATTAACCGGATCGGTTTAGTCGGGTATCTCTGCGCGGCGGTGGGTTCTGCAACAGCAATGCTGCCCGCCGCAATGAAAAATGTAAGTGTAGCCTTGGCTGTCGTGCACATATTCGCTGCCTTTCTAGTGAACGCGCACCGGGTTGCGCCGAAGTAGCGGGACTAGGAATACGCGCTAGGCATGCAACGCCAGTCCACCAACCGACGACGCTAGGCGAATAACAGATGCAGCACAAGACACGGTTTTATGACCAGCCCTTTCAAGGTGGCCGTCGGATGCTGCGGAACAGATTTGTTTCCGCCAATAAAATGAATGGATTGAACAGCTTATCGCAGGTATTGCTGTACATTTGGGCAAGTGCGAGGCAGACTCTTAGCGTTGAACGCAACGTGGAGAGATTATCATGGCACTGGATGCGGTCG
>CAMBCF010000002.1 GCA_945864585.1 Bordetella parapertussis | reverse complement strand
AGGGTATCCAACTGATCAAACAGCGCTGTTATCAGCGCGTCTTTTTCGGCTAAACTCAGTTGCGATAAGTCAGGGCGTTTCAGCATGCCCGGAAGTATCGTATGAATCTACAAAAAGTACAATGCCTCGCTCTAACCTAAATAGTTACAAACAATGGTAACTATACAGCCTGAACGAAAAGTCAAAAACCTCCCTCACCCGGCGCTGCGCGCCACCCTCTGCTCCGCTGCAAGTGTGCCCTTGTCCCGGAGGGCGAGGGTTTGTTCCCCTCTCCCTCCGGGAGAGGGGCTAGGGGTGAGGGAAAGAAGTTGATACGTCACTCACGCTGAATAGAGGGAAATAATGAATAAATACAAAACCGTACTATGCGCCCGCTTGGGCTTATGCAGTCGTCGCCGCTGCTGCAGCCGGCGGCTCCGGCTCCTCATGCAGGGACAAACTTGAAGTCGTGGTGGATGCCGGTTCGCCACGCTTGCTTTTGAGTTTGATGTTCAGGCGCAATTCATTGGCCGAGTCTGAATTGCGTATTGCTTCTTCATAACTGATGTAGTTCTCGGAATACAAATCGAACAGCGCCCAGTCGAAAGTTCGCATCCCGAGTTCGCGCGACTTGGTCATGAGGGATTTGATTTCAGTGAACTCGCCTTTAAAAATCCGCTCGGCAATCGAGGGCGTGTTGAGCAGGATTTCAACGGCGGCCTTGCGCCCGGTGTTATCTTCCATGCGCACCAGGCGCTGTGCGACGATACCGCGCAGGTTGGCCGAGAGATCCATCAGCAGCTGCGTGCGCCGTTCTTCGGGAAAAAAATTGATGACACGCTCGATGGTCTGATTGGCGCTGTTCGCATGCAGCGTGCCCAGGCACAGATGTCCGGTTTCGGCGAATGCGATGGCATGCTCCATGGTTTCCGCATCACGAATTTCACCGATCAGAATCACATCCGGCGCCTGACGCAGTGTGTTTTTCAGCGCGTGATGCCAGCTGTGGGTGTCGATGCCGACTTCGCGGTGCGTGATCAGCGACATCTTCGATTCATGCACATACTCCACCGGATCTTCGACCGTAATAATGTGGCCTGCCGAGGTGCGGTTACGCTGATCGATCATCGCCGCCAGCGTGGTGGATTTGCCCGAACCGGTGCCGCCGACCACCAGCACCAGGCCGCGTTTGTTCATGATGACTTCTTTGAGCACCACGGGCAGACCCAGTTTTTCGAAATTGGGAATTTCGGCGGCGATGGTGCGGATCACCATCCCGACATGGCGCTGTTGCACAAACACGTTTACGCGAAAGCGCGACACACCGGGAATGGCAATCGCGAAATTGCATTCCATTTCTTTCTGGAACTCCGCGCGCTGCTCGCCGTTCATCAGCGCGTGCGCGAGCACGCGGGTGATTTCGCCGCTGAGTTTTTGAGAGGCCAGCGGCTGCATGGTGCCGTGCACTTTCATGCTGGGCGGAAAATCAGCCGCAATAAAAAGATCCGACCCGTTTTGCGCGCTCATCACGCCCAGCAACTTGTGCATATAAGCGCGCGCTTGTTCTTCGCTCAAACCCGACATAATGTTTTTCTCTGAGGTGAGTGAACCGGATAGTGCATTTTACGGGAGCACAGGCCGCTGCCGTTAACCATCGCGATCCAGCACTTTTTGTATCGCCTCGGCAGACACTTTGATCTCCACGCCGGCGCGCTCTTTTTGCAGCATCAGGAACGAGCGTGAATCCAGGTGGCCCCAGCCGCGATTGAGCGCTTCGGTCATTTCGGCGTGCGTGATGTTGGCGATTTTCATCGGCACGCCGATTTCGCGCGCGAATTCGGTGGCGAGCGTCACGTCCTTGTGCGCGAGTTTCAGCGCGAAATCGGGCGGCTCGAACTTGTGTTGCATGAACTGGTTGCCCATGCGGTCAAAGGTGCGCACGCGGCCCATTGCGCACTGGCGCATCGCGGTCCACAGTTCCACCGGATCAACCCCGCCTTTGACGCCCATCGTCATCAATTCCGCGATCGCCGCCTGTATCGCGTATCCCGCGCAGTTATGCACCAGCTTGGCGATAGTGCCTGCGCCGCTCGCGCCGACGTAAAAAATTTGATCGCCGATAGCCTCGAGCACCTTGCGGTATTTGTCGAATACGTCACGATCACCACCCACCAGCAGCGCCATCTTGCCGGATTGGGCGCCCTTGGGGCCGCCGCTGACCGGCGCGTCGAGCATGTGCAGGCCCTTTTTCGCAAACGCGGCGTGCAGCGCGCGCACCACGGTGACCGAGTTGGTGGAGAGATCAAACCACACCGCGCCCGGCTTCATGTGGCTCAAAATGCCGTCGGCGCGCAGCGCGACATCCTGCACTTCTTTCGGACCCGGCAGCGAAGTCATGATGACGTCGCTGTCTTGAGCGATCTGTTTTACGTTGTCGGCCCACGTCGCGCCGACTTCAAGGTGGCGCTGGGAGAGATCGCGATTGAGATCGTGAACGGTGACCTCGTATTCGGCCTTGCACAGGTTGTAAGCCATGTGACCGCCCATGGTGCCGATGCCGATGAATCCGATTTTCATGTTACGTGGTCTCCGTTGAATGATGCCGAAAAAATCTCACCGCAAATGCGCAAATGCGCAAATGCGCAAATGCGCAAAGGCGCCATCCCTCATCCCCGACCCTTCTCCCGGAGGGGGAAGGGAGGCTCGAGCTTCCTCTCTCCCCTTGGGAGAGAGGTCAGGAGTGAGGGTTCGACGCAAAGAAAAACCCGCAAAGAAAAAACGTATCTATTCTGCCTGAGTGCAAAATCAACTTCTTTCCCTCACCCCTGGCCGGCTCCGCCCCCTCGCTACGCTCTCCCCGCAGGGAGAGGGGAAGAATCCCTCGCCCTCCGGGACAAGGGCACACTTGAAGCGGAGCAGAGGGTGGCGCGAAGCGCCGGGTGAGGGAGGTTTTTGACTTTTCGTTCACGCTGAATAGAGATGAAAAAACAAAATATGCCCTTCTTTGCGTTTCCTTTGCGTCTTTGCGGTGAAGGGGTTGATTTCGGGTCGTGCTGACCGATCAATCCGCCTGCTGCGCCTCAGCCGCCGGGTAATTCAATTCGATGGTGACCTGACTGGGGTCTTCAAAAAACACCTGATGTATGCCCAGCGACGGTATGGTGCGCTCGCGAAACGCGACGCCGTGGCGGGTGAGCCGCGCGCGCATATCGGGGAGATGGGTGGCGGCAAACGCCATGTGATCGACGGTGCCGGTGCCGGTGAGCGTCGACAGATCGCGGTCACCGAGATACTCCTTGAGGCCTTCCGGGTTTTTAAGATCGACGCCGATGATATGCACCACGCCATTGGTCTCGGGATACTGCGGGCCGTTATACATCCACAAGCCGGGGAAATTAAACGGCGGGCGAAAACCTTCGCTAAAGCCCATGATATCGGTATAGAAGCGGCGCGAGGCTTCAACGTCGAGCGTGCGGATGGAAAAGTGATCGAGTTTGCCGATGGGCATGGACGTTCCTGAACGTGATGAAATCGGGATGCTGGAATTCTAGCATTCAATCCGCGTGCGAAACGTTGTGGTTGCGACGGACCATCAAATGGGCTAACGTAAAAGTGTTTGCGATGCAGGGCTAACAAGACCGGGGCTTTACCGCAATGGCAATGACAAAAGAGGGGCGCGCTTACTGGGTGCTTGTGCTGTGCGCCTCGGCCATACTGATGATTACCATGGGTGTGCGCCAGTCGCTGGGCCTGTTTGTATCGCCGCTCAATACCTCTACGGGCCTGGGTATCGTGACCATCAGTTTCGCGCTGGCGGTGGGGCAGTTTGTATGGGGCGCCGCGCAGCCGATTTTCGGCGCGCTGCTGGATCGGGCGGGCACCGTGCGCATAATCGTCATCGGCGCATTGATGATGGCGTTGGGGCTGGCGGCAACGCCGTTCATGGCCAGCGGCTTTGGGCTGGTGATGATGCTGGGCATTTTGACCGCAGCGGGTGCGGGCGCGGGCAGCTTCTCGATACTCATAGGCTCTGCGGCGCAACGCTTGCCGGCGGAGCGCCGCGCGTTTGCGTCGGGTTTTATCAACGCCGGCGGCTCGTTCGGACAGTTTGTATTCGCGCCCTTGTCGCAAGCGGTGATCGCAGCGTTCGGTTGGGTAACGGCGTTGTGGACATTGGCGGTAGCGTGTCTGGCGACGATACCGCTGGCGTTCAAGTTGGGCAACAAACCTCCGGCGGCGCCGGTGGCGGGCGCGCCTGTGGAAATCACGCTCAAAGCGCAAATCGGTGTCGCCTTTCAGGATCGCAGCTACTGGTGTTTGCACGCCGGGTTTTTCACCTGCGGTTTTCACATCGCGTTTCTGGTGACGCATCTGCCGGGTGAAGTGGGCTTGTGCGGCTTGCCCGCTGCGGTGTCAGCCGGCGCATTGGCGATTATCGGCATCGCCAATATCGCAGGCAGCCTCAGCGTGGGTTGGCTGGCGCAAAAACACCGCATGAAAATGTTGTTGTTCTGGGTGTACGGCGCGCGCGCAGTGGCGGTGGCCTGTTATCTCGCCGCCCCGAAAACCGCGCTCACGTTTTATATTTTTGCCGCGGTGCTGGGGCTGACCTGGCTCGCGACGGTGCCGCCGACCGCCGGACTCGTGGGCAAACTTTTCGGCGCGCGCTATCTTGCCACGCTGTTTGGTTTTACGCTGTTGTCGCACCAGATCGGCGGATTTTTCGGTGCATGGCTGGGCGGCCTTGCCGTCGACAGCAGCGGCAATTATCAGTGGATGTGGTACGCCGACATTGCGTTGGCAAGTCTGGCGGCGCTGGTGAATCTGCCGATACGCGAAGCACATCCGCGTGCGCTTGCAGCGGCCGCATAAATTGTAGCAAGGAGCCCCGTATGTTTTCCCGTTTTCCAAAACATCTGAACGTGGATGAATTTGTCATCGTTAATCGCCGCAACCTGTTGCGCGGTCTGGGCGCGTCGGCACTGCTGACCGCGGCCGGCAACCTGTTCTCGCGTTCCGTGTGGGCCAATCCGGTTTTTTCTGCGTACCCATTTTCACTGGGAGTTGCGTCGGGCGATCCCGCGCCCGACGGCTTTGTACTGTGGACCAGGATCGCACCCAAGCCGCTGGAACGCGGCAGCGGCATGCCGAAAAACCCTGTCGAGGTCGAATGGGCAGTCGCCAGTGACGAGCGCATGCAAACGACTGTGCAAAAGGGCAAGGCGATGGCGCAGCCCGAACTGGGGCACGCGGTGCATGTGGAGGTGGCGGGACTCGAACCTGCGCGCGATTATTTTTATCAATTCACCGTGGGCAGCGAACGCAGTGCCGTCGGCCGCTCGCGCACTTTTCCGCGTGCGGGCGAGCCGCTGGCCCAACTGCGCTTCGCCGTTGCCGGCTGCCAGCGCTACGAGGCGGGTTTATTTACCGCGTACCGCCGCATTGCCGCCGAGCGATTTGATTTTGTTTTTCATTACGGTGATTATATTTACGAGTATCCGGCGCTGCAGCCGGGCGCAAAAACGCCGTGGCCGATAACGCGCGTTATGCCCGGTGAGCCGCGTGAGTGTTTTACGCTGGATGATTACCGTCATCGTTATGCGCTGTATCAGCTCGATGCCGATTTGCAGGCGGCGCATGCCTCTGCCCCCTTTATCATGAGCTTTGACGATCACGAAGTCGTCAACAACTGGGCAGGCGAATCCACGGTTAAGCACATGCCGCGCGAACAATTTCTGCTGCGGCGCGCGGCGGCATTCCAGGCGTGGTACGAACATCTGCCGCTGCGCCGCGCGCAGATGCCGCGCGGGCCCGACGTGCTCGCCTACCGGCGGCTCACCATCGGCGATCTTCTGGCCGTGAACGTACTCGATACGCGGCAGTATCGTTCGGATCAACCGTGCGGCGGTGGCATCAAGGCCAATTGCGCCGAAGCGCTGGAAGCGCATCGCACCATGCTGGGCGAGACGCAGGAACACTGGCTTTACGAGAGTTTTCGCAAACCCGCGCGGTGGACGTTGCTGGCACAACAGGTGCCGATGCTGCGCGCGGATCGTAATCCCGATCCCAACATCGCGGCCTACAGCACGGACAAATGGGACGGCGCAGTGGCCGCGCGCTACCGGCTGTTTGCCGCCGCGGAGCAATCAAAGCTGCGCAATCTGATTGCGGTCGATGGCGATGTGCATTTTAACTGCGCAGGGGAGCTCAAAAAGGACTTCGCCGACGAAAAATCCGCCACGCTGGGCGTGGAGTTTGTGACCACCTCGATCTCGTCGCTGGGCGACGGCTATGACACCAACAACCGCCACCAAGCCCTGATGCAGCAAGACCCGCATATCAAGTTCTACAATGGCCAGCGCGGCTATACGCGGCACGTGGTGACCCCGCAGCGCTGGCAGGCGGATTATCAGGTGCTCGACAAGGTGAGCGTGCCTGACGGGCGCATGAGCACGCGCCGGAGTTTTGTGGTTGAGAATGGCGTGAGCCGGCTGGTGGATGCCTGAGCTATAATTCTTGCGGCATTGGTCTCGCCCCGCGGTATTTTGCAACGCGTGCTTACGCCTTATTCCACTTGGAACCATCAGGGAGGCATCTTGGACTTACGCTACACACCGGAAGAAACTAAGTTTCGCGACGAGGTCAGGGCGTTTTTCCACAGCGCGCTGCCCGCGCCCATCCGCCGCAAGATGGAGTTGGGCCAGCGCCTGGCGAAAGAGGACATCGTTACCTGGCAGCGCATACTCAATGCCAAGGGCTGGGCGGTTCCGAGCTGGTCGCGCGAATGGGGCGGCACGGACTGGGGCCCGGTCAAGACCTATATTTTCAAGGAAGAGATGCAGCTCGCCCCGGCGCCGGATACTTTGGGCTTTAACGTCAGCATGATCGGCCCGGTGCTGATCGCCTTCGGCTCGGAGGCGCAAAAGCGCCACTTCCTGCCGCGCGTTGCCAACCTCGATTACTGGTTCTGCCAGGGTTTCTCCGAGCCGGGCGCGGGTTCCGATCTTGCTTCGCTCAGGACTTCGGCACGGCTCGATGGTCACGAGTACGTGGTGAATGGGCAGAAGATATGGACCTCCCAGGCACACCGCGCCGACTGGATGTTTTGCCTGGTGCGCACCGGCACCAACCAGAAGCAGCAGAGCGGCATTTCCTATCTGCTGATCGATGTCAAAACGCCGGGCCTCACCATCCGTCCGATTCCCACCATCGATGGCGAGCATCACTTTAACGAAGTTTTTTTCGATAACGTGCGGGTGCCCGCCGAGAACATCGTCGGCGAAGAAAACAAAGGCTGGACCTATGCCAAATACCTGCTCGGCCACGAGCGCGTCGGCATCGCCCGCATCGGCGCCTCAAAATTTCGAGTGCAGCGTGCCAAAGCGCTGGCCGCAAGCGTCTATGTAGGCGACATCCCGCTGGCGCAAACCGAACGTTTCCGCGAAAAAGTCGCAGCGATTGAAGTCGAACTCAAGGCGCTGGAGATTACGCAGATGCGTGTGGTCGCCAATGCGGACAAGCTGCCGCCGGGTGCACCCGATCCCGCCTCGTCGATTCTCAAGCTCAAAGGTACCGAGTTGCAGCAGGCCACCACGGAAATTCTGATGGAAGTGGCGGGCCCGTACGCGATGATTCGCCAGCCGGAACATCTGTGGGGCACGGCCACCGAACCGCCGATAGGGCCGGAGTGGGCGGCCACCAGCGCGGCAGATTATTTTTATACCCGCGCCGCGTCGATCTACGGCGGCTCCAACGAAATTCAGAAGAACGTCATCGCCAAGCGCATACTCGGGCTGTAGACCGCACAGCCGATAAAACGGAACCACATCCATGGACTTTGATTTCACCGACGAACAGCGCATGCTCAAAGACAGCGTGGAGCAGTTGATTACCGATCGCTACGATTTCGAGCAACGTAAAAAATACCTGAAAGAGGAAGCCGGCTTTAGCCGCTCGCAATGGGCGCAGTATGCCGAGATGGGCCTGCTGGGCATGCCGTTTGAAGAGCGCTTTGGCGGTGTCGGCGGCGGCCCGGTTGAAACCATGATCGTGATGGAGGCCTTTGGGCGCGGTCTGGTGCTGGAACCTTATCTCGCCACCGTGGTGCTGGGCGGTGGCCTCATCAATCTCGGTGGCAACGACGCGCAGCGCGCGGCCATTCTGCCGCGGATCGCCGACGGCAGCCTGCTGCTGGCCTATGCGCATTCCGAAGCGCAGTCGCGCTATGACCTGGCGGATGTCGCCACCACCGCCAGGCGCGAAGCCGATGGCTGGCTACTCGATGGCGAAAAAAGTTTCGTCGCGCACGGCAACTGCGCCGACAAGCTGGTGGTTTCCGCGCGCATCTCCGGGCAGCGCAACAGCCGCGAGGGCATCGGCCTGTTTCTGGTGGAGGCAAAAGCACCGGGCGTATCGCGCAAAAGCTACGAAACCCAGGACGGGCTGCGCGCCGCCCAGATCACACTGTCGGGCGTAAAAGTCAGCTCCAATGACGCCATTGGCGACCCTGGCAAGGCGCTGCCACTGATCGAGCACGTCGCCGACAACGCGCTGGCGGCGGTGGCAGCCGAAGCGGTGGGGGCGATGGCTGCAGCCCAGGAAATCACCATGGAATACCTGCGCACACGCAAGCAATTCGGCGTCGCCATCGGCAGTTTTCAGGCGTTGCAGCACCGCGCCGTGGATATACTGGTCAATCTGGAGCAGGCGCGCAGCATGGCGCTCTATGCCACCATGATGGTGAACGACCCCGATCCGGCGGAGCGCAGCAAAGCTGTTTCTGCAGCCACGGTGCAGATACGCCGTTCCGGAAAGTTTATCGGCCAGCAGGTGGTGCAGTTGCATGGCGGCATCGGCATGACTCTTGAATACAAGATCGGCCACTATTTCAAGCGCCTCACCGCCATGGAATCACTGCTCGGCGATACCGACCATCATCTTGCCGCGCTGGCGCGTGC
This sequence comes from Bordetella parapertussis, assembly GCA_945864585.1. Lineage (GTDB taxonomy): Bacteria > Pseudomonadota > Gammaproteobacteria > Burkholderiales > SG8-41 > UBA5216. The sequence continues at coordinate 86,633 of CAMBCF010000002.1, read as the reverse complement.
CGGCGGACTGATTGCTGCGAGCGCTTAGAGCGCCTGAGCCATGAAACCCAGCGAGTCGGTATTCTTGCGCGTGCGCGGACTGAATTACCACTGCCGCACCTGGGGACCGCAAGATGCGCCCAAGGTGTTTATGCTGCACGGCTTTCAGGATGTCTCCGCGTCGTGGCAGTTCACGGTGGATGCACTCAGCAACGACTGGCACGTAATCGCGCCCGACTGGCGCGGTTACGGTCTCACCGACTGGGGCGGGCAGGACACCTACTGGTTTCCCGACTTCCTGGCGGATCTCGATGCCATACTCGATCATTTCGAACCCGATCAGCCGGCAGCACTTGTCGCCCACAGCATGGGCGCCAGCGTGGCTGGGCTGTATACCGGCGCGATGCCGCGACGGATACGCAAGCTGGTCAGTGTTGAAGGCTTCGGCGGGCCGCCCGCGACCGCGGAGGATGCGCCGCGCCGCTACGCCAAGTGGCTACGGCAGATCGTCAACGGCGAGCAGCAGCGGCCGTATGCGGATTTCGCGGATTTTGCCGAACGCATGATGGCGGAAAATCCGCGCCTGACGCCCGAGCGCGCGGTATTCCTGGTGCAGCACTGGGGCAAGGAAGAAGCCGACGGCACCGTGGTGCGGCGTGCCGACCCCGCGCACAAAGTGGTGCGGCCCACGCCGTCACGCGCGGATGAAGCCATCGCCTGCTGGCGCCAGATCAGTGCACCGGTGCTGCTGGTCGAAGGCGCCAACTCGCGCGCAGTGGCGGCGCAGCGCAGCCAGCCGGACGAATATCAGGAAAAGCTGGCGGCCTTTCAGACAGTGGCCGGCATTGAGCGTATCGCAGACGCAGGGCACAACATCCACCACGACCAGCCCGAAGCACTGGCCAAAGTGATAGAGCCATTCCTGCTAGACGGCTTGTAACCCTCGCCCTCCGGCACAAGGCAACACTTGAAGCGGAGCAGAGGGTGGCGCGAAGCGCCGGGTGAGGGAAGGTTTTGACTTTTCATTCACGCTGAATATAGACAAAAAGTACAATAAAAACAATTAGTTACGTACTTAAATCGTGTCTGACCCCTATTTAATGTTGAGGAAGTGAACGCAATGGCGGCGCATCCCATTTCACCGCTGGGCCCGGTAAAGGTGGCGATCACCATGGACGACATGCTGATGTGGCGTGGCGCGCCGGTGCCGAAGAACTACAGTTCACTCGGCATTGCCCGCGCCATGACGCAGGCGCTGACGCACCATGGCGCGAGCGATGTCTACGCGTTCTCCAACACCGCTCCGGCCGAAGACGACCCTGAGCTGCTGCGCGTGTTCGATCACTGGGTCGAGCAGGGTCACCACGTGGCCAACCATACTCACCATCACGCGAGCATCAACTGGGTCGACGCCGCGACCTACATCGGCGACATCGAACGCACCGAGGAAATCATCGGGCGCTGGGCGTCACGGGCGCCGCGGCGCTATTTCCGCTACTGCAACGACATGTGGGGCGACACCGCGGAGAAGCAGGTGGCGGTCGGCGCATATCTCGCGCAACACGGCTATACGCCAGTGCCGGTGAGTGTGGGCTTTCGCGATTCCCGGTTCCTGGCGGCCTACTGGCGCACCTTAAAGGCCGACGACCGCGAGGGCGTCGCCTTTCTGCGGCGCGCGTTCGTCGACACCGCAATGCACGAACTGCGGCTGCATGCCGCCAACGGGCGCGCGGTCTACGGACGCGATCCTGCGCACATCTGGCTTATCCATGGCACGCCGCTCGGCGGCGACTGCCTCGATGAAATCCTCGATCAATTCGAGGCAGCAGGTGTGCAGTTCATTTCTCTGGAGGAAGCGATGGCCGATCCGATGAACGCATTGGTGCCGCCGCGGGTGTCGCCGGAGTTCATCCATCAGGTCGAGAAATGGGCTTTGGTTCACGGCGTGCCGGTCGATGATCGCCCGCCGCCGATCCTCGAAGAGATCGAGCGGCTCAACCCGGCGCCGGGCGAGAGTGCCGCGGAAATCCGCGCCCTACAGCAGGCCAGCATTGCGAGGCACCTCGGCGCGCGGCCGGCGCCATTCCCGATCGCGGCGATCCAGCGTTGATGCTGGCAGCGATTGCCGGCGAACAAAGGATAGGAAACCGCTACACCATCAGCACAAAGGAGTCGATTCATGACCAGCCAGCAGCACTTCCTAGACGCCAGCGTCGTTCACTACGAATGGAACAACGCGATTCCTGCGCGCCTCGAGATCAATGCGGGCGATACGGTGGTGTTCGAGACGCGCGACGCATCCGATGAATTTTATACGCCGCGCTCGACGCACGACGATGTGATGCGGCGCGTGTTCAAGGGCCACCCGCTGACCGGGCCGGTGCGCATCCGCGGCGCGCGGCCGGGCGACGTGCTGGCGGTGGAGATCATCGACGTGGCGCCGCGCGCCGCGTTCGGCTGGACCAATGTGCGCCCCGGGCGCGGGCTGCTGCCTGAGAGCGAATTCAGCCGGCCTTTTCTGCAGCTATGGGATGTGTCGGACGGCCGTTTCGCGCGCGGCATGCACACCATGCGTGATATTGCGGTGCCGCTGGAGCCGTTTCCGGGCGTGATGGGCGTGGCACTCGACGATGCGGGCAGCCACAACACCGCGCCGCCGCGCAAGAACGGCGGCAACATGGACATCAAGCAGCTTACCGCCGGCGCTACGATATTTTTGCCGGTGTGGGTGGATGGCGCGCTGTTCAGCGTCGGCGATGCGCATGGCGCGCAGGGCGACGGCGAGGTGTGCATCACTGCGGTGGAGATGAACGCGCGCATCACGCTTAAGTTCGAGCTGCAGCCAGGCCGCAATCTGACCGAGCCGCAACTGCGCACCAGCGGCCCCATCGCACGCGCGACCGGCGGCCCGCACTATGCCACCACTGCCCACGGCACCGATCTTTACCAGTGCGCGCGCCAGGCGGTGCGCCATATGATTGATCACCTGGTGCGCAGCCACGGCCTGTCGCGCGAGGAAGCCTACATACTGTGCAGCGTTGCCGTCGATCTCAAGGTGAGCGAGATCGTGGATGCGCCGAACTGGATCGTGTCGGCATTTCTGCCGGAGAGGGTGTTTGGTGGGAAGTAGACGAACACAATTGTATCGCTTACAGACTCTCTTGAAGTTTCATTCTGTTTTGCAGGTTCACTTCTTGGCGGCTCGGGACCGCCAAGGGGGCTTGACCGCCATCAGGCGGTCAAGTCCCGGATCAGGGGCGGTTGGTGCGTCAAGCAATTGGATGAACTGGCGGAACTTCTTTGGATCGAGACCGAAGAACACCTGGTCGAGCAGCACCGACTGTGCCTTGTCGCAGGCGGCCTCAAGCATGAAATCCGAGCGGTTCTTACCCAGCAATTGAGCCGCTCGGTCGATCAGATCCCTCTGCCCGGAAAGCACCCGCAGATTGATGGCAGCGTTACGCATGAGCTTCTCCTGATATGCATGTACAACAGATATACGATCTTTAACTCCGTGAGTCGCTGATGTCAATGAATGGCAGCAGGTGTTGCAGGGCTAATTTGTTCTTCAAATAATTATGTTTAAAATCAATACATGGGTGGGCACGTTTTTGTGCCCACGCGGTTACCAATCCGCGTGGGCAGACGATATAGCTGTCTGCCCACCCTACGATTATTTTGAGAACAAATTTACCGTGGCGGGTGTTGGGCTGAGCCGGCGAAGCCCAGCGCCCCGGCGCCTGCTCTATACGTCAACCCCAACACTACAGCCGGCAAAAAACCAACTTCCGTCTGCACAGGAATGACGGGGAACGAATTCAACGCCACGGCACAATCGGCAGCAGCACATACGCCTCGCGCCCTGCCCCAAAGTGCAGCGTGTTCTTTCCGCCAAAAACCGCCGCCGGCCGGTCGCGCGGATCATCATGCAAAAATGGCCCGCAGCCGCGCAGTTCGTTCTTGAAGTTCGATAGCCGCGCGCCGGTGGATTTGGCGAACTCGTAATCGCGGCCGCGCACGCTGAGTGCAATACGATAACCGGCAGGCACCACGATCGACGTGGGCCACAGCTCGATATCGAGCGGCACCACGTCGCCGGGTATGAGCGGCTGTGCTTCGTCGTGGGTGTGATAGGGGCGATAGCGCAGGGAGAGTTTCGGGTCGAGTTTGCGCTGCGATGCGCGCAGCCAGCCTTGTGCGATCGGCGTATGCGGATCGATGGCGCCCATGAAGGTAACTTCGCGCAGATCGGGGGTGTAGACACGGAAAATCAAAAAGAAATCCGCATCGCGTGTCGATGATGATACGCACAAGCGTGCGGCAATCGGCCCGGTGATTTCGGTCTCCACATCCAGCGGCGCTGACAGGAAAGTCACGCCTTCGCCCATGGCGTCGTAGGTCAGTGCGGCGTCTGTCGGCGCCACTTCACGCCGCAGGCTGTGATCTGCAGGGTGCAGGTAAAACGTTGTCCACTGCGTGCGCGCTATCGGCCATTCATCTTCATGCCTCTCGACGAAGCTATCCACATGCCGCACCTGCAATCGCACTTTGGGCTGCTGCTCCCAGCCGTTGTGTTCGCCCTTCAAATAAAAATCGAAAAACCGCTTTTGCAGTTCACGGCCGTAGTCGGTATAAAAATGCGTCCAGTGCTCGATGCCGTGCGCTTCCAGCCATTTGTCTTTGGACGCCGCACGCAGGTAGCCTTCAAAATTGCCGCGCGGATGCAGACCCTGACCGCCCCAGTTCGCCGCCGACAACAACGGCACGGTGATGTTTTCCCACACCGGCGAGCGGGCGCGGTGATACGCGTCATCCAGCGGATGCGCCAGCACCTCATCGCCAAATTCGCAGCGTTGCGATTGCAGTTCTTTGTCCGACAGCGTGACATCGCCGCACACCAGCGTGCCGTTGGCGCGGCTGCGTGGCCCGCGTTCGCCGAGGCCGTATTGCACGGTCTTCACCTGCATGTCGTACCAGTTGCCCCAGAATGTGGAAAGGATGCCGCCGTGGTGGGTCATGTCGCGGTACCAGTCGGCGGCGCCTTCCCAGATGCACAGGGCCGCGAGATGCGGCGGCTGGCGTGAGGCAACCTGCCACTGGTTGATGCCGTAGTAGGAAATGCCGTTGAGGCCCACTTTGCCGTTGCACCACGGCTGCACGCCGGCCCATTCGATGCACTGATAAAAATCCTGCGTTTCGCGTGGCGAAAAAGGGTCGATGAATCCCGGCGAGCGGCCCGCGCCGCGTGAATCCACGCGCACGCAGGCGTAGCCGTGCGGCACCCATTTTTCCGGATCGACTACTTCCCAGCTCTGATAGAGATTGCTGGAACCGTGCGCGACATCGGGATGCTCGGCCACCATGCGGTTCCACGCCGACGGGTAGCCCTCCTGAAGCGCGAGGCCCTTGGCGTAGGGGCCGTAGCTCAGCAGCACCGGATAGCGACCTTCAGCGGCAGGGCGGAACACATCGGCGCGCAGCGTGAGGCCATCGTCCATGGTGATGGGCACATCCCAATCGATGTGCATGGGGTCGCGCGCTTCACGGGTGGCGGGTTGCATCAGGGGTAGTTTCAGAATGTGTCACCGCATTGTAGCGACGAACACCGGCGGTTGCGACCCACTGCAGGATCGTCTACGATCCAAACACCATGACCACGCCCAACTACGAAATCTATTGTGTCAAATACGCCGAGCGTCCGGGCCAGCGCCCTGCGCATTTTCTCGGCGGCGATCCGCATGACGCGCCTATGCCCATGGACTACTACGTGTGGCTGGTGCGCAATCATGAGCGGATGGTGCTGGTGGATACCGGCTTCGATGCCAGCATGGCCATCCGCGGACGCGTGCTGCTGCGCAAACCCGTGGAAGGGCTGGCGCTGCTCGGTGTAAAGGGCGAAGATATCCGCGACGCGGTGATTACGCATTTGCACAACGACCATGTCGGTACCTTCTATAATTTTCCGAATGCGCGCTTTCATCTGCAGGACAAGGAAATGCAATACGTCACCGGACGCCACATGCGCCATGAGATTTTCCGGCGGCCGTATGAACTCGATCACGTCGCCGGCATGATCCGGCTGGTCTATCAAAACCGCGTGGTGTTTCACGGCGGCGAGAACGGTAACGCAAGTGAGATCGCACCCGGCATCAGCGTGCACCACATCGGCGGGCACACCATGGGCCTGCAATCGGTGCGCGTACATACGCAGCGTGGCTGGGTGGTGCTGGCTTCGGACGCGAGCCACTACTACGAGCATTTCGAGAATGACCGCTGCTTTCCGTTGGTGTATCACGTGGGCGAGATGATCGAGGGCTTTGCCACCTTGAAGCGGCTCGCGGATTCGCTGCAACACATCGTGCCGGGGCATGATCCACTGGTGTTCGAGCGCTATCCTGCAGCGTCGCCTGAGTTGGCGGGTATCGTCGCGCGGCTGGATTTGCCGCCGAATTATTAACTGAAACCTGGGGAATGGATATGCGTTGTATAGCGGCACTGACTGCCGGCCTGTGTTTGACCTTGCCGGTGTGGGCACAGCAATACCCCACAAAACCCATCCGCCTGATTATTGGATTCCCGCCGGGTGGCTCGAACGATATCGTCGCGCGCATCGTCGCGCCGAAGCTGGGTGAACTTCTCGGCGTGCAGGTCATCGTCGAAAACCGCGCGGGGGCCAATGCCACGATCGCCGCGGATTTGGTGGCGAAGTCCGCGCCCGACGGATACACCGTGATGCTGGGCAGCACCAGCTCACTGGTGATCAGCCCGCACACCTACAGCAAACTGCCCTACGACACGCTGCGCGATTTTGCGCCGGTCACCAACATCGCCATGACGCCGGAAGCGGTAGCCGTGCATCCCGCGCTGCCGGTGAAGGATCTGAAAACGCTGATCGCGCTCGCGAAGCAACATCCGGGCAAGCTCGATTTCGCTTCGGCTGGCAACGGCGGCCTGCCGCATCTGGCGATCGAGCTTTTAAAGACCCTGGCGAACATCAATCTGCAGCACGTGCCGTTCAAGGGTGCGGGGCCGGCGGTGGTCGATCTAATGGGCGGTCATGTGCACGGGATCATCATGGATTTCCCGGCGATCTATGCGCAAATGAAGGCCGGCAAACTGAAGGGCCTCGCGCTCACCGCCGAGAAACGTATTGCGCTGATGCCCGATCTGCCGACCTCCGGCGAGCAGGGCCTGCCGGGACTGCTCGCGGTCAACTGGTTTGCGGTGGTGGCGCCGGCAAAGACGCCGGCGCCGATAGTGACGCGGCTGCACACCGCGTTGCTGAAAGCCGTCGGTGGAGCAGACGTGAAAGAGAGGTTTGCGGCGGTGGGCGTCGACACATTCACGCAGAATTCTCCCGAGGCATTGGCGAGTTTTCTCAAAGACGAACTGGTGCGCTGGGGCAAGGTGGCCAAGGCGTCGGGCGCGCGCGCGGACTAAAAAGCAAATCTTAGCCACAGATTTCACAGATTTACAAAGATTAAAACCCGTATTGCTGTTATCTGTGTTCATCTGTGAAATCTGTGGCTAAAAGTCTTTGACCTTCATGCTACTTGCACAAACCGGCCAAATAGGTCCGCTCAAGCTGCGCAATCGCGTGGTGATGGCGCCGATGGGCACCAATTACAGCACCACCGACGGGCTGTCGACCGAGCGCGACCGCCTGTATTACGCCGAGCGTGCGCGCGGCGGCGTGGGCATGATCATGACCGAGGCGATGGTGGTGACCGAGTTCGCGCGGCCGCATCACAACTCGCTGTGTGTGTATCACGACCGTTTTATTCCCGGTCTGGCGAGCCTCGTCGAGGCCATACATGCGCACGGCGCGTTGGTGTGCGGACAACTCAATCATCGCGGCGCATTGCTGCGGCGGCATGTGCTCAACATGGAGCCGGTGGGGCCATCGCCATGGAAAAATCCGAACACCGGCGATGCGGTGCGCCCGCTGGTGGTGTCGGAAATCGTTGAAATACAAAAGTTGTTTGTCGCGGCGACGCGGCGCTTGTATCAGGCGGGCTACGACGGGGTTGAGATACACGCGGGCAACGGCTATTTGTTGCAGCAGTTTTTTACGCCGCGCCTGAACCATCGCACCGATCAATACGGCGGCTCGTTCGATAACCGCGCGCGGTTTTTGCTGGAGACGCTGGATCGCGTAAAACAGGCGCTGCCGGATTTTCCGCTGATCGTGCGACTATCGGCGAGCGAATTCACTGCCGGTGGTTACACCGAAGCAGACATTATCAATCTATCAAAACTATTTGAAAAACAAGGTGTTGCGGCGATTGATCTGTCTGGCGGCAGCAACGAGAGTCCGCAGTTGTCGAAATACTGCATTCAGCCGCCATCATTTGCACGCGGCTGTCTCGGCCCGTATGCGAAGCCGATCAGACAGGCGGTGAAGATTCCGGTGCTGGTCGCGGGGCGGGTGGTCGATCCGTCTGACGCGGAAAAATTGCTGGCCGAGGGCTGCGCGGATTTTATCTCGGTGGGCCGCGCGCTGTATGCCGATCCCCATTGGTGTGCGAAAGCATTGGGTGTGGTGAAAGCGCCGATACGCAAGTGCATTGCGTGCAACGTGTGCTTCGAGCGCCTGACGCTGGAGCAGGATGTCGCGTGCGTGCACAACCCGGTGATCGGCACCGAGTTCGAGACGCTGGAGCATGCCGAGCCGCAGCTGTTTCCACAGCGAAAAACGAAAATGCCCAGGCGCGTGCTGGTGATCGGCGCGGGTATCGCCGGACTTGAAGCGGCACGAGCTGCTGCGGCGCGCGGGCATCAGGTTGAGGTGTGGGAGAAAGCCGCGCAGCCGGGCGGACAGATGCCGCTGGCGATGGCAGCACCCGATAAGATGGAAGTGGAGCCGGTGTTGAGTTACCGGCTGACGCTGCTGCAGGAACTGCGCGTACCCATACGCACCACCATGACCACGACGGTTGCGGCGCTGCGTGCCTATGCGCCGGATTTCGCGATTGTCGCCACCGGCGTTGCACCGCGCTCGCATGCATTCGATGTGTCGCAACTCGCGACTACGGTGAAGGTGATGCACGCGTGGGACGCACTGCGCGATCCGGCGCAACTGGCGCCGGCAAAGCGCATTACGATTATCGGCGGCGGCATGGTCGGTGCGGAAACCGCTGATCTGTTCTCGGCGCAGGGCAAACATTGCAGCATCGTTGAAATGCTGGGCACGATAGCATCGGGCATGGCGCGCAACAACCGCATGGAGTTGGTAGAGCGGCTCGCGGCGCGCGGCACCGAAATGCTGACACGGGTGAAGGTTAAGCGTGCGCATGGAAATACCCTCTCATTGCGTTTCGACGACGGTGCAACGCGGGAGATTGAGGTTGGCGATGCACTGATCTTTGCCACCGGTCCTGCGCCGGTGCGCGAGGTGGTAGCGCTGCTGGAAGAAGCCGGCATCGATTACGAACTCGCCGGCGACTGCTACCGGCCGGGTGATTTTCTATCGTGCCTGCGCGACGGCTGGCTGGCGGCGCTGAGTGTGGATCATCGTTTTCGTGGTGTGGGCCAATCAGTGCAAAAACTTTTGACAGGATGACAGGATTAACAGGATTAACCGCTTGGTATTATCCTGTTCATCCTGTAAATCCTGTCTGCCCATATTAGTATCTGTTTTTTCTGTGGTGAATTGACGCGAGGAACTCCATGACACTTCCCAACTACGAAATCTACGCCATCAAGTATGCCTGGCGCGACGCCAGGCGCACCGTGCATTTTGTCGGTGGTGATCCGCACGACGCACCAATGCCGATGGATTACTTTGTGTGGCTGGTGCGCAATGCCGAGCGCACGATAGTGATCGACACCGGCTTTACCCAGGCTATGGCCGATCAAAGAAAGCGCGTGTTCCTGCGCTCACCCGCTGCCGGCCTTGCGCTGATGGGGGTCAACGCGGCCGAGGTAAAAAACGTGGTGATCACACATCTGCATTACGATCACGTCGGCACGTTTCAGGATTTTCCGGCGGCGCAGTTTCATTTGCAGGACGCCGAAATGGCCTATGCCACCGGCCGTCACATGCGCCACCGCCAGTTCAATCACGGTTACGAAGTTGAAGAAGTGATCGGCATGGTGCGGCTGGTGTACAAAGATCGCGTCACGTTTTACAAAGGCGATGCCGAACTCGCGCCCGGCATCAGCCTGCATCACATTGGCGGGCACACCGCAGGCCTGCAATGCGTGCGTGTGCATACCGCGCGTGGCTGGGTGGTGGTGGCCTCCGACACCAGCCACTACTATGAGCATTTTGAGAAAGGCCGCGTGTTCACGACGACTTTTCATTTGGGCGACACACTGGACGGCTACGCGCGCCTGCATCAACTCGCCGACTCGCCCAAGCACATCGTGCCCGGACACGACCCGCTGGTGATGCAGCGCTATCCGGCGGTATCGGCGGCGTTGAAAGATATCGTGGTGCGCCTGGATGCTGTTCCAACCTATTGATTTTATTTAATATTCTGGACTTTACCCATGAGCAGCTCCAAACCCCCGTTACTCGAACATGCGACGCGCGATCTTGCGCGCTTCGCCTCGGCCATTCAATTCAGCGATCTGCCCAAAGACGTGATCGAGCGCATCAAGCTGTCGGTGCTCGATCACATCGGTTGCGTACTCTATGGCGCGACTTTGCCGTGGACGCAAAAGGTTGCCGCGCTGGCGATGGCCGAGGGTGCGAAACCCGTGGCATCGCTGTTCGGTATGGGCAAAAAAACGTCGGTGGCGCTGGCGGCGCTGGTGAACGGCACCTCCGGCCATGCGTTCGAGCTCGACGATATCCACAAGGAATCCATCGTCCATATCGGTTCCCTCGCACCGCCGGTGGCGTTTGGTTTCGCCGAAGCCGCAGGTAGTGCATCAGGACGCGACGTCATCACCGCAATGGTGGCAGGTTATGAAATCGGCGCGCGCGTCGGCAACGCCGCGACCATGGGGTTGTTTTTTCGCGGCTTTCATCCGCAGGGCACCTCGGGTGTGTTTGCGGCCACCGCGGCCGCGGCACGCATGCTGAATCTCGATGCCGGGCAGTTCCAGCACGCGCTCGGCATGTCCGGATCGCAGGCCGGCGGGTTGATGGCGGCGCAGGAAGGCGCGATGGTCAAGCGTTTCCATTCGGGCCGCGCGGCGCAAAGTGGCGTGTATTCGGCGTTGCTGGCGCAGCAGGGTTTTACCGGAATCACCGACGTGCTGGAAGCCGCGTACGGCGGTTATCTTACGGTGTACTCCGATACGCCGAATGCGGCACGGCTGACCGATGGCTTGGGTCGGGAGTGGGAAACGCTGAACGTAGGTTACAAGCCGCATGCCAGTGTCACCAGCATCCACACCGCGCTCGATGGCCTCGCGCAAATCATGCGCGAGAACAATTTAAAAGCCGGCGACATCGCCAAGCTCGAAACCGGCTTGAGCCCGATGACGCATGTGCATTGCGCGTGGGAATACAAGGCGCAGGGCGTCACTGCGGCGCAAATGAATTTGTATTACGGCCTCGCCGTGACCGCACTGGACGGCATGGCGTTTACCGAGCAGTACAAGGAATCACGGCTCCACGATCCGGCGATATTCGATTTCATTACGCGCATTACCGCGACGGTGGATGCGGAAATCGAAAAAATGGGGCCGCCGTTCCGTCACGCCGCGCGCGTGCGCGTCACTGCGAAGGATGGGCGTGTGAGCGAGAAATTTCTGCATCACCGTCGCGGCAGCCCGGAAAATCCGCTGCTGCCCGAAGACATCGAATACAAATTCCGCCATGTGGTGGGTGCTTGCTTGTCGAAAGCGAACATCGACAAGGCGGTGAAGCTCGCCACGGGCTTGGATAAGATAGAAAATATTTCGGAGTTGCTGGCGCTGATGGCTGCGCCGGTGCAAGGAATGTAGCCGCCTTATTTTTTACCCCACCCCCATCCCGGCCTTCTGCTTCGCTGCAAGTGTTCCCTTGCCCCGTGAAGGGGAAGGAGCAAAACATCCCCTCGCCCCGTTCACGGGGAGAGCCTGCGAAAGCAGGCGAGGGGCCGGGTTTGGGTGAGGGGAATTCAACCCAACCCCAAATCGAAAATTATGACCCAACAAACCCACGCCCAACAACTGGCAGCCCGCTTCGCCAAACTCGGTTACAACGACATCACCCCCGCCTCACGCCACGCCGTCAAACGCCTGTTACTCGACTATCTGGGTGTCGCGCTCGCCGGCAGTCAAAGCGAGAGCGGTCATATTGCGCGGCGCTTTGCGCGAGAGCAGGGCGCAACAGGTGGGAAGAGTGGCGCGCAACTCATCGGCGACAAGGCCAGGTCATCAATGGCAACCACCGCCTTTGCCAATGCGATTTCCTCGCACAGCATCGAACTGGACGATATTGATGTGCTGGCGCTGTTTCATTTCAGCCCGCCGGTGTATTCGTCGGCACTGGCGGTGGCGGATGCTAAAAAAGCCAGTGGCAGGCAGTTAGTCGTTGCGCTGGCCGCCGGCTGCGAAATGATGGAACGCGCCAGCCGTGCCGCGAACAACTCGCTGCGCAACCGCAGTTTTCACACCACGCCGACCTGCGGCGTGTTCGGCGCGACGATTGCCGCCGCGAAGCTGCTGAAACTGACCCCGGCGAAAATGACCAACGCGCTCGGCATGGCAGGTGCGCAGGCTTCGGGCCTGATGGAGATGTACGGGCCGTCGATGCAAAAGCGTTTTAATCCGGGGCCGACTGCGCGCAACGGCGTGACCGCTGCGCTGATGGCGCAGCTGGGATTCACCGGGGCCGACACGATATTTGAAGGCGAACGCGGTTTCCTGAAAGCGTTCACCGACAAGAACTTTCCCGAGGCGCTGATCGAAGGCATCAACAAACCCTACGAACTGCTGATCGAGTTCAAGCCGTACTCGTGCGCGCGGCCGATACACAATGCGATTGACTGCGCGCTGGATGTGCGAGAGCAGTCCGGTTTTGATGTGGCGGCGGTGCAGGCGATACATTTCACGCGCCATCCCGATTGGGCGCTTTACCATCAGAATCCGGCGCCGCGCACTTATCACGAAGCGCAGGTGTCGCTGCCGTTCTCGGTGGCGGTGGCGTTGCTCGAAGGCCAGGCGCTGCTAAAGCAATACAGTGACCGCAACATTCGCAATGCCAGGGTCAAGCAGTTGAGTGAGGCGACCCACATCGCCGTGGATGCATCGTTGCCGCGCGGCGTGTCGTGCAAAATGACAGCGACCCTGAGCGACGGGCGCAGCTTCACCTCGCAGATCGATTACCCCAAAGGCTCGATCCAGAATCCGATGAATGATCAGGAGTTGCTGGCCAAATTCACCAGTCTGGCCGCGCCGGTGATTGGTGCGAAGCGCGCCGCGACGCTTGCGGACGCGGTGATGAACGTCGAAAAGGCGGGGGATGTTTCGGCTGTATTGAAGCTCACAGCAAAAAAATAAGGCTCTATTCAGCCGCTATGAAAAGTCAAAAGCTTCCCTCACCCGGCGCTGCGCGCCACCCTCTGCTCCGCTTCAAGTGTTCCCTTGTCCCGGAGGGCAAGGGTTTGTTCCCCTCTCCTGCCGGGAGAGGGGCTAGGGGTGAGGGAAGATGTTGATCTGTAATAGAGGCTGAATAGAGACTCAGGATCGCGTGTTGAGGTTCGCAAACTGGTGCATCCTGCGACTGCTGTTGAAGTTAATCTGTGTTCATCTGTGTTCATCTGTGGCAAAAAAAGTTTTTGTGTGAGAGGTTTCAAGTGAAAATTCTGGTCTATGGCGCCGGCTCTGTCGGCGGTTATCTGGGCGCGATTTTGTCGGCGGCGGGCGAAGATGTAACGCTGGTGGCGCGTGGCGCGGCGTATGAGGCCTACACCACGCGCGGCGTTATGCTCGAAGGTCCCAAAAGCGGGAGGCCCGATCCGATCAAGGTGCGCGCGGTGCGCCCCGGAGAAGAAAAGCCGCCGTACGAGCTGATATTTGTCACCCTGAAATCACATCAGCTGATGTCCGCCGCGCAACATGTGCGCGCACTGGGCGGCAGAGACGCGATGTTCGTGTTTCCGCAGAACGGCATACCGTGGTGGTATTTCGACGGCATCGAGTCGCGCTTTAAGGGCACGAAACTGAAGACACTCGATCCCGACGGCGTATTGTCGCGCACGTTTGATGCATCCCATATCATCGGGGGCATCGCGTTCAAGCCCACCGATCTGCTGGCGCCCGGCCATATTCGTCTGGCGGATTCCGATGGGGATGCCCTCGCTCTGGGTGAAATCGACAATCGCATGACGCCGCGCCTGGAACAAATCGCAAACATCACCACCCGTGCCGGATGGCGCGGTACGCCGGTGGCGGATATACGCAAAGCCAAATGGACCAAGCTCCTGTCGAATGCGGTGTGGAACACGCTGGGGGTGGTCACGCAGGCGACGCCAAAAGAAGCCGCCGGCTTCGAGCCGATGGCACGATTGGCGGTGGCCATGACGCGTGAAGTGATTGCGCTGGCCGCCGCGGTGGGCAGCCCGCTGCAAGCCGATGCGGAAGCGCTGGTGGCGGCGGCGGCCAGGCGCGTGTCGCTGGCGACTTCGACCTTGCAGGACGTGCGCGCGGGCCGCTCGCTGGAACTTGACGCCATCCTCAACGTGCTGCTGGAAATCGGCGAGCTCACCTCTGTGGCAACGCCGAATCTGGCGGTGATCGCGGCGTGCGCGAATCTGGTAAATCAGCGCATCACGCTGGATGGCGTGGCGATCAGGCCGGTCAGCTTGAAGTAGGTGCGGTCACCCGCGGACGCCGCGCGCTTTCCGCGGCGACTTCCGCATCCAGTAGTTCGATCAGGCTGCGCACCCAGGATTCACGCAGGTTGCGGCCGATGAACACCATGCGCGTGCTGCGCTCTGCCGAAGGCCAGCGCGGCAACCACACCGGTGCGTGATAAACATGCTGCACGCCGTGGATCACGGCAGGGCGCTCCGGTGCTTCGAGCACGCGCACGATACCTTTCATGCGCCATAAATCCGCGCCGCAGTTTTCCGCCAGCGCCGACAGCAGCAGCGGCAGCGTCACCGCGTGCAGCGGTTGTTCACGCACAATGCAAAAACTGGTGACAGGTTCAGCATGGTGATGCAGAGAATGTGCGTGCCCGCCTGCGGCATCGGCGCCATCGACGGCATTGTGAGCGAGCCATACGCCCACGTCGGGATGCTTGCTGTCTACATCATAGAACCCGCAATTGAATAATACGGATGGCGCAATCGCGCCGCGCACGGCGGTAATCACAGGTGCGCCCGGATTGATGGCGGCAAGCCGCTGCCGGATGGCGTCCGTTTGCGCCTCGGCAAGATCGGTCTTGGTCATCACGATACGGTCGGCAACCGCGGCCTGACGCCGCGCTTCTTCGTGATTGTCGAGTGCCGCCATGCCCAGCAGCGCATCGACGGTGGTAATCACACTGTCGAGCGCGTAGGTGCCGCTGAGATCGCGGTTGGTCATTAGCGCGTGCAGTATCGGCGCGGGGTCGGCCAGACCGCTGGTTTCGATGACCACGCGCTCGAACCACGGCAGCGTACCCTGCGCGCGCCGCGCTGCAAGGTCACCGAGTGTGAGCGTGAGATCGCTGCGCACGTTGCAGCACAAACATCCGTTGGTGAGCTGGACAAAACTCTCGTCGCTGGTCTCGATCAGATCGTGATCCAGCGCAATTGCGCCAAACTCGTTGATGATGACCGCGGTGCGGCCCATCGCCGGATCGCGCAGCAGGCGACCCAGCAAGGTGGTTTTGCCGCTGCCGAGAAAGCCGGTGATGACCGACACGGGGATCATGTTTGCTCCGGCGCCGCCACAACCCGCACCGCGGCGCCGCGTTCCACGCCCAGCGCATCGCGCACCGCAGCGAGCAACCCCACCAGCGAACCACAAGCGCGTGGCCGCAACTCACGCACGCCGCCGGGCGCAGCTCCCGCACTGCGCCAGCGTGCGCACCAGCGAAACGGCGTGTCATCAGCAGCGCGCTCGATCCACACGAGGGCGCCGTTGCTGGCGCGGATCTCCGCAACGACCGGCGCGTCTCCTGCTTGAACGGTGCCGCCGACTTGCCATAGCGCAAGACTGTCGGCGAGAAAAACGCGCAATCGTTCCTCTTCGGCGGCAGCAGGTATTCCGCTCACAGCATGGCGCCGCTGCGGATTTCTTCGGAAATTTTGCGCGGCAGAAACCTGCCGTCCTTCAGGTCGCCGAAGAACTGCCCGCCATCAACCACCACCTTGCCGCGCAGCACCGTGGTCGAGGGCCACGCCAGCATTTCGTGCCCTTCCCACGGTGAATAATCGGATTCGTGCAGCATCTCTTTGGTCAGCGTGAAGCGCCGCGACGCATCCAGCACGGTGATGTCGGCGTCGGAACCCACCGCAAGCGCGCCTTTGCGCGGATACAACCCCATGATTTTTGCCGCATTGCTGGAGATGAGATCGACGAAACGTTCGAGCGAGTAACCGCGCCGGCCCACCATCTCGGAATACATCAGCGACACACGCGGCTCCACCCCGACGTTACCACCGGTGGTGTCATCGATGCGCTTGCCCAGGGTCTTGTCTTTCAGCGAACAGCAAACCTCGTCGGTCGCCACCGTATGAATGGTGTGGTCGAGCGTGCCGGCCCACAGCGCGTTCTGATCGGCCTGCGCCTTGATCGACGGATAGGTGTGATACATCTGGCCGTTCGGGCGCTTGTAATCTTCCGAGGTATACATCAGGTATTGATGCAGCGTTTCGCCGTACACCGGCATGCCGCGTGCGCGCGCTTCGCGTATTGCATCCACGCCGAACGCAGCACTCACATGCATGAAGTAGAGCGCGATGCCCGGCACATTTTTAGCCAGCCCCAACACGCGGCGAAACGACAGGTCTTCGGACATGGCGTTATGCACCTCGGCCATATTCTCGAAGCCTGTGCGGTTTTCGCGTATGAGTTTGTCGTACATGTGCATCACGATGTCGTTGTCCTCGCCGTGGATGACGCACAGGCCGTGCTCCTGCGCGACCACCTTGAACACCTCCCAGATGTCGCCGAAATCAACCATGCGCCCGCGCCGGCTTGGCGTGATGTCGGTGGTAAACAGCTTCACCGTCGGATAACCCGCACGCAGCACTTCGGCAAGCTGCCCGAAAATCTCCGGTGGCAGCGCGCCCTCGACCATCACGTGAAAACTGTAGTCGCACTGACACTGGCCGGTCCAGTCCTTGTGCCGGTCTTCGATCGCCTGCTGTATGGTCTTGCCATGCGTCCAGCGCACGAAGTCGATCATGGTGGTGGTGCCGCCATACAACGCGGCGCGGCCCACCACCGACGGCGGATCGGTGTAGGTCACGCTACCGTCGGGATGCGGCGAGTACCACTTCAGATGCACGTGCGGATCAATGCCGCCGGGCATGACGATTTTGCCGGTGGCGTCGATCACACGCCTGGCACTCTCCGCGCCGAATGAACCGGCAGCGCCCAGCGCCACAATCTTCTCGCCCTGAATCGCCAGGTCACACGCGGTGACGCCTGAAGGCGTCACTATTTTGTCACTGCGAATCACTAAGTCGAACATCAGTAGCTCCTTGTTTCTTAGATGTTTTTATGTCATGCGTAGCAGCGCCGTGAATTCTGCCACGCTGCTCCATTCCTCGCTACGGTCTACCGCTTGTTCGGCCTGGGTCACGCCTTCAGGCGTAAGCACGTAGCCGGCCAACATACGAAACTTGCCGCGCAGTACCGATTCCGGGTACGGCCGATTGAAGTCGCCTTCGTGACTCTCGCAGGCGTGCGTGGCCTTGCGCCCATCCTTTAAAGTCACGGTAACCCGCGCGGGGCGCAGGCGCGGCGCGAGCGCACTCATTGCCGGATCTTCGGCGACGTGCACACGCTGTCGCAGCGCAGTTATCGCCGGATCGAGCAACGCACTGTCGTCGATGTCACTGTGCTCCGCCTTGCCCCTGACTACCATCACCGCCGCCGCGTGCGGCAGCGAATACTTCGAGGCAAAATAATTTGGCGGATTGGGATTGCGCATCACCGACGCAAAGCGATAGGTCGCAAACTCGATGCGCTCGATCTCCTCTGCGCGCGGACGCAACTCGGCGAGTGCAGCTTTCAATACATCGAGCGCGGGATGAATCGGATTGCAGCACGCATACAGGCAGAAATAATTGCGCATGATTTCCCAGCGTGTGCCGAGTGCGTCGAGCAGATGGTCGGGATTAAAGCCGTCACCAACCAGCTGGCTTAACGCTTCTTCAATCGCATTTTCCTGCGCCTCGATGCCGGCCAGTGCGAGATCGGGCGCCAACGCACCGGCAAATCCGCTCATGCCGCCGGCGATATTGAGCGCCGTCGCGCCTGCGCCGGTATTCATGTAGCTGGGCGTCATCATCAGCACCGCTGAAATACGCATGGCGCGGCTCACGCCCGCCGCGTCGAGCCCGCGCATGCGCGCACCTGCGGCGGCAGCGGCTAGCAACATGGCTTGGCCATTCTGGTGCGCCAGCGGACGCGGCGTAAATGCCATGCCCAGCCGCGCGGTGACATCGTAGCCGAGCGCCAGCGCCGTCAATAATGTCTTGCCGCTCGCGCCCGCATGCTCGCCCACCGAAAGTATGCCGGGCAGAATTTGCATCGCGGCCTGACCGCTGACCAGACGCAGTCCTTCGCACAATTCAATCGCGCGGCCGGCAATGCCGTTGAGCAGCGCAGCGGTGCGCGGGTCTTGCGTAGGCCAGCCGCGCGCATACACGGCAGCACCCGTGCCTGCAGTGGCGGACAATCGTTCGCGCACCTGTGCGACTTCAGGCCGCACTGAACCCGCAAGAATGACGCCGAGCGTGTCGAGCAACACCAGTTTGGTATGCCGCTGAACCGGCGCGGGAATGTCTTCCCAGCGCGTTTCTGCTGCAAACCTCGCGAGCGTCTCTATTTGTTGTCCCATACTACCTTTCCGGAAAACCGTACTCCGGCACTTAACAAGCAACTGTAGGTTGGCGCTGAGCCTGCGAAGCCCAACACAAACGTCGGCGATAAAGCAACGGCCTCTGTGTATCCCCGAGCGTGTTGGGCTTTGCAGCCCAACCTACAGCAACTGGTTTATTCAAGTTTGATACCCGCGTCGCGGATAATGCGCGTCCATTTGGCGATTTCGTCGCGCACAAAACGGTCGAACTGGGCCGGCGTGTTGCCGACTGGCGTCGCACCTTCCTGCATGGCGCGCTCGCGTATCGCCGGCGTCGCCATCGCCTTCGCAATATCACCGCTCAACTGTTCGACTACCGCTGCGGGCGTGTTGGAAGGCGCGAACATGCCGAACCAGCCGACGGCTTCGTAATCCCTGAACCCGGCTTCAATCGCTGTCGGCACCTCGGGCAACGCCGCTGCGCGTTCGCGCGTCGATACCGCAAGTGCCCGCAGCCGCTTTGCGCGTATCAGGCCCAACACGGTTTCCGGGGTGTTGAACGCGACCGTGGCCTCGCCGCTCATCACCGCGGTCGCGGTTTGTGGGCCGCCCTTATACGGCACGTGCCCAAGTTGTGTTTTGGTTACCACCGCAAACAGCGCGCCCGCCAGATGCATGGCGCTCCCCGGTCCCGCCGAGGCATAGAGCACCTGGCCGGGCCGTTCGCGCGCGAGGCGGACAAAATCCTGAATATCTTTCACCGGCAGCGACGGCAGCACTGTGATCACATGCGGCACGCGCACCACTTGCGACAGCGCGGCGAAATCCCTGAGCGAGTCGTAGCGCAGCTTCGGATAAAGACCCGGCGTGAAGGAAAACGAAGCCGAAGTCATCAGCAGCGTATAACCATCGCCCGCGGCGCGCGCGACGAACTCGGTGCCTATGGTCGAACCCGCGCCGGGACGGTTATCAACGATGAATTGCTGGCCGTAGACTTCGGACAGGCGCTGTCCGAGGATGCGCGCAAACACATCGGTGCCGCCACCCGGCGTGAACGGCACGACGATGCGCACGGTTTTCTCGGGATACTTTTGCGCGGCAGCGTGGTGCGCAGTGATGGCTCCAAAAGCGAGTGCGGCAATCGCCACGCCGAATCGAAATGTGTTCATGGTGTTCACCCTTGATTGAATCTCACAATATGAGCGCGGTAAGTTCCTTCCCCTTCAGGGGCAAAGGCACGCTTGTAGCGTAGCAGAAGGTTAGGATGGGGGTGGGGTTACTCAGCGGCAGGGTAATCTACCTGTCGTCACCCCACCCCCATCCCCGCCTTCCCCCTGAAGGGGAAGGAGCTACTTTGTATAAATTGCTATGTTTTCAAATCAGTTTGAATCGCCCCTTCACAACACCATCTCGCCTGCAAAGGCCCGAAAATCGTCTACGTCTTCCACTCGCATGAGCCGGTCAAAGAGTTGTTGCGTTGCAGGCTTTCCCCATACTGGCTCGCCCAGTTCGAAAAATTTTCCGGTCAGGTCCGCGTCTGTGTGTGGATTCGCCGGTTCACCCTTGGTGACTGTGCAGCGCCCGTCATACACCGCGCCATTTTTCATCACGATGCGCACGGTGACCGGCTGCTCCTGCGGATAACGCGCGGTAAACGACGGCTCCTCGCGCAGGTCGACGCGCTGCACCAGCGCCTGCACCTGCGGATTAGCCACGGCTGCGTCATCAAAACTGTTTAATCCCGAGCGGCCGTGATACAGAATGCTTGCCAGTGCAAACGGTACCGAAAACCGCGCGCCAAAACTCGAAACGATGTTTTTGCCGGCAAGGCTCGCCGCCAGCATGTAGGCTCTGACTTCTATGCGCTCCACCCCATCGGCGGCGAGTGTGCCGCCGGGCACTTTCGCGAGCAGGTCTTCAAGCGCGTCGATGGCAGAGTGCGCATAACGTCCTATCGGGTGCAGCTTGAAGTAGCTTTGTGCGATCAGCCATTCGGAACCAAGCCCTGCGACCACTTGCTGCGGATCGAATTTATCTGAGTACACGCCCTTGCCGTAGACATTGCCCACGCCGTCGATTTCACCGGTGAACCCGCACTCGACCAGCCGTGCCGCGGTGAGTCCCATGTAGCCCGAATGTCCGGTGAAGATGTTGCGCACAGTCGCGCCGTCGAGTAGCGTCAGGCGGCTGCTCGCCATGCCCATGGTCGAGGCGCAATTGATGAGCTCCAGCATTTGTGCGGCGTTGAAGCGCTTCAGCACACCGGCCGCAACGGCCGCGCCGATGACGCCGTAAGTGCCGTGTGGGTGCACTACCAGCCGCATCTGCGCCGCGCGGCTGATGCGTGCCGACACCTCGTAGCCGAGAGCGACCGCCCGCAGCACTTCCGCGCCGCTGTAACCACACTCCTGCGCCAGCGCGACCGCCGCCGGCACCACCTGTATCCCCGGATGCCCTTTCGCGAACAGGTTGCCCTCGTCGAGTTCCAGCCAGGTGCCGGCGGTGCCGTTCAACAGCGCCGCATCGAGCGCGCCGGCGCGCTTGCCGGCGCCGATCACCCACGCGGCGCCCGGCGCTGCCCCTGCCAACTGGCGCGTGACGAACGCCTGCATTTCCGGCTGTTGCATGCCCGCGGCAATGACCGGGATCGAATCCGCAATCACCCAGCGCGCTCGCTCGCGCGCGCTCACACGGATGTCGTTGAGCCGCGTGTCGGCGGCGAAATGCGCGAGAGTGGTGAGATAAGGCGGTGCGCTACGCTCAGACACTACGGGTTCCTCCTGTTGCATTGCATGGCAAGGGTGGGCACGCTCTTTGTGCCCACGCGCCGCAGCTTGGCCCACGTTCGACGGCGTGGGCAAAACAAAGAGCGTTTTGCCCACGAGAGACCTGGAGCTGCCCCCTTTTGAGCCTCAATGCAGCCTCAATGCAGCACCAGCCCGGCATCCTTTGCGAGCTTGCGCCACTTGGCGATTTCGCTCCTGATATGCGCGCTGAATTGATCCGGCGTGCTGCCGACGGGTAGGGATCCTTCGCCGCTCAAGCGCTGCGCGGTTTCCGGTGATTTCACCGCTTCCGCGACAGCCACCGCAAGTTTATCGACCAGAGCTCGCGGCACTTTCGCTGAGGTAATGATGCCGTACCACTGGTCGACTTCATAGCCGGGCAGCCCGGCTTCGGCGATGGTGGGATACTCGGGCGCTGTGGGCGAGCGTTGTTTTGCGCTGATGGCAAGCGGCCGCAAGCGCCCCGACTTGAAGTGAGCGCGCGAGCTGAGCAGGGTTCCAAAGCCGACCTGAATGTTGCCGGCGAGGGCATCGGTGGTCGCCGCGGCGCCACCCTTGTACGGTATGTGCACGATCTTTACACCTCCGAGAAAATTAAACATTTCTCCCGCGAAATGTTGCAGGCCACCGGTGCCGGATGAACCAAAATTAAGTTTGTTCGGATTGGCCTTGGCATAAGTTATGAGTTCGCCTACTGACTTTGCCGGCACGGAAGGGTGCAGGTACATGACGTAGAATAACGATGTGGCCTGAGAAATTGCCTGCAGGTCCCGGGTGAGATCATACGGCAGTTTCGGGTTGGTCGCCGAATTAACCGAATGCGAAGCCGAGATCAGGCAGATGGTGTAGCCGTCGGGTGCTGCAGTGGCGGTAAGCTCGACACCAATCGCACCGGCGGCACCGGCACGATTGTCGACGATGACCTGTTGTCCCCAGCGTTCCGTCAGTTTCGCGGCAATGGCGCGAGAGGTGATGTCAGTGCCGCCGCCGGGGACAAAGGGCGCGATGAAGCGCACCGGCTTGGTGGGGTACTTGTCCACTTCCACAGATGCGGCGTGCGCCATGGGGATGCCGGCCAATGCTGCAGTCAGTGCAAGAATTTTGAAAGTGATATGCGAAATCATGTGTGCGCCTTTTTGCATGAGATCAAGTGTGCCTTTATAACATCGTGGTTAGCTGTAAAATTCGACTATAGAGTATTCCATCTCGCGAGGATAGCCATGGTTTCCGTGTTGCGTTTGTGTGCAGTCGCGCTATTAATGTGTGTCAGTTCGACAGGCTCAGCCCAGGCCTATCCGAATAAACCGCTGCGGCTGATCGTGCCGTTCGCACCGGGCGGCTCGAACGACATCATGGCACGCATCATCGGGCAGAAGTTTTCCGAAAGCCTCGGGCAGCAGGTGATCATTGACAATCGCGGCGGCGCCAGCGGCATCATCGGCACCGATATCGCGGCGAAGGCGGCGCCCGACGGTTACACGCTGCTGATGATGAGCCTCACGCTGGCGGTGAACCCGAGTCTGCACAAGAAACTGCCCTACGATACCGTGAAGGATCTCGCGCCGGTGAGTCTGGTGGCTTCCGCGCCGCTGATACTGGTGGTGCATCCGTCGCTACCGGTGAAGTCGCTCAAGGATTTTATCGCGCACGCAAAAGCCAATCCCGGCAAATTCAACTTCGGCTCCGGCGGCCCGGGCACCACGCCGCACCTTGCTGGAGAAATGCTCAAATCGATGGCCGGACTGCAAATGACCCACGTGCCGTACAAGGGCGGCGGGCCGGCGCTCGCCGATCTGATCGGTGGCCAGTTGCAACTGATGCTGGAAAATATTCCCAGCACGCTGCCGTTTGTAAAGTCCGGTAAATTGCGCGTACTCGCGATCAGCGGTCTCAAGCGTTCCACGCTGGTGCCCGAAGTGCCTACGCTGGACGAATCAGGATTGAAGGGATATGAAATCGTCGGCTGGAACGGATTATTCCTGCCTGCCGCGACGCCGAACGCGATAGTGTCGAGACTGCACACCGAAACGGTAAAGGCGCTCGCGGCTGCGGACATCAAGGAACGTTTGTCGGGCATGGGTGCGGAAGGCGTGGGTAACACACCGGCGCAATTCACTGCCTTCGTGAAATCTGAAATCAGGAAATGGGCGCAAGTGGTGCGCAGTGCCGGACTGCGTGTTGAATAAAAGTTTTTCACCAAACGGCACTCTATCCCTGCGCCCGGCGAATCGTCATTCGCCTGACTATTGGGTCAAAGATAATTCAAGGATGGAGGCAAATTCATGAAGGCTGCAACAAGCCGGGCAATCGTCTGCGGGGTGGTCGCGCTGCTGGCTGCCATTGAGACTACTGTGCTTGCGGCGGCCGAGGGCTATCCGTTGCGTCCCATTCGGGCGCTCGTCCCATTCGCGCCCGGCGGCGCCACTGACATCATGGCCCGCACCATCAGCGCGAAGTTGTCCGAACGCCTTGGACAACAGGTGGTGGTGGACAATCGCGCAGGCGGGGGCGGCAATATCGCCGCGGCCATGGCGGCCCGGTCCGCCGCGGACGGTCATACACTTTTCTTCGGCACCATCAGTACGCTGGCGACCAATGTCAGCACCTTTCGCACGCTTCCCTACGATCCGCTCAGGGATTTCGCGCCGGTGACCCTGACGGCGATCTCGCCCATGTTCCTGGTAACGCACCCATCGGTTGCGGCAGCCTCGTACGGCGAATTTATAACGCTGGTCAGGGCAAAGCCGGGACAACTCAACTACGCGTCCTCGGGCACTGGCGGCGCCTCGCATCTGATGATGGAACTGTTTCTGTCGCAGACCGGCCTCAAGGTCGTGCACATCCCCTACAAGGGAGCCGGACCCGCACTCACCGATCTCATCGCGGGACAGGTGCAGATGAGCCTGCAGCAGCCGCCCGGCGCGATCCCGTATCTTGGCAGCGGCAAGCTGCGGGCGCATGCGGTCACTTCGAAGCGGCGGATTGCAACAGCCAGTGCCGTGCCGACGATGACGGAGGTCGGGCTTGCGCAGTTCGACGTGACGTCCTGGCAGGGGCTGGTGGTACCGGCGGGTACGCCGCGGGCCATTGTTCGCGTCCTGCACGCCGAGATCAAAAGCATACTCGGGACCCGGGAATTGCAGGATCGTTTACTTGCCGAGGGATCGGAACCCGGCGGCGTGACTCCCGAGGCGTTCGCGCAACATATCCGGCGCGAGATCGCGCGATGGGCTGAGGTGGTGAGGGTTTCCGGGTACACGCCTGAGTGAGCATTGCAAATCTGCAGCAGATACGGACTGGCACTACAGTATTTGACCTTAACAACCATGCGGCCTATGCTGCCTCAAAATAAGTCGCCGTCAGGGTAAGGCGTCATCACCAGGAGGCGTTCATATGAAGCGGCTCAGCCGGTCGATAGTCGCTGTACTTGCCTTACTCGCAGCCTCGTTGCCGGCAGTGTATGCTGCCGAACGGTCGCGGGCCGGCGAATTTCCGAATAAGCCTATCCGTTGGGTCATCCCGTTCCCGCCGGGAGGCAGCATAGACATGGTGGGGCGCTTCCTCGGCGCCAGGCTCACTGAACGCTTGGGCACGCAGATGGTGATCGACAACCCAGCGGCGCGACCGGCATCATCGGCGCCGAAATGGTTGCCAACGCGCCTGCGGACGGCTACACCCTGCTCATGATTTCCACGTCTTACGTGATGAACGCCGCGGCACGGCCGCTGCCCTACGACGTGGAAAAGTCGTTCGACCCGATCTCCATGATCGGATCGTCGCCGAACTCGCTGGTGGTTTTCCCCGCGTCCGGCATCGGCTCGCTGCGCGAACTGGTGGATCGCGCGCGGGCAAACCCTGGAGCAATCAACTACGCCTCGACCGGCGTTGGCGGATTCAACTATTTTGGCGGGGAGCTGTTCAAGAAGATCGCCGGCATCGACCTCGCGCACGTCCCCTACAAGGGCGGTGGGCTGGCGATGATAGACGTAATGTCGGGACACGTGCCGGTGATGTTCACCTCGGTAACGCAGGTGCTGCCCAATGTTCGCGCCGGCAGGATCAGGATGCTGGCGGTCGGTGCGGCGCAACGCCTCGCGGTTCTGCCGGACATCCCGACCGTCGCCGAGGCCGGCTACCCCGGTTACGAAGTCGCTGTCTGGTGGGGCGTCTCCGCGCCGGCCCGCACGCCCGGCACCGTGCTCGACAAGCTGCACCGCGAGATCACAGCCGTTCTCAGGCAGCCCGAAACGCAAAAACTGCTCGCCACCGAGGCAGCCGAGATTCGCATCGTGTCGCCCGCCGAATTACGCAAGTTCATCAACGATGAGGTGAGGAAATGGACCGGCGTCGCGAAGGAGGCCGGGATACGCGTGCAGTGACCCGTCACGCTGGCAGTAAGGAAAGGTGTGGAATTTTCGGTTCAGGCTGAATAGATATAAAATATCAATAAAAACATATAGTTACGTATTTTCTTCACGAGCAACGCCATGCACGAAACACAAACTCTCGCGCGCTTCGTCGCCGAGTCCCGCTGGGAAGACATCCCGCAGGTGATGCGTCACGAGGCGAAGCGCGCGTTGCTCAACTGGATGGGTTGCGCACTTGGCGGTTGCCGTGACGAGACGGTGGAACGCACGCTCGCCGCGCTCAACGAATTCTCCGGGCCGCGCACGGCGTCGCTGATCGGCCGCCGCGAAAAACTCGACCCGCTGCACGCAGCGCTGATCAACGGCATCGCTTCGAACATCCTCGACTACGACGATACGCATCTGCGCGCGGTGATGCATCCGACGGTGCCGGTGGCTGCTGCGCTGTGCGCGCTCGCCGAGCATCGCCCGGTCACCGGCGCGCAGTTCCTGCAGGCATTCGTGCTCGGCATCGAAGTTGGCTGCCGCGTTGGCAACGCGGTGTCGCCGTGGCATTACGCGCACGGCTGGCATATCTCGTCGACCTGCGGCGTGTTCGGCGCGGCTGCGGGGGCGGCCCGGCTGCTTGGTCTCAACACGCAGCAGACCGCGTGGGCGCTTGGGCTCGCCGCCACCCAGGCCAGCGGCTTGCGCGAGATGATGGGCGGCATGGGCAAAAGCTACAACCTCGGCCACGCGGCGCGCGGTGGTCTGCTCGCGGCGCTGCTGGCGGAACGCAACTTCACCAGCTCCGAGCGGGGTCTCGAAGCGCCCAGGGGTTTCGCGCAGGTACTCGGAAATCAACCCGATCTGGATGAACTCACGCGCGGCCTCGGTGAAACCTGGGAACTTGCGGCCAATGCCTACAAGCCCTATCCCTGCGGGATTGTTCTGCACGCCGCCATCGACGCCTGCCTGCAACTGCGCGCCGAGGCAGGCTTTGCCGCGGACGCGGTGGCCAGCGTAGCGGTGCGCATGAATCCGCTGGCGCTCGAAATCACCGGCCGCGAGACGCCGGCCAGCGGACTCGAAGGCAAACTGTCGGTGGCGCATGCGGTAGCGGCGGCACTGGTGCACGGCGCGGCAGGCATTGCGCAGTTTACCGATGCCTGCGTGCGTGAACCTGCCATCGTCGCGCTGCGCAGCCGCGTTTCGACACAAGCCGACGCTGCCTGCGACAAGGCCGAGGCCCATATTGAAATCACGCTCAAGGACGGTCGCCGCCTCGCGCTTCACGTGCCTCACGCCACCGGCTCGCTCGAAAAGCCGATGAGCGATGCGGCGCTTGAAAACAAATTTCACCAGCTCGCAGCGTTCTCGCGTGCTGGATGTGATGCGCGGCAGGTGATCGAAACCGCCTGGTCACTGGACAATCTAGACGATGCGGCCAGGTTCGTGCAAGCCGCCGCGCCTGATCCTGCAATGACGCCGTGAATGGCTGTTGGGCGGTCAGCGACTATTCGCTTGGGGTCACATGACCAATGTCTGCTGCTTGAGGTAAACTTGCTGCGCGCTGCCCGGTAGCAGCGTGACGAGATCTTGCTGCGGCACGGCCTGTTTTTCCGGTCTCGATTTCCTGATGCCGATCCTGGCGGTTAACGAAGGTAATAATTCTATGAGAGAGACTTGATGGATACGCTCAAACCCGGCCTCAAAGGCACGGCAGAACTCACGGTCGCGCGCGAACATTGCACCTCGCGCGGCGGACCGTGGGTGTTTATGACACCTGCGATGGTGCAGTTTTGCGAAATGTCGTGCCACAACTTCGTCGCGCCCAAACTCAACGCGGGCCAGCACACGGTTGGCACGGTGGTCAACATCCGGCATCTTGCACCGACGCCCGAAGGCATGAAGGTGCGCGCTGAAATCGAGTTGGTCGAGGTTGACCGCCGGCGCCTCAAATTTAAGGTGCAGATATTCGACGAGGTGGAGTTGGTCGGCGAATGCGAGCACGAGCGTTTCGTGATCGACATCGATAAAGCCGGCGAGCGGTTACAAAAGAAGATCGAGGCAATGAAGCGTTAGCGCGTTATAGTTCGTCCCGCGAAACATTTGACCTGTCATGGAGAAAGCACTCATGCCTGATACCATCCGCGTCGGCGTCGTTGGCGCCGGCGCAAATACGCGCAAGTTCCATATCCCTAATCTGAAGAAGATCGAGGGCGTCGAAATCGCCTCGGTGGTGAATCGCTCGCGGGCCTCGTCGGAACGCGTGGCGCAGGAATTCAGTATTGCGCGCGTGCACGACAACTGGCAACAGCTGGTAAACGATCCGGGTATCGACGCGGTGGTCATCGGCACCTGGCCCTACCTGCACTGCCCGGTGACACTGGCGGCTCTCGCGGCCGGGAAGCACGTGCTCACCGAGGCGCGCCTCGCGATGAATGCGACCGAAGCGCGGCAGATGCTCGCCGCCTCGCGGCTACGGCCCGACCTCGTGACGCAGGTGGTGCCGGGTCCGGCCACCTTCGCTGCCGACCCGATGGTGATGCAGTTGCTGGCTGATGGCTACATCGGCGAACTGCAGTCGCTCGACTTCCACTTCTCGACCGGGTTGCTGAACCGCGATGCGCCGATGCACTGGCGCATGACCCGCAGCTACTCGGGCATGAACATCATGTCGATGGGCATCTGGTATGAGTGCCTGTCGCGCTGGGTGGGGCCGGCAAAAGCGTTGATGGCGCGGACCCGCACTGCGGTTCCGTACCGCATGGACGCGGAATACGGGGAGCGTCGCGCGGTTGAAGTGCCCGACCACGTGGAGGTGCTGGCCGATCTTGCGAACGGCGCAATCGCGCGCATGCACTGGAGCTCGGTCGCCGGGTTTATGCCGGGACCGGAGGTATGGCTCTACGGCAGCGAAGGGACGCTGCGTTTCGAGGGGCAAGGCGCAGTGCTCTCGGGTGCGCGCCGCGGCGACAAGGCGATGACCGCGATCCCCATTGCGGCGGACAAGACTTACCGCTGGCGGGTGGAAGAGGAATTCATCAGCGCGATCCGTGGGCACGAGCCGATCCGGCGGACGTCGTTCCTCGACGCGGTGAACTACATGGACTTCACGGAAGCGGTGCACATCTCGAGCCGCGAAGGGCGGCGCGTCTACCTGCCTCTGGCTTAGCGGGGGCCGCCGACGGTCGGGGCCTGCCCAGCTTGCATATGCCGGCTGCGCACTTGTGTAGTGGGCCACGCTGTTGGTTAATCCTCTGTGGTTAACAGCTTTTTCCAGGATGACGCCTCCCCCTCGTTCTTGAAGTTCACTTAACCTTCGCACAGGAGAAACCATGCCCTACGCCGATTCCAACGCAGTACGACTCTACTACGAAGAAACCGGCAAGGGCACACCCATCGTGTGGGTGCATGAGTTTGCCGATGACCTGCACGGCTGGGAAGGGCAGATGCAGTACTTCAGCCGCCGCTACCGTTGCATCGCTTTCAACGCGCGTGGCTATCCGCCCTCGGAGGTGCCGAGATCGGCTGCGAAGTATTCGCAGGCCATCGCCACCGATGACATCGCCAATGTCATGCGCCACCTGAAAATCCGCAAGGCGCATATTATCGGCTGCTCGATGGGTGCGTATGCCGCGCTGCATTTTGCTTTGCGCTACCCGCGCATGGCGATTTCAAGCACGGTGATCGGCGCGGGCTACGGCTCCGACCCGGACAAGCGCGCGCAGTTTCTCGCGGACAATCAGGTGATGATCAAGCGCTTCCTGGAACTGGGCACCGCAGAGGCGATCAAGCCGTATCAGATCGGCCCGGCGCGCGTGCAGTTCCAGAACAAGAATCCACGCGGCTTTGCACATTTTTGCGCCGAGTTCGCAAAGCACTCCGCGCTGGGCTCTGCCAACACGCTGATCGGCGTGCAGGGCAGGCGGCCGACGGTGTACAGCCTCGAATCGGCACTGCGCAAGTGCCGCGTGCCGCTGCACATCATGAGCGGCGACGAAGACAACAACTGCCTCGATCCCGGCCTGTTCATCAAGCGCGTGTGTCCGTCGGCAATGCTGACGGTGGTACCGAATACCGGCCACGCCGTCAATCTTGAAGAACCGGTGCTGTTCAACAGCATGATGGCGGAGTTTCTCGCACAGGTCGATGCGGGCCGTTGGCGCGCGCGCGATCCGCGCTCGCTGAACAAATCAACGATGGCCAGGAAATAGGGGTCGCAAATGGCAGCAAAACGCAGTGCGCTCGCGCGCGAAGGAGAAATCGTGCGGCGCAATGTGCACGGCGACGCGCATGTCGAGCGCCGCTATCGCGAGGCCGACGACTTTCTGAAGATGTTCGAGCATGTGACCGACGAACTATGCCGGGGTTTACGCGAGCCTGAGCGCGTTCGCCACCGCGCACGAAGCGATCCAGGAATACGAGGACGAACAACGCGCGGCGCGTAAGCTTGCGCGCCGCCGGCGCGGCCAATAGAAGTGGTAGGTTGGGCTGAGCTTGCGAAGCCCAACACAGCCGCTCGTGGCAACGCAGGTACGGCGATGGATCGCGAAGCTGTTGGGCTTCGCAGGCTCAGCCCAACCTACAATTGCTCATTCCTTTGCCATGCGGACAACCAGCCTGAGCAGATCCAGCGCTCTCGCCTGCGCGGTGAGCCGGTCCATGCCTCTGAGCTTGACCGGTGCGAGCGTCAGATTCTCCAGCACCGACAGATGCGAGAAGAGATTGAACGACTGGAACACCATGTTCATTTTCTGGCGCACGGAGAGGTGCCGCTGGTGCGCGCATGCTAAAGTCCGTCCATGAGCTACGAATTTTGGGCGTTCGATGCGGCGGCGATATCCACCGCCGATGCAGCAAACAAGGCGTGGGAGGATTCGACCTACGAGGATAGTTCGTTGCCGGACCATGATCGCACCGCGCGCAAATGGCAGATCAAGAGTGAGTTGCTTGCGTTCAATTCCACGCTGATATTCAGGGACCCCACGACGCAGGGTGTAGCGGGCGGGCGGGTTGCCGGGGATGATGATGCGCAGCACTATCTGCTACTGTGCAAGCCGCCGCATGTCAGCACGGTCGATGACGATGGACGGGGAATTGATTTCTTCGGAATGTCACCGCCGGCAAAGTGTGGTGGAAGCTGTGGTAATTCAGCCACTTAAACCGCGTAAAAATATCCTGCAAAACAAGTACTTATAGTGTCCCACGCGCAGTGCCGCGAGGCTATAATGCGCGCCATGAATCTCGCCCCAAACAGCGTCAGCGGTAATCCCGCCGGCGCCACCGACACACCCAAAGACATTTTCAGCCACCGCAAGTACTGGGCGGCGCGCTTCGGTACGGCGCCCTACCTGCCGATGTCGCGCGCGGAGATGGAAGCGCTGGGCTGGGATGAGTGCGACATCATCATTGTTACCGGTGATGCGTATGTTGATCATCCGAGTTTCGGCATGGCGATTGTCGGACGTTTACTGGAGGCGCAGGGATTTCGTGTCGGCATCATCGCGCAGCCCGACTGGCACAGCGCGGACGCGTTCAAAGCGCTGGGGCGGCCGAAACTTTTTTTCGGCATTACCGCCGGCAACATGGATTCGATGGTCAATCGCTATACCGCCGACCGGCGGCTGCGCAGTGACGACGCGTATACGCCCGAGGCCGAAGACGGCAAGCGGCCCGACCGCTCGGTGATCGTTTACAGCCAGCGTGCGCGCGAGGCGCATACCGATGTGCCGATTATTATCGGCGGCATCGAGGCGAGTCTTCGGCGCATCGCGCATTTCGATTACTGGTCGGAGAAAGTGCGCCGCTCGGTGCTGATCGACGCCAAGGCCGACATGCTGGTGTATGGCAATGCGGAACGTGCGATTGTCGATATCGCACATCGGCTGGCGGCGGGGAGGAAGCCATCAGAGATTACCGATATTCGCGGCACCTCGTTTGTGCGCGCGGCGGTGCCGGCGGGCTGGATTGAAATAGATTCCAGCCGTATTGATTTGCCGGGAGCGCTGAATCCGCCGGTGGATCCGTATGCGATGGACAACAAAACGGTTGCGCAGACAGGAAAATCTGGCGGTGCTGCGAACCCCTTTCCCTCACCCGTCGCTACGCGCCACCCTCTGCTCCGCGGCAAGTGTTCCCTTGTCCCGGAGGGCGAGGGGTTCTCCCCTCTCCCTCCGGGAGAGGGGCCGGGGGTGAGGGAAAAGGCTGAGCCAAGAGCGCAGGTCGTCCGCTTCATCCGCGAAGTCAAAAACGTAGACCGCGCGCGCAGCGTCATCCGCATGCCCTCGTTCGATGCGGTTGCCGGCGATCCGGTGCTCTACGCCCACGCCTCGCGCATCCTGCATGTCGAATCCAACCCTGGCAATGCGCGCGCGCTGGTGCAGCGGCATGGTGAGCGCGAGGTGTGGATCAATCCACCGCCGATTCCGCTGACCATGCGCGAAATGGACGGGGTCTATGAATTGCCCTATGCGCGGCAGCCGCACCCCGTGTATGGCAAGGCGAAGATACCCGCCTATGAAATGATTCGTTTCTCGGTCACCATACAACGCGGCTGCTTTGGCGGCTGCACCTTTTGCTCGATCACCGAACACGAAGGCCGCATCATCCAGAATCGTTCTACCGATTCGATCATCGGCGAAATCGAAGCCATACGCGATACCGCACCGGGTTTTACCGGCGTGATCTCCGATCTGGGCGGGCCGACGGCCAACATGTATCGCCTCGCCTGTAAAAGCAAAACCATAGAATCCGCCTGCCGCCGGCCCTCGTGCGTGTTTCCGGGCATCTGTCCCAATCTGAATACCGATCATGCGCCGCTGATTGATCTTTATCAGCGCGCGCGCGCGCTGCCGGGCGTGAAAAAAGTGCTGATCGCTTCCGGCGTGCGTTACGACCTCGCTGCCGAATCGCCCGAGTATGTGAAAGAACTGGCGCAGCACCATGTCGGCGGTTATTTGAAGATTGCGCCCGAAGCCATTGGCGAAGGCCCGCTCTCAAAAATGATGAAGCCCGGCGTCGGCACCTATTACAAGTTCAAGGAACTGTTCGACAAGTATTCTAAGGAAGCAGGCAAGGAGCAATACCTGATCCCGTATTTCATCGCCGCGCACCCCGGCACCACCGACGAAGACATGCTGGAACTTGCCGTGTGGTTGAAGCAAAATGGCTTTCGCGCCGATCAGGTGCAGGCGTTTTTACCGTCACCGATGGCCACCGCCACGGCAATGTATCACTCGGGTAAAAACCCGCTGCGTAAAGTGACGCGCGTGAGCGAAGATGTGATCGTCCCCAAGGGCTTGCGGGTGCGCCGTCTGCACAAGGCATTTTTGCGTTACCACGATGCCGAAAACTGGCCGGTCATACGTGATGCGTTAAAGCGCATGGGCCGCGCGGACCTGATCGGCAACAGCAAACGCCATCTGGTGCCGGCGTACCAACCTATCGGCACCGGCAAACAACCCGAAGGCGCGCGGCGACCCAACAAGTATCAGGCGTTTCGCACGCAGCACACGGGGTTGCCGCCTGCGCCGGTGCAAACGGATAAAAAAGTGCGCCGGCCCGCAGCGAAACCCGCGCGTGCGGGACGGCGATCAACGCTTTCGTAGGGCGGGTTAGGCGCGAGGGGTTGGGGGCCGTAACCCGCCGTGCCGCTTGCGTATTGATCCGCTCGGCGGGTTACGGTGCAAAGGGCGCACCTAACCCGCCCTACGAAGTGCGGTCATGCCGCCTGTGCCGCCAACGCCACACCGCGTTCGCGCCACGATTTAACCGTGGACATCACCAAAAAATCCAGCACACAGTAAAACACGCCTGCTGCCAGCGGCGGATTGGTGGTGGTGAGTTCGAGCCACGGCGTCACCGGCCGCCATGACCAGTTGCCGATCCAGGTGCCGTAGATTTCCATGGTGAGAGACAGTATGAACATCACTGCGTAAAGCTTGCGCGCGTGGCTGAAAATCATGCACAGGATCAGTATCGCAAACAGCAATAAGCCGAAAGTGTCGATTCCGCGCACAGCCAACAGCAGCACGAAGGGTGCGGCGGCCAGCGGCACGAACCAGGTGATCCAGTCACGCAGGCGTTCGGTAATAATGATGCCGAGCATCAGCAGCAGCGCATGTCCGGGCGGCACGAACGCCGGAATATTGCCGAGCCGGTAGTCGTAAAGGCCCCACACCAGCGACAGAAAACATTCGCCCAGCGTGGCGTAAACCACGCACGCCGTGAGCGTGATTTGTTCTTCGCGCGCCGCGTGGCGCACCCAGTGCAACAGCAGAAACCACAGCCCCACGCTGGTCAGCGTCTGTCCCCAGAACGGCACCCACTGGTCGAAGGCGAGGCCGAGCACGATCACGGCGCAGATTAGCGCCGCGCGCAGGTTGTCACGAGTGACGCGGGTTTCAGTGAGCATGGCAGGGTGCGATAATAACAAAGCTGTGGGACGCCGTCCCGGCCATTCATACTCTTGCATAACCTCAATCTTTCAATAGCGAACGGAGCTGCCATGAAAACCTGCTGGATAAAATCTGACCATCAATCCGTCACACTTGAATATCGCGAGTTGCCGATACCCGAACCCAAGGCGGGCGAAGTCGTCATACGCAATCATGGTTCGTCGCTCAATCGCGGCGAACTCATCGTCGGCAGCGTGGTGCATGGCGGGCCGCTGAAACTCGGCGGCGGCGATGGCGCCGGCGTGGTGCATGCGGTGGGTGCGGGCGTCAGCGGCTTCAAAGTGGGCGACAAAGTATTTGGGCGCGTGATGGGCGGCTGGGCTGAATATTGCAGTGCGCGCGCCGAGCAACTGATGCCGCTGCCGGAACGCATGACGTGGGAGCAGGCGGCTTCGGTGGGGGTGGCGTATCTCACCGCTTATGAATTGATCTATCCGCCGTACGGCAAGTTGAAAAAAGGCGAAACGCTGCTGGTGGCCGGCGCGTCGTCGGGCGTGGGCGTGGCGGCGGTGCAAATCGGCAAGGCATTGGGCTGCACCGTGATCGGCACCTCGGGCTCCGCCGACAAGCTGGCGAAGCTGAAAGCGCTGGGCATGGATCACGGCATCCAGACGCGCAAACCGGATTTTGCCGCGAAAGTGAAGGAACTCACCGGCGGCAAAGGCGCTGACCTTGCCATCAATCTGGTGGGCGGCTCGGTATTTGCGGAATTGATGAGTTCGCTCGCGCGCAAAGGGCGCATCGGCATCGTCGGTTATGTCGACGGCGTGCATAAGGCCGAGATCGACCTCACCGCGCTGCACGCCAACCGCTTCGAGGTGTATGGCGTTTCCAACAGCAAAATGACCACTGAAGAACGCGCCGAAGTGATGCGCAACTTCATCCGCGACGTGCTGCCGATGTTAAACGACGGGCGCATCACGCCGGTGGTGGACAAGGTGTATGCGTTTGCCGACCTGCCGGCGGCGAAGCGTTACATGGAGTCGGATGCGCAGATGGGGAAGGTGGTGGTGCGGGTGCAGTAGCGCTTGTAGGGCGCAATCCCATTGCGCCGAATGGTTCTGAGTGCTGTAGGTTGGGCTGAAAAGCCCGACAACGGCTCGCTCAAAACGCAGATTGATTGGGATCGTCGTCGCTGTGATGTTGGGCTTCGCAGGCTCAGCCCAACCTACAAGCTATCCTGTTCTTGGAAGCAATATCCTACTTCCCCCGATGCGTACTCGCGCCGCCACCCAACAGCAGCGCGCAAATCCAGAATACCGGCACAAGTCCGAGTGCCGCGCCGAACGCACCGAACAGTGCGGTGGAAAGTGTGAGAATCAGAACGATGGGCATGGGCGCAATGATTATATCCGCGCGACTCGTGCGTTTCGTGCGAAGTCCATACTCGGCTTGAATGATAAAATGCAAAGCACAACTAAACTGTCGTTCCCGCCTCCGACTAAAGCATTCGAGGGCAGGCTGCGGCGGGAACCCATACGATTTCTCATAGAGCACGGTGTTATGGATTCCCGCCTGCGCGGGAATGACAGTTAGTTTGAATGTTCGATTTCGTTCAACTGTCAGTTATCGAAAAAAAATCGGAGCGATGATGACGCGGCAGGAAATAACCACATACGCGGGCGCGGCGTTCGCCTTGCTGATGAGTGGGCACGCCATGGCGCAACCCGCCGCAAGCGCAAGCGACTACCCGCGCAAACCGATCCGCATCATCATCGGCTTCACGCCCGGCGGCGGCCCTGACATCACTGCGCGCTACATTGCGCAGAAGCTCACCGAATCGTTAAAGCAGCAGGTAATCGTCGATAACCGTCCCGGCGCGGGTGGTACGGTGGGTGCGAACCTTGTCGCGACTGCGAACCCGGATGGCTACACTTTGCTGTCGGTGTCGCCGGCGCACGCGGTAAGCCCGGCGATTTACGCCAAATTGCCATACGACACTGTCAGGGATCTGTCGGGCATTACACAAACTGCGGTGTCCAAATATCTGCTGGTGGCGGCACCCGCGCTGGGGGCGAAGACGCTGAAGGATTTTCTGGCGGCGGCGAAGGCCAAACCGGGGCAGCTCAATTTCTCCTCGGCGGGTGTGGGCAGCGGTTCGCATTTTGCCGCCGAGCAGTTCAAGGCGGCTGCTGCGATCAACATCGTGCATGTGCCGTTCAAAGGCATACCAGAAGCGCTGACCGAAACCATCAGCGGGCGCGTGCATTTGTTCATGGCGCCAATTGCTAACGCGATCAATATGGTGAAAGAGGGGCGCGTGGTGGGGCTGGGCGTGTCGTCGTTGCAGCGCGACGCGCTGCTGCCCGATATGCCCTCGTTGGCGGAGGCGGGACTGCCGGGCTTTCGCGCCGATTTGTGGTTCGGCATGCTCACCTCGTCGCAGGCGCCCAGGCCGGTGATTGCAAAATTAAACAGTGAGATCCGCCGCATACTCAGCGATGCGGAGGTGAAGCAACGCTGGCTGCCGATAGGGCTGGAGCCGCGGCCTACGGCGCCAGGTGAGTTCGACAGGATCGTCGCCGATGAAATAGCGGCATTCACCAAAATTGCCCGCGCGGCGAACATCAGGGCAGACTAGAACAATGACCGTCCGCACCCTGCAGCAGGTGATTCCATCCGTGCCCACCTCCGATGGCGCCGGCGTCAAACTGTGCCGCAGCCTCGGCAGCCAGCGTGGCCTTTACGTGGATCCGTTCCTGATGCTCGATGAGTTTTCGACCGACAATCCCGACGACTACATCGCGGGTT
The DNA here is from genome assembly GCA_945864585.1 of Bordetella parapertussis. Classification (GTDB taxonomy): domain Bacteria; phylum Pseudomonadota; class Gammaproteobacteria; order Burkholderiales; family SG8-41; genus UBA5216. Next base: position 49,405 of record CAMBCF010000002.1, on the reverse strand, counting down.
TTCCCTCGCATCCGCATCGCGGCTTCGAGACGGTGCCCTACAGGCTCGACGGCCACCTGCTGCACGAAGATCACATGGGCAATCGCGGTGATCTCAAAAGCGGCGGCGCGCAATGGATGACCGCAGGCCGCGGCATTATTCACTCCGAAATGCCGCAGCAGACGCAGGGGCGCATGCGCGGATTCCAGTTGTGGATCAACCTGCCGGCGGCAGAGAAGATGAAACCGGCGTGGTATCGCGACATCGAGCCGCACGAGATTCCGCAGGTCACCCTTGCCGACGGCGGCAGCGCAAAGGTCATTGCCGGAACCCTTAACGTCGGGGGCGTGGAGACCGACGGTGTGATTACCGGCATCACCACCGATCCACTGTATCTCGATGTTGAGCTGCCCAATGGTTCGCCCTTCACGCACTACCTGATTGAAGATTACAGCGCGTTTATCTACGTTTACGGAGGCAATCTGCTGATCGGCGGGCGCGCGTTGCAGACGCGCAGCGGCGGCGTGTTGTCATCCGGCGATCAGATTACTGTCACCGCCGATGGCGGCGCAGCGCGTTTTCTGCTGCTGGCCGGCAAACCGCTGCGCGAGCCTATTGTGCAATACGGCCCGTTTGTGATGAACACGCGCGAGGAAGTCGAACAAGCCGTGCGCGATTATCAGAATGGCACACTGACTGCCTGAAATGATACGTAAGTATCTGTTTTTAAGAGTATTTTTTTATTGCTTCATAGTAAGCGGCTTAGGCGCTGGCAGCAGCCACGCGCAGCAAATTTACCCCGCACGCGCGGTGCGCATCATCGTGCCGTATCCGCCGGGCGGCGGCAACGACATCATTGCCCGCGCCTATGCCGATGAATTAACCAAGCGGCTGGCGCAGCAGGTGATCATCGACAATCGTCCGGGTGGCAGCACCATCATCGGCACGGAGCTGGTGGCGAAGGCAGCGCCCGACGGTTACACCGTGCTGGTGAGCAGCCACACCACGTTTGCCATCGTGCCCAATGTTCGCTTGAAGCTGCCGTATGACGTGGTGCGCGATTTCGAGCCGGTGGCGCTGCTGGCGACGCAGTCCCTGGTGCTGGTGGTGCATCCATCGCTGCCGGCGCACGATATAAAGCAATTGGTGGCGCTCGCCAAGGCGCGACCCGGCGCGCTTACCTATTCCTCGGCGGGTGTCGGCGCGGGCGGGCATTTTTGCGGCGAGCTTTTAAACAGCATGGCCGGCATCGACATCCGCCACATTCCGTATAAAGGCAGCGCGCCGGCGCTCACCGATCTGGTTGGCGGACAGGTGTCGATGAGCTTCACCAGCATGGCGGCGGTGCAGGCGTTCGTGCGCACTGGACGGCTGCGTTTACTCGCGGTCACCAGTGCACAGCGTTCGCCGCTGGCGGCGCAAACGCCGACCATCGCGGAGAGCGGCGTGGCAGGCTACGATATGCGCGGCTGGAATGCGACGGTCGCGCCGCGCGGCACGTCGAAAGCCGTTGTTGACCGGCTGAACGCTGAAATAGCGGCAATCATCAAGTCACCGGAAGTGCGCGAGCGCCTCGCCGCACAAGGCTACGAGCCGGAAGCAGGCACGCCGCAGCAACTGGGCGAGATGATCAAATCAGAGCTGGCGCGCTACGGCAAATTGGTCAAAGCCGTGGGCATGAAAGTCGAATGAATCCGCAAACACTGACAGAATTGCTCGCGCGTCGCGTTGCGGCAGGCGGCGTCGCCCTCATTGATCGCGACACGCCGGTGACTGCAGCCGCCCTGGATGACGAAAGCCGCAGGGTGGCGCAGGGGCTGCACGATCTGGGCGTGCGTGAGGGCGACCGCGTGGCGCTGTGGTTGCCCAATGTGATGGCGTGGTTTGCGTGTTTTTTTGCGTGCGCGCGGCTGGGTGCGATCGTGGTGGCGGTCAACACGCGCTTTCGCTCGAGCGAGATCGCCGACATCGTCGGGCGTTCCGGCGCCAGGGTGCTTATCTACTGGCCCGGTTTCCGGTACATCGATTTCGACGGCATACTGCGCGACGCCGGTGTCGAAGCACTCAAGGAGCTGAAGACCATCGTGGCCTATGGCGAACGCGACGATGCGCCGCCGCGCCATGAAATCCTCAGTCATCCGGTGATGGCGTATCGCGACCTCGCGCAGCGCACGCCTTATGCGCACGATCACGCGCGGCCCGCTCTGGGCTGTCTGATCTTCACCACCTCAGGCACCACCAAACTGCCCAAATTCGTGCTGCACCATCAGGCATCCATTGCCAGTCACGCGGCGGAGGCGGCGCGCGGTTTCGGCTATGGCGATGCGGACGCCTGCACGCTGTTGAGTGCGCCGATGTGCGGCACCTTTGGCATGAGCAACGCCATGAGTCCGCTGGCAGGCGCGCGTCCGCTGGTCATGATGCCCACGTTTGAAGCGCAGGCCGCCGCGCGCGCCATCAACAAGTATGCCGTCACGCATATACACGCCACCGGTGACGTGGTGGCGCAATTGCGCGAAGCGTCGCCGCTACCGATACCGTATCCCAGCGTGCGCGTGGTGCTGGGCGTGCGCGCGGGGCAGGCGCGTGCCGCGGATGCACGCGGTCTGCGCATGATCGGCATCTACGGCTCCAGTGAAATGCAGGCCGTGCTGTCGCAGCAATCCGCGGATGCGTCACCGGAGCAACGCGAAATCGGCGGTGGCAAATTGATTACGGCAGAGACGCAGGTGCGTGCGCGGCACACCGACACCGGCGCGATCCTGCCGCACGGCGAACAGGGCGAACTGGAATTCAAGGGGCCAAGCTGCATGATGGCTTATTACGGCAACCCGCAAGCCACCGCGGCGGCATTCACCACCGACGGATTTTTCAAAAGCGGTGATCTGGGCTATACCGTGCGTGAGGGCGAGTTTGTGTATTTGTCGCGCATCGGTGATGTGTTGCGGCTGTCGGGGTTTTTGGTGAACCCGCTGGAGATCGAGGCTGTGCTCGATGCGCATCCCACAGTGGCAGTGAGTCAGGTGGTGGGTATCGACGGCCCGCGCGGCCCGATGCCGGTGGCGTTTGTGTTGCCGAAAAACGGCGCGGGCGTCGACGAAGCCGCGCTGATCGCGCATTGCAAAAAACAAATTGCGAACTACAAAGTGCCGCACCACGTGTTGCCCATAGCTGTGTTTCCGTTTACAGCGAGTGCGAATGGGAACAAAATACAAAAAACCAGATTGCGCGAAATGGCAGTGGCAGCATTGTGTGAAAAGTGATGTAACGTGTGTTTTTAAATAAAATATTAACGAGGAGTATTCATGAGTGAACGGAATCGGCGCGAATTTTTAGCAGGCATGGCGGCGCTCGGCGTGAGCACCTTTCTGCACGGTTGCGCGTCCACCGATGGTGCCGGCGCAAAGCCGCAGCGCATCGATGTACATCATCACTTTGTGTCACCCGGCTACTCCGCGGCGTTAAAGCAGCGCGGGCAGGGCCACGCCAAATGGTCGGTGCAAATGTCGCTCGACGACATGGACAAGAGCGGCATACAGACCTCGCTGCTGTCGTTGATACAACCGGCGATAGCGATCGGCGACGTTGCCCTCGGACGCACGCTCGCGCGCGAGGCTAATGAATATTCCACCAAAGTCACCAGTGAGCATAAAGGCCGCTTCGGCAGCTTCGCCGCGCTGCCGTATACCGATACCGAAGGCAGCCTTGCTGAAATTGCCTATGCGCTGGACACACTCAAGGCGGAAGGTTTTTGTTTAATGACGAGTTACGGTGGCCGCTATCTGGGTGACCCTGCCTTCTGGCCGGTGCTTGAAGAACTGAACCGCCGTAAGGCGGTGGTGTACACGCATCCGCTGGCGCCGCAATGCTGCGGCAAAATTCCCGCACCCGTATCTGTGGGCACCATCGAATACGCGGTGGATACCACGCGCACCATGGCGAGCCTGATGTTTCACGGCGCGGCCGCGCGTTATCCGGACATCCAATGGATTTTTTCGCACGGCGGCGGCGTTACGCCATTTCTGGTGTCGCGCTTCCAGCGCGAGGAAACGACGATCAAGGGCATCAAGGAAAAACTGCCCAACGGCTTCAGGCATGAGCTGTCGAAGTTCTACTACGACATGGCGCAGGGCAATCATCCGGGCGCACTCGATGCGCTGCTGCACATCGCGCCGGTGTCGCAGTTTTTATATGGCACGGATTATCCGTTCCGCACCGGCGCGGAAGTCAACGAGGGGCTGGCAAAGTATCAGCGCTTCACCGCGGCAGAGCGGCGTGCCATTGATCGCGACAATGCGCTGCGTATATTGCCGACACTGGCGGGAAGGTAGGAATTTGTGGGTTAGGCGACGGGGTTTGTCGCCGTAACCCACCGTCCCGCATGCATATCGATACTACCCGGTGGGTTATGGCGCAAAGGGCGCGCCTAACCCACGAATAATTGATTGGGTCACTTCGCAAACCCCAGTTCACGCAGCAACTTAGCGGTAACCTCACGTTCGGCTTCCAGCTCGCGCTTGAACTGCGCGGAATCCGCAAACGCGTCCGCCCAGCCGTATTGATCCAGCGCTTTTTTCCACGCTTCGGTTTTCATCAGCTTGCCGAGGCGCTCGTCCCAGAATGCCACCACCTCGCGGGGCGTGCCGGGGGGAGCGAACAGGCCGCGCCAATGCAGCACTTGCATGTCGATGCCCATGCCGCGCCAGTGTGGCACGCCCTTCAATTCGCCGCCCTGCGGCGAGGGCGCAGAAGTCGCGATCAGCCGCGCTTTGCCGGCTTTGGCGTGCTCCTTTGCTTCGGATACGGTGGTTGAAATTACCTGCACGTGGCCGCCCAGCAACTGAATGTTCAAATTGCCCCTGAACGCTGCAATGCGCAGCTTTTTGTAATCTGCGCCGTGCTGCATCGCCGGGCGCAGGATATTGAAGTAATCGTTGCTGGGCATGGACCCGACGCCGAAGGTGACCGAAGTGGGGTCGCCTTTGACCTGATCGAGAATGTCTTTGGCGCTGCGCAGCGGGGCGTCGGCACGCACCACCCACACCAGGTACTCGGTGATCAGCCTTGCCAGCGGCACAAAATTGTCGAAATCGAGTTGCGTGGTGCCGACGATCTTGTTTTGATAAATGCGATTGCTCTCGACGTACAGCACATGCGCGTCGCCTTTCTTCTGGTGCACATAGGCTTTTGCGGCGTCACCCGCAGCACCCCCCATATTGTTGATGACCATCGGCTGGCTGAGCAGCTGCGTTTCGTGCAACGCGATATCCAGCGCGCGGGCGGCGGTATCGAGTCCGCCGCCCGCATTGCCCGCGGGCACGACTTCAATGCGTCGTGTGGGGTAGGCAGCGTGCGCGCCCAGAGAGATCAGCAGCCAGCCGGCGAGTATCACTAACCATGCATTTTTCATTTTCGCGTTTTCGGTAAATTCAATGTTCCCATTATAATCGCCCCGGCTTTTGTAAAAACCAATAAAGAGTCATCATGAAACCGGAAAATCCAACACTGGCCATCGCCGAGCGCGTGTGTCCGATCACCTATGCCGATCTGAATGCTGAAACGGTGACGGTGGTCAAGCGCCTGATCGCCGACGGCGTGGCGGTGGCGATTGCCGGCAGCATGGAAGAGCCACCGCGCATACTCGCCGACTTTGCCGCCAATCAGGGCCGCGCGCAGCGCGCGACGGTATGGGGGTTCGGCTTCAAGACCACACCGGTGGAAGCTGCGTACGTGAATGCGGCATCGATGCACGTGCTCGATTTCGAACCCATGTCCAATCCGCCGACGCACGCGGTGTCGCCGACGGTGCCGGTGGCGTTCGCGCTGGCGGAATCGCGCCATGTCGACGGCCGGGAAATCATCGCCGCGTGCGCAAAGGGTTTTGAGATGCAGGGCAGAGTGCTGCTGGCGGCGGACGCGCAGCGCGGCGCGCTGCCGTTTCATACGCCGGGCGTGATCGGAGTCATGGGTTCCACCGTGGCGGCGGCGCATATGATGAAATTGACGCCGCAGCAGCTTAGTCATGCATTCGGTATTGCGGCTTCGCGTTGCGGCGGCCTGTCGGCAAACACCGGTTCGATGGTGAAATGCACGCACTGCGCCAATGTGGCGGCGGCCGGCGTGGAGGCGGCTGCGCTGGCCGCGCGCGGTTTTACCGCCAACCCGGATATTTTCGGCGCAGCGCAGGGTTATGTGGATACGTTTTTCAAATCGCATTTCGACTACGACCTGTTGCTGCAGTACGGCAACCCGTATCGCTGTGTTGATCCAGGCATGGCGATCAAATTTTATGCGTCGAAGTATCCCACCCACTTTGCGATTGCGGCGGCGCTGGATGCGCGCGCCGACGTTGGTGACGCGGCGAATATCAGCGCCGTGCGCCTCGTTACGCCGGAAATTCCCGATGCCAACCGGCCCAAACCGCACATCGGTCTCGAAGGCAAATTCAGTTTTCAGTACGTTGCTGCTGCGGCGTTGCTGGATGGCGTTATCGGCAGCACGACGTTTACCGATGAACGGCGTTTCAGTGCCGATATGGTTGCCCTGCTCGACAAAATCACGCTGGAGCAGGACGCGGGTATTTCCAGAGACACCCGTCGTATGCATGTACTGATCGAAGTGACCCTGAATGACGGCACGGTGGTGAGCCGCACCTGCCGCAAGCCGCCGGGCACCTGGGGCGAGCCGCTACCCGCTGACCTGCATCGCGCGAAAATTCACGATTGCCTGAGTGTGCGGCTGGCCGAGCCGAAGCTGTCGCAGGTGATCGAGATGCTGGATCATCTCGAACGGCTGGCCACGCCCGATGTGGCGGACTTGTGCGCGTTGCTGGCGTGTAGAACGGAGTAGTTCAAAAATGCCTATGGCAGCAGTAGCAGGCGGTGAGATTCAATACGAAGATGCAGGGCAGGGCGAAGCGCTCATCTTCGTCAGCGGATTGAATGGCGTCGGGCGTTATTGGGCGCCGCAGGCGCCGCTGTTCGCAAAACATTTTCGCGTGATCACCTACGACCAGCGCGGCACCGGCGGCAGTGATCGCATCCAGCGCGAGTTCTCGGTCGATCAAATGGCGGCAGAACTCATCGGGCTGATGGATGTGCTGAAAATCGAACGCGCGCATATCGTCGGCATGTCCACCGGCGGCGCGATAGGGCAAACCATTGCGATTGAATATCCGCAGCGCGTGATGAAACTCGCGCTGTGCAGTACCTGGACGCATTGCGATCCGTGGTTCCGGCGCTTGTTTCACGCGCGCCGCGATATGTATCTGCAGGCGGGCCCGGAGTTGCACGCTCAGTTTCATCCACTGTTTTTGTATTCGCCGGATTACGTCAACGCGCACGACGCCGAAATCGAAGAGGAGCGCAAGCGCGCGCCGACAAAATCTTCACCCGTGGAAGTTTCTGTGGGGCGCATCAATGCGCTGCTCCAGTTTGACCGCCGCGCGGGCCTGCCCAACATCAAAGCCGAGACGCTGGTGATGGGCAGTGACAGCGATTTCATCACGCCGGCTTATTTTTCCGAGGCGCTGGCGCAGGCGATTCCCGGCGCGAGGCTCATCATGAGCAAAGGCGGCGGGCATTCATTCACCACCACGCGCGCGGAGCAATTCAATCGTGATCTGCTGGAATTTCTTCTGGCGAAATCCGGCGCAGTGGTCGCTTATCAAGCTGGAGCCGCTGGATTGAACGTCGTTGTCTGAAGCCGCTCGATTAGACGCGGTTCAGAGCGTTCGGTTGGTGGTGTCTGATATGGCGGGCACCACCGTCAAGGATAGCGGCGAAGTCGCGCGTGCGTTTGCAGCGGCGCTGGCGGATCATGGTGTTGAGGCTTCGGCAGCGCAAATCAACGCCGTGCGCGGCGCGTCCAAGCGCGAGGCGATCGCGACCCTGGTGTTCCCGAAATACGGCGCCGATGCCGGGCGCGTGGAAGCAGTGTATGCCTCGTTCAAGCAGCACCTGCAGCGCGTTTTTACGCGCGAGGCTGAGCCGGTTGCCGGGGCTGTGGAGACCTTTAGCTGGTTGCGTGAGCACAACATCAAGCTTGCGCTCAACACCGGTTTTGACCGAGACATCACCAACCTGCTGCTCGATGCGCTGGGCTGGCGCAGTGTCGCGGATGCGGTGATTTGCGGCGACGATGTGCCTCAGGGACGGCCCGCACCCTACATGATTTTTCGTGCGATGGAAGCCACCGGCACAGTGGATGTACGCCATGTGCTCAATGTGGGCGATACGGTTTCGGATTTGCAGGCTGCGCGCAATGCGGGGGTGGCGGTGAGTGTGGGCGTACTGTCGGGGGCGCATGGGCGTGAGCAACTGGCGCGGGAGACGCCTGCTTTTCTGCTCGGCAGCATTGCGGAGTTGCCGCGGTTGTGGGGCTGAAGCGCAGTGCTATTGGAGAATAGATCGCGAGTGGGAAGCGTGGCGCAGGAAAGCGTTTTCCACGGCGCGGTAATGTAGTGTTGCATGCTATCAGGCACTTACAACTGAACTTTCCTCACACTCGTCATTCCGGCGCAAGCCGGAATCTAGTACGTGATCCCGATCCGAAAGATCAAGATTCAGGATGCTTCGCATAATGACACGCACTGGATTCCGGCTGTCGCCGGAATGACGGGTTAGCGAAGTAATCGGGCTGCTGCCGCACCCGTTGTTCGTTACAATCGAGTCGAATCTCAACAACAGGGAGCGAGTAATGTCAGTCATTCTGGGCAGCGGAGAGCATCGTTACGAAGTTATCGACAACTGGGCCAAACTGCCCGACGGTTGGGAATTCAAGGACGTAGGCGCGGTCGCGACCGACAGCAAGGATCAGGTTTACGTGTTCAACCGCGGCGAGCATCCGATGATGGTGTTTGACCGCGACGGCAATTTTCTGCGCTCGTGGGGCGAAGGCCAGTATCCGCGCGCGCATGGCCTGCACATCGACGCAGACGACACGCTGTACCTCACCGATGACGGCGGCCACGTGGTGCGCAAGTGCACCACCATGGGCAAAATACTGATGGAGATCGGCACCCCCGGCAAACCTGCGCCCTACATGAGTGGTCTGCCGTTTCACCGCTGCACGCATACGGCTTTGTCACCCAAGGGCGAAATCTATGTGTCCGATGGTTACGGCAATGCCAGGGTGCACAAGTATTCGCCCGACGGCAAACTGCTGATGTCGTGGGGTGAGCCGGGCACCGATCCCGGCCAGTTCAACATCGTGCACAACATCGTCACCGACGCCGAGGGCTGGGTGTACGTGGCCGACCGCGAAAATCACCGCGTGCAGGTTTTCAATGGCGACGGCAAGTATGAGGCGCAGTGGAACAATATGCACCGGCCCTGCGGCCTGTTCTGCCATCGCGGGGCGAAGCTTGAATTCATCATCGGCGAACTCGGCTCCGGCGCCAGAGTTAATCGCCTGCATCCCAACATCGGCCCGCGCATCAGCATCGTTGACAAAAAAGGTACGGTGATTGCGCGGCTGGGTGGCGAGAATGGCCCCGGCACCGAGAGCGGAAAATTCATCGCGCCGCATGGCGTGGCGCTGGATGCACACGGCGACATCTATGTGGGCGAGGTGAGCTACACCGACTGGCCGACCACGCATCCGGATCAGCCGATACCGAAGAATCTGCGGTCGTTGCAGAAGTTGCGGAAGGTGTAAGCGTCAAATAACCGGGAACCCCCATGAAGATCACCGACGTCAGCCTGACCTTGTTCGCCTGGGACGATATACCGTTCACCAACTACGGGGCGCACAAAACATTCGGTGGCACGAGCAATCTCGGCTTGTTGTCCCTCGTCACCGATGAAGGCATTACCGGCCATGCATTCCTGGGCAGTTCGCGGCAGGCGGCGGACATAGACGCACCGGGCCTGATCCGTTACCTCAAGCCCGTGCTGATGGGACAAGACCCGCTAGAGCGCGAGCGTCTTTACCAGGCGCTGTGGAAGCGCGCGCGGACGACGACGGTGCGGGCGGTGGGCGCCATTGATGTGGCGTTGTGGGACATCGCCGGCAAGGCCGCCGGCATGCCGATCCACAAGCTGCTCGGCTCATATCGCGATCGTGCGCCGGCCTATGCCAGCTCGCAGATTCTTCCCGGTGCCGCGGCGTACGTCGAGCAAGCCCTGTACTACAAAACGCGCAACTGGCCCGCCTACAAAATACATCCGCCGCAGGCCTGGCGCGAGGACATCAAGGTGTGCGAGGCGGTACGCAAGGCGGTGGGCGACGACTACACCCTGATGCTGGACCCGGGGTGGTGCTACAACTACGCGGAGGCATTGCGGGTCGGTTTTGCGATCGATGATCTCAATTACCATTGGTACGAAGACCCGCTGCCCGATCAGGATATCTATAACTACGTCAAACTAAAGCAGAAGCTCAAGACGCCGATCATGGCGACGGAGTATCCGCAGGCGGGCTTTGATGCCTACGCGCAATGGATCACGCAGCGCGCAACCGATTTTCTGCGCGGCGACGTTGCCACCAAAGGCGGCATCACCACCATGATCAAGACCGCCCATCTGGCTGAAGCGTTTCACCTCAATTACGAAATTCATCATGGCGGCAACTCGCTCAACAACGTCGCCAATCTGCACGTGATAATGGCTATCCAGAATTCGCAGTTCTTCGAAGTGTTTCTGCCGGATGCCGCCCATAAATACGGCCTGGTGCAGGACATTGAAGTCGATAAGGACGGCTATGTACACGCCCCGATCGGGCCCGGCCTGGGGGCAGCGATAGATTTCGAATTGATCAAGCGTAAAACAGTTGCCGTGCTGCGCTAGTGTACTGCTTCGCAATTCATGAGACATTCCCTCCCCTTCAAGGGGAGGGCTAGGGTGGGGATGGGGTGGCATTCGCGCGCCCCATCCCCCTCCCAGCCTCCCCCTTGAAAGGGGAGGAGTTTCGCTGGCGCAGTGCCGTTGCATAAGTGCCGCATAGAGTGAAGCGCTACACTAGCTCAAAACAGAAGGGCAATCTGATTTCCATTCCCGCACCGACTTGCTAAAATGAACAAAAGGGCTACGTAGGAGTATGTAATGAATGATATCGTCAAGCTAACCAGACCACTGGCGGCGCGCCTCGAAAGAGCTTCCATCGATCAGGGCGTCGCACCCTCGACGATTGCGCGCAAGGCCATCGCGGAACATTTGCAGTATCTGGAATGGAAAGAGCGGGCAATTGCGGCAGGCGATGCAGACATTGCGGGCGGGCGGCTGATGACCACGGAGCAAGTCTTCGCAGCCGTCGCAAAACAGCGGGCTAAGCGTGCCGGCAAAGTCAAAAAAGCGGCTTAAATGGTCACGGCGGTCCGCACAAGACTTGCTGGATATTGAAGGCTACATCGCAAGAGACAATCTGGCTGCCGCAGATGCGGTTGTCGCTCACATCAAGCAGCGCGCAATTTTGCTTGAGTCCGATCCATTACTGGGCAAACGCCGCCTGACTACTTCGCATCGGGAACTCGTGCTAACGCGATTTCCATTTACGATAGTGTACCGGGTGAGCAGTGACAGCGTTCTCATTTCTAGAATTCTTCACCAGCGGCAGCAGTTTCCTTGAATTGCGTCTTGAAGGGCCAGGATTATTGCCAACCGACATCGCCATGACTGCCAAAGCTAAAACAGTGCCCTACCGCAGCCACGACGAAGCGACGATTGCAAGTTTTCGCGATGATCCCGAATTCGCTGCGGAGTACTTTAACGCGGTACTCGAAGACGGCGATCAGCAGGAGCTGCTGCTTGCACTGCGCCGCATGGCCGCAGCGTTTGGCGGTGTGCCGAAACTTGCGCAAACGACGAATCTCAACGCGACTTCGCTGTACCGGACACTTTCGCCTCGTGGCAATCCTGAACTCAAAAGCCTGAGAGCGCTGCTTAAAGCGATGGGAATGCGGCTCGCGGTCCAGCCGGTGCGAGTGCGCGGAGCGCGGCGATTGCGTGCTGCGGCGTAATTTACTTATTCCCTCCCCTTCGAGGGGAGGGTTAGGGTGGGGATGGGGTCGGCAGTGTTTAAATCTGTCACGAGGTAATGCAATCCTCAATAGTACCGTTCCTATCCGCGTAACTCTCAAATGGCATTTCGTCAAGGCGCCGTGTCAGCCTCACGCATGACACCCGCCCCGCCCAACCGCGCGCGCGGCATTGTGCTCATGCTGTGTGCAGGCCTGTGCTGGAGCATCGGCGGCATCATCGTGCACAGCCTGGTGCTGAAGGACGTCTGGGAAATCGTCTTCTGGCGTGCGTTATTCATGGCGGCGTTTCTTGGCATATTGTTGCTGGTGCTGCGCGGGCGCGGTGCGCTTGCGAGCGTGCGTAGCATCGGCGTGGCCGGGGTGGTTGCAGGCCTGTGCCTCGCGGCGCAAATCTATTGCTTCATACTCGCGCTGCACAACACCACAGTGGCCAACACCTTTGTGCTGATGAGTCTTTCGCCGTTGTTTGCCGCACTGGCGGGCCTGCTGTTCCTGCGTGAGCGTCTGGCCTGGCACACCTGGATTGCCATCGCCTTTGCGCTGGGTGGCATCGTCATCATGTTCGGTGAAGGCCTGGGCAGCGGGCGCTGGCTCGGCAATCTTTTTGCGCTGTGCATTCCGTTGGCCTACGCGTGCCAGATCTTTTTTGTGCGCAAGGTGCAGGGCGCCCACGGCAAAGCGCCCGATCTGTTGCCAACGGTGCTCACCGGCGCCCTGATCGCCATGCTGCCGGCGCTATGGCTTGGTTGGCCGCTGGAAGCGGCCGCGCCGGATATATCGCTGCTGGCGCTGATGGGCTGCGTGCAACTCGGCCTTGGCTGCTGGCTGATGACACTGGCGGTGCCTCATTTGCGCGCGGCGGAAATGGGCTTGCTCGCTCTCACCGAAACCATACTCGCGCCGGTGTGGGTGTGGATCGGCGTCGGCGAAGCACCCGGTAATGCGGCGCTGGCCGGCGGCGTGTTGATTGTTGGCGCGCTGGCGGTGAATGCCTGGATCACGCTCAGGATGGAGCGTGTTCGTGATGGCTGATGTGGCGTTGGGTGGGAAGCATTTAGCCGTGACGTCAGTTTTTATTCCCGAAGAGGTTCATTAGGGTCTCGTGTGGGTGATAAATCACCACTGTCGTTCCCGCGCAGGCGGGAACCCATAACACAGTGCCATAGGGCACTCCCTATAGATTCCCACCAGCACCCTCTCGCAGCGAACTACAGTTCTCCGCCTAACCCTAAGCCCTGCATGAAAAGGTCCACCGCCAATCGACACAAGCAGTCAAATCCGCATTACACGGCGGCGAGCCGCAGCCACGAGAGCTGCCTCCGGCATCGGCGGATTCTCCAACAGCTTTAATATGCGTATCGTTTCGCGTTCGGACAAAACGACGCGTTCTGCGCGGTCCACCACATCGCGCGCAGCCGGCAGGATATTGCGCATGATGAACGCGGTGACATCCAGGCGCTCATAGGCCGCGGCCGTCGCGAGAAGTTGTTTTTCTTACCTTGTCGCCCGCAACCCGATTCGGTGTTTACGTGCTACACCTGCCATATCGAACTCTATTCATCAATAGTTTACGTGCGGACTATCTCCGTACATACAAATGAAGTCAATACTAACGGAGTGACCAACGGATCGTACGTCGACCATGCGCAGCAATCGACCCGTATCCATGATTGGTGGCGTGTCGCCATAGTTGAGGAAGCGGATATTGGCTCCCGAATCGCCGTCATCCTTGACTTGCCTGCTGGCAAGGTGGAAGCTTTGGCGGGAATTCACTCCCCTCTTTTTTGTTAGCTGATTTGTGGATACACATAGGCATATCCATGTAACTTGCGCCATCATTGAACGGGATGGCCATGTCCTTGCAACTCAGCGAAGTGCGACTATGAGCATGCCGCTCAAATGGGAGTTTCCTGGCGGTAAGGTTGATGCTGGCGAAAGCCTTGAAGATTGCCTTTGTCGCGAGCTGAACGAGGAATTAGGAGTGCATGTAAAGATCGGACGGTCGCTGTCACCGACAACCTATCAGTATCCATTGTTCGCGATCACGCTGTACCCGTTCATCTGCTCAATCGAATCGGGAGAACTGACACTCCATGAGCACGCTGCATTGAGTTGGTTACCGCCACACGATTTACACGCACTGGACTGGACAGAAGCGGACATCCCGATTGTCGATGCCTATTACAAAGAACTGGGTGGAATCGCCACGTGACGTCAAAACTCCCGCACGGTATCTATGACGCGTTGCTTGATGAGAATTTGCGTGAAGCGCTTGCGCGCCATCCTGAGCTACGTGTCGTCCTTGGGAAGATCGACGTCGAGGAGCAGCCAGCACGCTATTCCGCTTTTGTTGCACAGGTTGTCCAACAGGCGCTACGCGAGGAATCAGACCCCGCTGCGCGGCTTTCAATCTGCAACCGCCTCATTGAGCTTGTCTCAATGGATTCGGAACGGAGCCATTTCAATAAAAGACGGCTTGTGAAGGATCAGAAACCCCTCCTTTTGGAAATAACTCCGCCTAATTACGGGACGCAGGGTGTCCCTCGTCCGCATACGTCGCTGTCAGAGAGCAGCCTTTTTACTGGTTCTCCCCAAGAGCCGCAACTTGTACATGAATTGCTGAAGGAGATGTGCTCTGCAGATGCGGTGGACATCCTCGTGTCGTTTATCAAGTGGTCTGGCCTGCGTCTTCTAATGCCGGCCTTCGAAGAGTTGCGCGCAAGGAATATACGCGTCCGGCTCATCACCACATCTTACATGGGAGCTTCTGATGCCCCTGCGGTTGAGTGGTTGGCCAGCCTGCCGAATGTTCAAGTGCGGGTATCGTACGATATTGAACGGACCCGTCTACACGCCAAGGCTTACCACTTCAAACGCCACTCCGGCTTCTCGACGGCGTATATCGGTTCGGCCAATATGTCCCACGCTGCAATTACCAGCGGCCTAGAATGGAATCTAAAAGTAACAGCTCAAGATATGGCGCATATCCTTGAGAAATTTACGGCCGAGTTCGAAACGTACTGGAACAGCCGCGAATTTATTCCGTTTGACCCGAACGAGCCTGATCGTCTGCGAGGCGCGATAGAACGCGCTCGCAACAACCAAGG
The DNA here is from genome assembly GCA_945864585.1 of Bordetella parapertussis. Taxonomy (GTDB): domain Bacteria; phylum Pseudomonadota; class Gammaproteobacteria; order Burkholderiales; family SG8-41; genus UBA5216. Next base: position 34,342 of record CAMBCF010000002.1, on the reverse strand, counting down.
TGGAATGCCAGCAGTTTTCTTCGATCTTACGCCTCATCCTTTTCAGGATCGTATTCTCGAAGCGCTGGAAAGGGAACGCACAACACACAACCGTTGGCGCAATCTTGTTATTGCTGCTACCGGAACCGGCAAGACAGTGGTTGCCGCATTCGACTTCCAGAAGTTCTATCTCCAGAGGAACAGGCAGGCTCGCCTATTATTTGTCGCGCACAGGCAGGAAATTTTGCAGCAATCTATGTTCATATTTCGCAATATCTTGCGGGACCACAATTTTGGGCAACTATTGGTCGGGCCTCATCAGGCCAACCGGTTGGAACATCTATTCTGTTCGGTTGGGATGCTCGCTAGCCGCCGACTGTGGGAACAGGTGGGGAGTAATTTCTTTGACTACATCGTTATCGACGAGGCGCACCACGGGACCGCCGACAGCTATCGTCCTATCTTCGATCATTTCGCACCAAAAATCCTGCTCGGTCTCACTGCTACGCCGGAACGGATGGATGGCCAGAGCATTTCAGCCGACTTCGGCAATCGTTTTGCAGCAGAAATCCGGCTACCCGAGGCTCTTGAATAAAAACTCCTTTGCCCTTTTCACTACTTCGGTATCGCTGACCCTGTTGCCTTTGATCAAGATCGGTTTTGGCAGAATGGCAAATACGATTCGACCGAACTGGAGAATGTTTATACCGGTGCACATGCCTTAGCCCGACAGCGCCTTGAAGCTATTCTTACAGCCCTCCACCGTTACGAGCCAAATCTGCCGATGGTGAAGGGGATTGGGTTTTGTATCACTATAGTCCACGCTCGGTACATGGCGGAGATGTTCACTGCGCACGGGATTCCTTCGGCGGCGCTAGTCTCTGGCATAGGAGACGAACAACGCTCAGCGCTGCTAGCCGATTTCAAAGGCGGAAGGATAACCTTCCTTTTTACGGTTGATGTACTGAATGAAGGGCTTGACGTGCCGGAAGTAAACACTGTCATGTTCCTCCGTCCAACTGAAAGCCTGACTGTATTTCTCCAACAACTGGGACGGGGATTGCGTCATGCGCCTGACAAAGATTGTCTAACCGTGCTTGATTTTGTGGGACAGGCGCACCGGCGCTACCGAATCGACAGCAAACTAAAAGCGCTACTGCCAAAACATCGTTTTGCAATTGATCGGGAAGTGGAACTTGATTTTCCACACTTGCCTGCAGGCTGCTCAATACAATTAGATCGGCTATCCCGCCAATACGTGCTCGACAACATCAGGACGAATCTACGCAACTTAGCGGTACAGGTTCCCGACCGGTTGCAGACTTTTACCCACGAGACCGGACAACCCCTAACATTCAAAAACTTTGTTACCTACCATGACTACGAACCCGAAACGCTTTTAATCAGAAAGACTTGGAGTGGCTGGAAATCTAACGCCCAGCTTGCTGCTCCTCCCACGGATCCCGATCTTGCCCGACTCAAGCAGAGCTTGGTGCGTGCTGCATTTGTCACTGGACCAAAGGAACTCAATCTTTTACGCGGGGTTGTGGGGGCGCTGCGCGTTGGAGATGTGGGCAAAGGGCTTGCCATTGCTGGCGATGCCGCGATGACTGTTCATTTTCGAGTCTGGGGTGATACTGGCGCCCGCCTTGGCATGACGTCGCTAGAGGATTCGTTCCAGCGACTTTCCTGTAACCCTTCGATTCTCAGCGATTTCGATGAAATCCTTGAATTGGGAGAAGTGCAAACATCGGCCAGTGGACGCGTACTGGAACTTCCTTTCCCTTGCCCATTTGAACTGCACGCTCAGTATGGCATCAATGAAATTAAGGCCCCGTTTGGGCTGGCGACATTTGATACAGCCGGACAAAGAGGTATTGGCGTCTTTCATTTGCCGAACGTCAACGCGTATGTATTGTTGATTACTTTCCAGAAAACTGAACAGGAATATTCACCCAGCACCATGTATGCAGATTATCCGATCAGCAGGGAACTGCTTCATTGGGAATCTCAGTCAACTACTTCACAGGAATCTCCGACCGGACAGAACTTGATTCATTGTGCCGAACGCGGCTACACCATTTTGATATTCGCCCGAGATCAGAAAAAGCGAAATGGGTGTACTGTTCCGTTCATCTATCTGGGTAACGCAGAACGTGTAAGCTACGAAAGTGAACGGCCTATCAAGATGGTCTGGCGCCTGCACAATCAAATCCCGGTGGAAATGTTTGAGGAGAACAGAAGAGGTGGATAAGTCTTGTGTATTGCACGAAGACGCGTTTTACGAGTACTTCAAACCCATTCGTCACCCCGCCGCGCAGTACGATATTTGGGGCGGTCATGGGTTAGAGACATTTGGCGAAGACCTCGAAATCGTTCGGCGTTACGATCCTGATTTTTTGTGGACTGTCGTGGAAGGCGAATCAGGAAACGAATGGATCACGACCGGTTACCACTACGTAAATAGACTGTGCTATCTGATTACAAAGAAACCCCATAATTCTATTCGCGTAGAATTCCGAGGCCGAAATGGTCATTCCCTGACACCGTTAGGCTTGAAGCGACAAATAATGAAACTGAAGCGATTGATGGCCGAGTCATCTATATCGGCGTGAACAATCGGCGGCAGGCTACGATTCGAAAAGTAGGATACGGAATACTTCGCCCGACGGTATGTAGCGTGCGCTGTGCGCACGATCTCACAGATTCCATCGCGCGCACAGCGCACGCTACGCCCCGCAACGAGATTCAGGCAGCGCCGATCAGAACCAGCCCGGTTGCCAACGAGGCACCAGGGTCGAAAGCGGCCTCGTGGAACGGCGACCCGTCGCTGATCGGCGTCTACGGCAGCTCCAGCGGCGGCCATGTCGCCGAACCGCTGGGCATGCGCCCGCGAGATGCGCGCTACAACGCGATTCCGCTGCTGGTAGCTCGCACGCATCCGCCCGCGCGCGCAAATGCCGCCGAGCCAAAGGTTGAATGCGTTTCCTTCACCCGCCGTTGACGCCGGAAGAACGGCGGGTGGCGGGGCTGGAAGGATGGATACCGGGCGCTGGATAAGCCTTTGTTTCTTTTGAAATAAATACCGCACATTTACTCGCAATACTATATTCTATTTTTTAAAAAACATAATAAAAACAAGTAGTTGTATACTATTTTTGCGTGCAATATAATTCGCAAAATGTATACAAACATCAGCCAATTTGAACCACTGGTTCCTCGCCCCTCAGCGGCGGTGGAGGGTGGCTTGCTCGACTTGGCTGGCGAGGTGGCAACGCGCGCACTGGGATTGCGGCGCGTGGTGCATCCCGCCACCGAGGCGCGGCTCGCACAATTGCTGCGCAGCGTGAATTCGTATTACTCCAATCGCATCGAAGGCCAGCACACACACCCGCTGGATATTGAGCGCGGCCTAAAGAAAGATTTTTCCAGTGAGCCGGACAAGGCGCGCCGCCAGCGCATTGCGGTCGCGCACATTGATGCGCAGTGCGAAATTGAAGGCTGGCTTGCGGCTGGCCCGTTGGATGTTTACGAGGCTGCCTTTATCGCGCGTGTGCATGAGGCGTTCTATCGGCGGCTTAATGCGGAAGATCGCGTATCGCCGGACGGCGATGCAGTGGTTCCGGGCGCGTGGCGCGGGAAGGATGTAAACGTGGGCGTCCATGTGCCACCTGCGCATGCGTCTATTGCTGCGTTTCTCGCCCGCGCGCACGAGGTGTATGGCGCGGGTAGCAGCCTGGACAGGCAATTGGTCGCTTGCGCGTGCGCGCATCATCGTCTGGCGTGGGTGCATCCTTTTCCCGATGGCAACGGGCGCGTGATGCGGCTGCAATCGCATGCGGCGCTGCTGCAAATGGGCGTGGGGTCGGGGCTGTGGGCGGTGTCGCGCGGGCTCGCGCGCAATGCGCAAACCTACTACGAGCGTCTCGCCGATGCAGATGCGCCGAGGCGTGGCGATTCCGACGGACGCGGCAATCTTTCTGAGGAAGGCCTGGTTCGTTTTGCAAGGTACTTTCTGGAAACCTGTCTGGATCAGGTGACTTTCATGGGCGAGATGCTGGCGCTGGAGCAATTCCGCCAGCGGCTGCGCGCGTATGTGATACTGCGTTCGGAGATGGGCGAGGGCATACGCCGCGAGGCGGAGTTGCCGCTGTACCACCTGTTTCTGGCGGGCGAAATTACGCGCGGCGAGTTCAAGCAGATGAGCGGTCTGGGCGCGCGCACCGCCGACAGTCTGCTGGCGGCGCTGCTCAAGGCGGGGCTGGTTGAGTCTGATACCTCGCGCGCGCCGTTGCGATTCGGGCTGCCGCTGGAGGCGCTAGCTTATTATTTTCCGCGTTTGTATCCCGAGGCCGCCGCATGAGCAACGCATCACAGCAGATCGTCAACAAGGGCCTGGCGTCGCGCGACACACCCCATGTAGCGTGCGCTGTGCGCACGAACTCACAGATTCCATCGCGCGCATGGCGCACGCTACGCCCCGCAATGAGGGTGGGGTACCGCCCGGTTGACCCCACCCCCACCCTAGCCCTCTGCTCCGCTTCAAGTGTGCCCTTGCCCCTGAAGGGGAGGGGATTGGTCTAATGCGCGATCTGTTAGTGGTCGAGTCGCTCACTCACCAGCAGCCCACCGGTTTTTCTTGTCAGCAGAAAGGCAGCGCCGATCAGAACCAGCCCGGTAACCAGCGAAGCTCCAGGGTCGAAATAGGGATTGTTGAATTTGTGGATCAACTACACGCCCAGAGCGGCAATGACTATGCCGATCAGTAGCGCGGGGCCGGTGGCGCCACGCCGATATCAATGTTGACCCTGATTTGGGCTACAGCTGGCATTGCGATCGAGCCCAAAGAAATCATCGCGCACAGCAACATTTTGCGTATGAACATCATTCCATCTCCGGTTTGTATGATTACCAGGGTATCGGCGGATTTGCCGGCATCGGCTGGCTACAAAAGCAACGATGTTTTACCCAACAGGGTTATTAACGTTATGGTGACTATTTGCACTGTGTCACAAAATAGATTCCCTCCCCTTCAAGGGGAGGGCTAGGGTGGGGATGGGGTGGCACGCCTTCACCCCACCCCCATCCCAACCTTCCCCCTGAAGGGGAAGGAGTTTCCGCAGAGATGCATGAGTTACTTTCTAACACAGTGCAACTATCCCCCCTTTCGCTGCTGCGCTCCGTACGCTGGCGAACACACTTGATGGAAGGATCACGCGTGCGCGTGCCGGTCCTGCGCCCGAAAGCGGGTGAATACCGCGGGCTGGCTGCTAGTACGGTGACACATTAATTACGAGTCATGATATCAAAGGAACTCCTTCCCCTTCAGGGGGAAGGCGGGGATGGGGGTGGGGTCAACCTTCGCGATAACCCCACCCCCATTTTAACCTTCCCCCTGAAGGGGAAGGGATTTGCATTTAGGTGGTAGCGACGCGAACAATGAGTCAGGCACCATGTATCGAAATTAAGGTGTCACAGTGCTAGGGCTCAATCGCCCAGTAACTCTGCCGCCCGCCGCGCGCCGTTCTGGCTGCGGAGGGTTTCTCCTGTCGCGGCAGCCCGCGTTGCGTAGTCACGATTCAACAGCAGCGCCGCGAGATTCTCAACCATCGCATCCACGCCGGCCCGTTGCAACGGCAGCACACGCGCAACCCCCAGCCGCACCGCCCGGCGTGCGTTGTCAGGTTGGTCGAAAGCTGCGGGCATCACGAGTTGCGGGCGGCCGGCAGCGAGTGCCTGTGCCAGCGTGCCGATGCCGCCCTGGTGGATGTTGACGGATGCGTGCGGGAATACAGCGGAGTAGGGCAGATAGCGGAACGCCTTCAGCGTTTCCGGCAATGCGGGTTGCGGCTCCTGACCAGTGACCAGGATGGCGCGGCGATTCAATTGTTTCGCTGCTGCGGCTGCTCTGGCGAAAAAGTCTCCCGCGTCCATCGCCACCGATGAACCGAGCGTGAACACTATCGGCGGCTCGCCCTGCGCGAGAAACGCATCGAGTTCGGCCTTCAGTTGCGGGGCGACGGCAGTGCCGTCGTATTGTGCGAAGCCGCATGCGATCGTGTTCGCCGGCCAGTCGGCCTGTGGCTCGGCGAACAGGCGCGGGAACAGCGCGAGGTTGAGTCGCGGCGAGTACTGGCCGTCGAATATGGCGAGTTGTTTGGTTGGCTGCAATCCAATCTCTGCGCGTAATTCACGCAACGGTTTTTCCCAGCTTGCCGCGACCTGCTTCATGATGGCGAAGAACATGCGGTAAGGGCCGACACCAAGCTTGCGCAACCACAGCCCGCCTCCCGGCAATGCCGGCCAGTACGGTGGATCGAGCGCCGACATCAGGCTTAACGGTGCGAGCACGGTGGATGCCCAGGGCAGGCCACGCTTCTCAGCGATCAGCCGTCCGGCGAATGTGAGCGGATGGGTGACGATCAGATCCGCATCTGCACACGCGCGATCCAGATCGGCGTAGGAGGCGCGCACCCAGGGCATCACAAATTCGCGTATCAGGCGCTGCGGTCCCCTGAGCGGGTGAAGAATCCTGCGCACGATTTGCGCAAGGTCACCGAGTTCCGCGCTGCCCGGGCGCATCTGCGCAAACTCGATACCCTCGGCTTCAACTGCTTCACGAAAAATATCGGTGGTGGCGATGAGCGGCCGGTGGCCGGCACGCTTGAGCTCAATCGCCACCGCGAGATACGGGTGCAGGTCGCCCAGCGAGCCGAAGGTAGCCAGAACGATGCGTTTGGCTGTCATTTCAGCTTTCGTTTGATGTTGGGCTTCGCAGGCTCAGCCCAACCCCGGATCAAGTCCGGGGCAGGCTCTACAAAAGCTTTCTTCGTCATAGTGAATTGTAGGTTGGGCTGAGCCTGCGAAGCCCAACACCTCAACGTTCGCCATACACGCCAACTGTGTCATCTCCACCGCCGCCCCAATCCTTCGTAACAATGCCTTTATCAATGTAGTCATGCAAAGTTGAATAAGGCCACTCAACGGCACGACGGACCCACCCATGCTTCACCGGATTGAAATGAATGTAATCCACATGCCGTTCCAAATCGGTGTCGTCCCGGATCTGGTGCTCCCAATAGCGCCGCTGCCAGATGCCACGCTCGCGCTTTGCGTGGCGGCTGGCGCGGACAAATTCGGTTTTTTTGATGCATCGCGAAAAGCCCGCTTTTATCAGGGACCAGCGCATGGGGTAATCAGCATCGTCCGGCGGCAATCGCCAGATGGCATGCAGGTGATCGGGCAATACCGCCATGGCCACGACGGCAAAGCGATGCGCCCGTTTCACCGTGTTGATGCTGTTGCGCAAATCGTCGATGTAGCGGACGAGCAAATCATCATTACGTTGCGCCAGATTGACGGTAAAGAAATACGTCGCGCCTGCCGCATCGGATCGCCGGTAGCGCATTGATTTTCAGTTTTGGGTTGATGTTGGGCTTCGCAGGCTCAGCCCAACCTACGGAAATTTATTTCTTCCTCGCCTTCTTTACGATTTTCTTCTTTGCCACTTTCTTCACCGCGGCCCTCGCCGGCGCGCGCTTTTTTGCTGCCTTGGCGGGTGCCGCCGCTTTCATGCCTACACTTAGCACCCCGCGCAGCCATTTCCACGCCGCCGGTCCCCATTCACGTTCGTTGCGCGCGGCGATGTGGCCGTCGTCGGGATACACGCGGGCAACGCGCCCCGTGGGTGGTCCGCTTTCCAGCGCCATGTAGAGGTTGCCGATGGGCGTCAAGTGATCGACTTTGCCATTGACCAGATACATCGGCATGGTGAGGTTATCGAGCAGGCCATTGTCTTTGAGTGACCACAGCAGGAAATCCTCGCGCTGGTCTGCTTCACTCATCTCGACGGGTTCGGGTTTGGTGCCGCGCGGGCCGAACCAGTTGGTCTTGTAGCGCTCGAATGCGGCTTTGCGAATTTCTGCGCGCTCCTCGTTCGTGCCCCAGTAGCCGACGCCGCCGGGCGCGCAGGAGATCAGGCCCTTGATGCGCTTATCCTGTGCGCCGAGGCGCATCACCCACAGGCCGCCGCGGCTGACGCCGAATGCGCCGAGGCGGTTGCCGTCGATTTCGGGCCGCGCTTGCAGTGCGTCGAGCGCGGCCTGCCAGGCGACGATGGCTTCGGGCGAGTGTGCGAAGGTAGTCTGGCCGGTGCCCGGTGCATCCACCACCAGCGCGGCCATGCCTTCATGGTTGGCGCCGTCGGCATATTTTTCGCGATCCTCTTTGTACATGTCGCCGCCGCACATTACCAGCACCGCCGGGACTTTGTTTTTGGCGGAGGCGCCTTTGGGCAATCTGAGATAGCCGACGGCTTCTTTGCCGTCGCGCCGGACTTTCAGTACTTCCTGCGGCGCATCGCGCAGCGCGGTGGCCTTGTGAAAACAGTCGAGGTATTTTTGATACGAGCGCGCCTTGATCGGGCTCATGTCGGGCGGGCAGATCGCCGAGCCGGAGTGATAGGGCGCAGGAAAACGCGCCAGCGAATAAAAGGTTTTTGCTTCGAGGAAATTCCTGCGCGCGCCGGCTTTGTCGCCGCGCGCGAGTGCCGCATTGGCCTGCGCCTCGAAGCGTTCAGCGACGGCGTTCCACGCGGGCACCCAGTCTTCATCCTCGGTGCTTTTGATGCTGGCGACGGTATCAATCAGTGCCTGCAGATCGTCCACCAGATTGAACCAGCGGCGATAAAAGCCGCCGATAGTGACGGAAAACGGGTCTTCGCCGGGGCGTACGGGCAGTGCTGCCAGTATCGCGGCCTTGTCTTGTGCTGACATGGTTTGCATCTCCTTGGGTAGGGAAGCGGAACACTAAGGCGGGATGCGGCGAATGTAAAGCCGCGCGCTTGGCTCATTTTATGGGCATCTGGTAAAGTGCCCCGTTTCTGTTATACGGAACAAACGCATGAATAAGGAAATGGCCGAAGCCCTGATACGTACCGGCCCGGGCACATTGATGGGCAATCTGATGCGCCGCTACTGGGCGCCGGTATTGCAATCGAGCGAGATCGCCGCGCCGGACGGGCCGCAGGTGCGGGTGCAGATCATGGGCGAACGCCTGCTCGCGTTTCGCGATACCCAGGGCCGCGTCGGGCTGATCGACGAATTCTGCACGCATCGCGGCGCTTCGCTATTCTTCGGCCGCAACGAGGAATGCGGCATCCGCTGCTCGTATCACGGTCTGAAATTCGATGTCACAGGTCAGTGCGTTGATGTGCCTTCGGCGCCGCAGGTCGCAGCCAAAATGGGCATCAAGGCCTATCCGTGCATCGAACGCGGCGGCATCGTGTGGGCTTACATGGGGTCGCCGGACAAAAGACCTGCGCCGCCGGAAGTGGAATGGAGCACGCTGCCGGAAAGCCACCGATTTGTATCGAAGCGTTTGCAGGAGTGTAATTATCTGCAGGCGATGGAGGGCGGCATCGATACTGCGCATGTGTCGTACGTGCATCGCTACGAGGTCGATATCGACCCGATGCACAAAGGCGCGCGGGCCAACGACTACATCAAAGCCGACGGCAATGTGGTTTTCAGTATCGAGAAAACTGATTTTGGCATGACGTTGTTTGGCCGCCGCAACGGCGACGCGGATAGTTATTACTGGCGCGTCACGCAGTGGCTGTTCCCGTGGTTCACATTGATACCGCCGTTTGGCGATCACGCGATGGGCGGCCATGTGTGGGTGCCCATCGACGATCACAACTGCTGGGCGTGGAGCATCAATTTTCATCCGGGCAAGCCGCTCACCGCAACCGAGCGCGCCAACATGGCCGCCGGCAAAGGCATACATGTGGAATACGAAGCCGGGTCGTTCCGTCCCAGGGCAAACCGCGACAACGATTACCTGATTGACCGCGTGGCGCAGCAGGAAAAGCGCGCCTACAGCGGCGTGTTCGGTTTCTCGGTGCAGGACGCATCGCTGCAGGAGAGCATGGGCGTGATCCAGAATCACGAAATCGAGCGCCTGCTGCCAACCGACAAGGGTATCGTGATGGCGCGGCGCATGCTGTGTGATGCCGCGCTGGGTCTGGCGCAGGGCATCGAGCCGCCCGCACTCGACGCTGAGCAACAGCGCGTGCGTGCGGCAGGTGTGCTGCTGGATCGCGCGCTCGATCCGGTGGCATGGGCGGGCGAGCATCTGGCCGATGGCTTGAAGCATCCGGTGTATTCGGTTTGACGGAGTACTGGCCATGAGCACTACCCCTATAGATCGAGTGCGTGGCTGGATAACCAACGCGAAGCGCGTGGTGGCGCTCACCGGCGCGGGTATCTCCACGGATTCGGGCATACCGGATTTTCGTGGGCCGCAGGGCTTGTGGACCAAAAATCCGCTGGCCGAAAAAATGTCGGACATTCGCTACTACGTGGCCGATCCCGAAGTGCGCAAACTGTCGTGGCAGAACCGGCTCGCCAGCCCGGCGTGGACGGCGCGGCCCAACACCGGGCACACTGCGCTGGCGGAACTGGAAAAGCGCGGCAAGCTGCATGCGCTGATCACGCAGAACATTGACGGCCTGCATCAGCGCGCGGGCATCCCGCCTGAAAAAGTGATTGAAGTGCATGGCACGCTGCACAAGGCTATGTGCCTGTCGTGCGGCTGGCGCGGTGATATGCAGTTGGTGCTTGCGCGCATCCGCGCAGGCGAACTTGACCCGGAATGCACCGAATGCGGTGGCATTCTGAAAAGCGACACCATTTCATTTGGTCAGGCGCTGGTGCCGGAGGTGATCGACCGCGCCCTGCAGGTTGCGCAGGAGTGCGATGTGCTGCTCGCGGTGGGCAGCACGCTGCAGGTGTATCCGGTGGCGGGCGCAGTGCCGTTGGCGAAGCAGGCCGGCGCGAAGCTGGTGATACTGAATGCGCAGCCGACACAGTTTGATGAACTGGCGGATGCGGTGCTGAATACCTCGATTGGGGAGGCGTTGCCGTATTTGTGTAGTGCGTAAAAATATCTAAAAACAACTACAGGAGAATCACATGAAAGCCTATATGGGCACGGTATCGGGCAATTCCTACAAGCTGCGCATTTTGCTGTCGTTGCTGAAAGCGCCGCATGAAGTGGTGATCATCGACATGAAAAACAAACAGCACAAGAGCGCCGAGTTTCTGAAAATCAACCCGCGCGGCGAGGTGCCGGCGCTGGAGGATGGCGGCAAAGTGATTTGGGATTCCTCGGCGTGCCTGGCTTATATTGCGCGCAAATTCGGCGGCGAGCAGTGGCTGCCGGCAGACCCGGCCGCTATGGCAGAAGTCATGCAGTGGGTGGCGCTTGCCGCCACCGAGATCCAGTGCGGGCTGCAGTATGCGCGGCGCGGCGTTACGCAAGGGCGCTGGACGCTGGGCACACTCGAAGAAGGGCAGCGCTTTGGGCGTATTGCGCTTGATATCTGCGAACAGCGTTTACGGAGCAATGATTGGCTGGCGCTGGACCGGCCCACCATTGCCGAGCCCGCGTGTTTTCCGTATATCGAAACCGCGCCGGAAGCCAAGGTGGCGCTGGAGCCTTATCCGGCGATTATCAAGTGGATGGAGCACTGCAGAAAACTGCCGGGCTGGGTGGGGCGTTGATTCTTGGCTCGTCAGATAATTCCTAAGGAAACGCTGAATAAGTGGATTCCGCTCATGGTTCGACAAGCTCACCACGAACGGAATCAATAACTTACCGTTCGTCCTGAGCCTGTCGAAGGACTTGTTCAGTATTTTCCTAAGCTATTCACAGATGTATTAAAACGAGGAGTAGCAAACGATGTACAACATCAATCGGGCAATTCCGCTGTCAACGGCAATCCTGCTGTGCGGTTTAACCGCGCCGGCCCTGGCGCAGCAGACCGCTTCGACAGGCTCAGGACAGGCTTATCCAACGCGCCCGATACGCATCATCGTGCCGTTCACCCCCGGCGGCGGCACCGATATTCTGGCGCGGCTGCTGAGCGTGCGTTTCCATGCGGCATGGGGACAGGTGGCGCCGGTCGAAAACCGTCCCGGCGGCTCCGGCAACATCGGCGCGGAGGTGGTGGTGAGAAGTCCGCCGGACGGGCATATGCTGCTGATGTCCACCGCGTCGATGGCAGTCAATGTGACCTTGTTTCCGAAAATGCCGTTCGATATGCGCCGCGATCTCGCGCCGATTTCGCAGGTGGCGTCGGCGCCGATTGTGATTGTGGTGCACCCTTCCGTGCCCGCGCGCACGCTGCCCGAGTTGCTCAAGCTGGCGAAATCGCGCAAGGACATCCTCTCCTTCGGCTCGAATGGCACCGGCACCACCAGCCATCTGGCGGGTGAGTTGCTGCAACAATTGTCCGGTGTGAAGTTCACGCACGTCCCGTTCAAGGGCGCGAGCGGCGCGATGCTGTCGCTGATCAGCGGCGAAGTCGAAATCGGCATGCCTGCCACCACCAGCGCGCGCCCGCATATCGCTGCCGGCAAGCTGCGCGGACTTGCAGTGACGACCATACGCAAGTCCTCGGTGCTGCCGGATCTGCCGACAGTCGCTTCGTATTATCCGGGCTTCGATATCGACAACTGGTTTTCGCTGTGGGCGCCCGCGGGCACGCCGCCTGCCATCATCAACCAGTTGCATGCCGAAGTGGTCAAAAGCCTGCAGCATCAGGAAATGAAAACTTTCTTTCAGCGCGAAGGTGCTGAGCCGGTGGGCAGTTCGCCGGCGGAACTGGCGGCGCATGTCACTCGAGAGATTGAGAAGTACGCGAAGATCATCAAGGCATCGGGAGCGAAGCCGGATGCGTAATGGAAGGCGCATGAAATATTTAATAAAAACAAATACTTACTTATGATCTGTATTCTCACGTGCCGTGCGCGCGACATGGTTTTTATAGGCGCAGTTGTCGCCATGCATGTCCCGGTTGCGCATGCCGCCGATGCCGCCAAAGACTACCCGTCGCGCCCGGTGCGCATCGTGGTGGGCTCTCCTGTCGGCGGCAACACCGACATCATTTCACGCGCCATGGCGCAGAAGCTCACCGATCGTTTTGGGCAAACGGTGATCGTCGAAAACCGTCCGGGCGCCGGCAGCATGATCGGTAGCGATTACGTTGCCAAAGCCACGCCGGATGGGCATACGCTGCTGCTGGTGAGTGGTGAGTTCAGCACGCAGGCGGCGGTGCTGAAAAAACTGCCCTTCGATCCGGCGCGGGATTTTTCGTGGATCACCAACGCCGTGGTGTATCCGTTTGCGGTGGTCGTCAAGCCCGATGCGCGCATGCAGACGATAGCCGATCTCATCGCCCTCGCAAAAAAATCACCGGGCAAGTTGAATCGAAATTCAGTAGGCGTATGACCGTATTCCGATTCCTGTTGCCGCTGCTCGCCCTCGCGCTGTGCACCTGCGCGGTGCGTACACCCGAGCGTGCGGCAGTGACATTGACGCTCGCCGCGATCAACGATTTTCATGGCAATCTCGAACTCCCGGCCGGCGGAGTGCCCGAGCGCGACGATGCCACGCAGAAGCTGACGCGCACAGCGGCGGGCGGCGTGGCGCGGCTGGCGACCGTTATCGGACGTATGCGTGCGCAGAACCCGCATTTTGTATTTGTATCAGCGGGCGATCTGGTGGGCGCGTCGCCGCTTACATCTGGTTATTTCGACGACGAGCCGACGATCGAGGCGATGAATTACCTTAAACTCGATTTGAATGGTGTCGGCAATCATGAGTTCGATCGTGGCCGCGACGAGTTGCTGCGTCTGCAAGCGGGTGGCTGCCCGAGCGGCGGCTGCAAATCCGGTCTGCCATTCGGCGGCGCGAAGTTTGGATTTCTTGCGGCGAACGTGATCGTGCGCGAAACTGGTGCGACGCTGTTTCCGGCTTATGCCATACGCGAGTATGGTGGCGTCAAGGTCGCGTTCATCGGCGTCACGTTGAAGGAGACGCCCGCGGTGCTTACGCGTGCGGCGGCGGCCGGTCTTGAATTTGCCGATGAGGCGGATACCGTGAACCGCCTGATTCCCGAACTCAAACGCGCAGGCATCGAAGCGATAGTGGTGCTCATTCATCAGGGCGGATTTCAACGCGGTGGACCCAACGACTGCACGGATTTCCGCGGGCCGATTATCGAGCTGGTGCGCCGCTTCGACCGTGCGGTGGATGCCGTCATCAGCGGGCACACGCATCAGGCGTACATTTGCCGCGTCGAAGGCAGACTGGTTACCAGTGCGGGTTCTTATGGCCGGGTGCTCACCGAAATCGAACTGCGGCTCGACCCCGAAACGCGCGACGTGGTTGCGGCGAGTGCGGTCAATCACGTGGTGCGCACCGACGTTCCCGAAAACCCCGTGCTGGCGGCGCTGGTCGCGCGCCAGGCGCACATGTTGAAGACGCTGGACCGCACGGTCGGGCGCATCATGCAGTCGTTGTTGAATATTCAGAATAGCGACGGCGAATCTGCGCTCGGGCAACTCATCGCCGATGCGCATCTTGAAGCCACCGCCGGCGCCGAGGTAGCATTTATGAATCCCGGCGGCATACGCGTGCCGATAGACTTCAAAGGCGAGGGCGTGGTGACGTATTCGGCGCTCTACGCCGTGCAACCGTTCGGCAATCATCTGGTGAGCATGACACTGACCGGCGAACAGCTGCTGCGCCTGCTCGAACAGCAGTGGAGCGTCAGCGGACTGCGCCTATTGCAGATATCGAAAGGATCCGGCTTTGCTTGGAATCCCAATCAGCCCGCAGGCGCGCGCATCGTGCGCGACAGCGTAGTGATCAACGGCCGGCCGTTGCAAATGGATCGCGACTACCGTATTACGGTCAACAGTTACCTGGCCGATGGAGGCGACAACCTGCCGCTACTGCGCGAGGGGCGCAGCCGCGAAGCGGGCCAGCAAAGCATCGATGCGTTAATAGCCTATTTTGGCCGGCATTCGCCGGTGTCGCCAGGCGCTGAGCGCAGAGTGAGAAGAATCGATCCCTGATCAGGGTTGTTGCAACACCGTGTGCGGCAGAAACTGCGGGATCTGTGTCTGCGGCGCTAGTGCAGGGCTGCGGTGATGCGCGACATGTCTTCGGCGCGATCGAGGGTTTTTATGGCTGCGAAAGCTGCGGCCGCCTTCGCGGCGGTGATGCGCGGCGCCTGCTTTGCGCAATCCATGAATTTCGCCTGCAATTCGTCCCAGGTTAATTCGCGCGAGGGCGAGCCGGGCGGCACGTCCACACGGATCTGGTCTGTGCGGCCATCTTTAAGCAACACTTCGACTTCCACAAAGCCGCGGCTGCCGGAACTGCGTTTGTCGAACAGCGGATCGTCGCCGCGGCTGGTTGCGGTTTCGTGTGCGTCGATGCGCTCGTAGAGCGCTGCGATTTGCGGGCGGCGCACCGCTTCATCAGTGAACGAGCCGATTGAAAATTTTCCGTCGAATACGCCGGCGGCGATTGAATACGGCAGGCTGAATTTGCCTTCGAGCCCGGTCAGCGGACGCGGATAGGTGAGCACGTGCATGCCGCCGGGCGGCATGCGGCAAATAACTTTGTCGATGGATGATGCATCGAAGCCGAGGCGTTCGCGCAGGGTCAGCACGCCGTCGATGGCGCGGTGCGTGGCGTAACAGCAGGGGAATTTTTTTACCGCAATGCCAGGGTTGATGATGACGAAGGGCTTGCCGAGGCCGTTCGCGGTGATTTCAGGGTCGGAATCCGCCGTGCCGTAAGTTGAATAAAAGCCCGCCTCGGCTTCCATGATGTTGTCCGCCGCGGTAAAGCCGGCCATCGCCAATCGCACAGCGGTGAGCGCACTGCGCGCGGCAAGCCCGCTGTGCAGCGGCTTGGTCATGGTGCCGAAGTTGCGCCGCAGGCCGCTGGCCATTGAGCCCGCAATGCCCATGGCCTGGCGGATGGTGGCGGCGTCCAGCCGGTGCAGTTTGGCGAGCGCGGCGAGTCCGGAAAACAGCGCCAGCGTACCGGTGGCGTGAAAGCCGCGCCGATAGTGTTCGTTGGTCATGCCGAGGCCGACTTTGCCGCCGACTTCGACGCCGATGATATAGGCCTCGATGAAATCCCTGCCGCTTACGGGTTTGCCGTTCATGCTGGCGAGCAGTGCACTCACAATCACCGCGCTCGGATGCGCCGGCATCATCGACAGCACGTCGTCGTAATCCAGCGCGTGGCCATAGGTGCCATTGATGAGTGCGGCGGTTTCCGGCGAGGCCGTGCAGCCGGTGCCCAGTATCGGCGACGCGCCCGATTCGCGCGCACTTTCGAGATAACGCTGTAACGGCGCCGCGACTTCTGAACTCACGCCGGCGAGAATGACGGCATAAGTGTCGGCGATAACTTTGATGGCTTTTTCATTGCTGCCCGCGGGGAAATCCGTGGCCCGGGTGTTGACGATGAACTCGGCGATAGTAGCGGTGGCGCTCATGATTTTTTCCTCCACGATGTGGTAGCTTGCGTGTATCGTCTTGAATGGTGGAATATACACAAGATTTTCAGTAACACTCACTACGGGTGACTTATCAACATGACGACAAAAAATGGTTGGGGACTTATCGGCACCGGCAGAATTGCGGAAGATCGCATTTTGCCCGGCATTAATTCATACGCAGGCAATCGGCTGATCGGGGTGGTAAGCCGCGATCAGTCGCGGGCGCAGGATTTCGCCAAACGCTTTAA
Organism: Bordetella parapertussis; assembly: GCA_945864585.1. Lineage (GTDB taxonomy): Bacteria > Pseudomonadota > Gammaproteobacteria > Burkholderiales > SG8-41 > UBA5216. The sequence goes on along the minus strand of CAMBCF010000002.1, from coordinate 17,746 downwards.
CGCGCAGCATGCTTACATCCATTACGAGGACCTGCTGCGTAATCCCGAGGTGACGGTGGTGGCGATACACACGCCCAATTCGCTGCACGCCGAGCAGGCGATAGCCGCGGCGCGCGCGGGCAAGCACGTGTTTTGCGACAAGCCGATGGCGACGTCGGTGGCGGACGCCGAACGCATCGTACGCGAATGCGAAACAGCCGGCGTCAAGCTCGGGGTGAATTTTCACAACCGTTTCATGCCGTGTTTTATCGAGACCAAACGCATCGTCGATAGCGGTGAAATCGGCAAGGTGATGATGGTGCAGCTGGAAGCGAGCGCGGGGCCTGCCGCGGTCAGCGTGTCGGCGAGCTGGCGCGGCGATCCGGCGCTGGCGGGGCTGGGCACGTCGATGAATGTGGGTGTGCATGTGTATGATATTTTGCGCTACATCCTGTCGTCGGAGATCGTTCAGGTGTCAGCGATGTTCGATGCGGCGCCCGGCGTGATGGAGCGCGTGTCACTCGCGACTTTTAAATTCGCCAATGGCGCGATGGCGCAGCTGAATGTCAACCAGACGACGCCGAACCCGTACAATAATTTTGTGATCTACGGCGCCAAAGGGCGCATCACCGGCAAAGCGCTCACCCGCAGCCGTGCCGGCGGCGAGCTGCAGGTGATCACCAACGACGGTGCATCGCGCAGCAGCGAATTTCCGGCGATCAACGCGCACGCCGCGAGCGTGGTGGGTTTCAGTCAGGCGCTGGCCGACGACCGCGTGCCGAATCCGTCCGGCATCGACGGACTGCGCAGCGTGCAGTTGACCGATGCCCTGGGCAAGTCGGCGTGGGAGGGTGTGCATGTGAGGCTTGCGTATTAGCGGTCGCTCGATGCGCGATGCTCTCCTGCACACAGGGGAAAATCAAAAATGCACGACACTGTCGAAGGGCCTGCCGCGTGGGTGCAGCGCTGGGCGGCGCTGGTTCCCGAGCGGGGGCGCGTGCTGGATGTCGCCTGCGGCCACGGCCGTCATGCGCGATTTTTCGCGGCGCGTGGCCACGCGGTGGATGCGGTGGATCGCAATGCGGCGGCGCTGGATGGCCTGGCTAATCTTGCGAACCTCGCGAACATACGGCCGCTGTGCGCGGATATTGAAGCGGGGGCGTGGCCTTACCGGCCGCACACCTATAGCTGTGTGGTGGTGACAAATTATTTGCACCGTCCGCTGTTCCCGGCGTTGCTCGATGCGCTTGCACCCGGCGGGGTATTGATCTATGAAACCTTTGCACTCGGCAATGAACGCTTCGGGCGGCCTTCGAATCCGGATTTTTTGTTAAAGCCGGGTGAGTTGCTGGAGCTTGTGCGCGGGCGACTACGTGTGGTTGCGTACGAAGACCTGATGGTTGAGACGCCGCGGGCGGCGTGCGTGCAGCGTATAGTTGCCGTGTATGCAACCAATGCCGAGTAGTTTGGTCACAACTTCGGTCGGCTGGCGGGTATCCGGCGTTTACGTTCTTCAGGTACAATAGCAAGGCTAGACGGAAGCCTTGCAGATAATTTAGCAAATTCAATAAGATGGTGACGATATGGCAAGCGTAGCGGCAACCTTGGGAGGCAGTGTGGTGGCAATAGTGACGCCCATGCTGGACGATGGAGCGCTCGATCTGGTTGCCTTTCGCAAATTGCTGGATTGGCATATCGCCGAAGGCACCGACGGCATTGTCGTGGTGGGCACTACCGGCGAGTCGCCGACGGTGGATAACGATGAGCATTGGGCGCTGATCAAAACCGCGGTGGAGCATGTCGCCGGACGCGTGCCGGTGATCGCCGGCACCGGTGCGAATTCCACGCGCGAGGCGATTGAGCATTCGGAATACGCGAAACGAATCGGCGCCGATTACAGCCTGTCGGTGGTGCCGTATTACAACAAGCCGACGCAAGACGGTTTGTATTTGCATTTCAAGGCCATCGCCGAAGCGGCTGATATTCCGCAAATTTTGTACAACGTGCCCGGCCGCACGGTGGCCGATATGCAAAACGATACGGTGTTGCGGCTGGCGCAAATTCCCAACATCGTGGGTATCAAGGACGCTACCGCGAACATGGAACGCGCATCCGATCTGATCAGCCGCAAACCGAAAGATTTTCTGGTGCTCAGCGGCGACGACGGTACTGCGCTGCCGCTGATGTTGCTGGGCGGTCACGGTGTGATTTCGGTGACGGCAAACGTCGCGGCCAAGGCCATGCACGAAATGTGCGCGGCGGCACTGGCAGGTGACGCGGTCACGGCGCGTGAGATCAACGACCGCCTGCTCGGCTTGCACAAGCACTTGTTCTGCGAGGCCAATCCGATTCCGGTGAAATGGGCCGCGCAACAGATGGGGCTGGTCAAGAGCGGCATCCGCCTGCCGATGACGCCGTTGTCGGCGCAATATCATGGCGTGGTGCGCGAGGCGATGCGCCAGGCCGGTATTGCCGGTTGATGCGCGCTGAGTGTGGTTAATGCATCGCTGATGCGAACGAGGTTATAGATGCGATATTTGCGTATGCTTCAAGGGCTGTGCTGCGTCACAGCCGGCGCGCTCGCCGCGGTGTTGTTGGGCGCCTGCAGCTCATTGGACTTTGAGATGCCGACCAAGAAAATCGATTACAAGTCCGCTGGACGGCTGCCCACGCTGGAAGTGCCGCCCGATTTGACGCGTCCGACGGCGGATGATCGTTATACGGTGCCCGGCGCCGGCAAGGGCGCAGCAACATTTTCGACCTACACCATCGATCGCGAGTGGCGGGCGCAGGGTGGCGCGCCGGCATCCAGCGGTGTGTTGCCCGAGCAGAGCGGTGCGCGTGTGGAGCGCGCGGGTACACAACGCTGGCTGGTGGTGAAGGGTGATCCGGCGCAGGTGTGGCCGGTAGTGAAAGATTTCTGGCAGGAAGTCGGTTTTATCGTCAACGTTGAAACGCCCGAAGCGGGTGTCATGGAAACCGACTGGAACGAAAACCGCGCCAGGGTTCCGGACGGCATCATCCGCCGTACGCTGGGCAGAGCGCTGGATTCCGTATATTCGACCGCGGAGCGTGACAAATTCCGCACCCGTCTGGAGCGGGGGACACAGGCCGCGACCACTGAAATTTACATCAGCCATCGCGGCATGGAAGAAGTCTATATCACCGAAGGCAAGGATCAGACACGCTGGCAGCCGCGACGGCCCGACCCGGATCTCGAAGCGGAAATGCTGCGCCGTTTGATGGTGCGTTTTGGCGTACAGGAAACCCGCGCGAAGCAGCAGATCGCCGCCGCCGAGGCGCCGCGTGCGAGCATGGCCAGCCAAAGTGGCGGCATATTGACGGTGAATGAGCAGTTTGACCGGGCCTGGCGGCGCGTGGGCCTGGCGCTGGACCGAGTGGGCTTCACGGTTGAAGATCGTGATCGCGCCAAAGGCATTTATTTCGTGCGTTATATCGATCCCGAAACCGATCTCAAGACCGCCACGGATGGCACCGGCATCATCGGACGTACGCTGGGTGCGCTCAAATTCTGGGGTAGCTCGCCCGCCAAAAAGAACGAGCAGTATCAGATCGCCGTGCGCGATATGAACGCCAGCGCCCAGGTCAACGTATTGACCAAGGATGGCAAGCAGGAGCAGTCGGCCACGGCAAACCGCATACTCAATTTGCTGTTTGAGCAATTGCGGTAGAGCGGTGCGCTTTGCATCGCTGGGCAGCGGCAGTGAAGGCAACGGCCTGATTGTCCACGCTGACGGCACTTACCTGATGCTGGATTGCGGTTTCGGGCTTGCCGATACCGCGCGGCGCCTGGGCCGGCTTGGTCTCACCCCGGAAAATATTGATGGCATCGTGGTCACGCACGAGCATGACGATCATGTCGGCGGCGTGCCGCGCTTCGCGCGCAAGCACGGCATTCCTGTTTATCTGACGCATGGCACCTTGATGGCTGCCGGCGTGTCGCGCTTCGAAGGCGTGGTGGTGAATATTATCGACAGCCACATCGCGCTGCCGCTGAACGGCATTGAGTTGCGGCCGTTCCCGGTGCCGCATGACGCGCGCGAGCCGGCGCAATTTGTATTCAGCGATGGTGACAAATCACTGGGGGTGCTGACCGACACCGGCGCATCCACCAGTCATATCGAGGCAATGCTCTCTACGGTGGATGCGCTGGTGCTGGAATGCAATCACGAACTGGCGCTGCTGATGGCCAGCGCCTATCCGCATGCGCTCAAGCAGCGCATCGCCGGACCGCTGGGGCATCTGGACAACAGCACGGCATCGAGTTTGTTACAGGCCTTGCCGAGGGGCCGCATGCAGCACGTGATCGCTGCGCATCTGTCGAAACAGAACAATACCCCGGCGCTGGCGCAGCGCGCGCTGGCGCAGGCGCTGGGTTGCGCAGACGATTGGATAGCGGTGGCAACACAGGACGACGGATTTTCCTGGCGCGATATCGCCTGACACATTCAGGGTAAGCAGCGACAAAAAAACCGGCCCTTCGAAAAGGGCCGGTTTTTTATGCAGCTTATACGAACAGTGATTACTTCTTCATTGCGTCCGCTGCGCCAGCCTTCGCGCCACTGGCGGCACCAGCAGCACCGCCGTCTTTCGCACCGGCAGCAGCGCCAGCAGCGGCGCCTTTGGCAACTTCCGTCATCTTGTCTTTGGAAGCGTCAGCTGCTTTGTCTTTCATGTCACCCATTTTGTCCTTGGCGGCATCCATCGCGCCTTTGGGTGCTTCGGCAGCAGCAGGTGCAGCTGCGTCGGCTTTCGGCGCTTCAGCGGGCTTGGCCGCATCGGCAGCCGGAGCAGCAGCAGGCGCGGGAGCCGGCGCTGCGGCGGGTTTGGGGGGCGCGGGCTTGTCGCCGCAAGCGGTGAGACCAACCGCCAGCAGGGCGGCAGCAATCAGGGTACGTGTCATCATGGTATTTCCCTTCGAAGGTGAAAAAGTTTTTAATTAAATTGAAGCACTTTACTATTTTGTAGGCCAGCTTAAGTCCAGCCATTCAAGCTACTGACCCATAGCCAGTGAGCCAGTGGGTTGAAGCGGCGCGAATTCTAACTCGCGGACGTTTTCTTGTCCACCAGCCGTTCGCGCGGGGCGAGCGATCTCCCCTGATTTTGAAGGATTTTTTCGCCGCTCGCACTAGAACCCGCCAGGCGCTGCCGGACTGACGGGCGCGGACGCCTCCCATAATTCCGCATGGCGATCAAGCAATTGACTCGCGCTTTCCACATCGTGGATGCCTTGCGCCGCCCGCATATGCGCGTGGTGAAATCGATGCAGATAGTGGCTGGCGTCAAAAATCACGAAGGGGTCGTAGAGGTGATGCGCCATTTTTGGTGTTTGCCGGATTTTGAAGGCGTGCCCAAAATCGCGCTGCAGATCCAGCAGACGCGGCAGCCGGCGCTCGATACCTTCAGTCTCGTGCACCACCATCCACAAACGGTTCGCGGGGTTGCGCCGCAGAAACTCCCGCAGCAGCGTGTTGCGCGCCGGGGTGTTCCACGCCACCGGCAGCGCGCGCTCAAAGACGCGAATGAAGGTTTGCGTTTGTTCGATCAGCGCATCGATCAGCGCTTCGTATTCCTTGAAGCTCGCGAAGCGCCGGTAGGCGGCGATGGGCAGTGCTGGTCCCGCTGTCATGATGCATCAGATTTCGAGGTATCCCGCACAGTACCAGGCGTGCAGCAGGCGCAGGGTGGCGGCCGACAGCGCGCAAGCGCCGGTCTCGCGTTGATCCGCCAGACGCATCAACTGCGCGCGGTCAGGGCCGTCGCAGCGATGACGTTCACCGTTGATATAAAAATGCCGCCCGCTGAACAGCATGCGCGACGGCAATGACAGCCGCACACCCTTGGCCGCGACGCGCCTGGCGAATGCCGGCAACGGCGCCGGGCGGCGCGGCCTGCGGAACACGGTTTGCGCCTTGGGTTCGCTCAGATAGCGCCCGCAAAAGTGACGCACGTCGCTGTCATTCCAGCGTATGCGTTTGAGCAGGCGTGAGAACTTTTCCAGCATCATGGGCGGCAGTTGCGCCGGGTGTTGTTGCAGCGGCAGGCCACGATCCTGGTAGATGCCGGATAGTTGCAGTTCGTCCTGCAAATACTCCAGAAAGCGCGTGGCCAGTTCCTGCGTGCGCGGCGCGCGAAAGCCCACCGATAACGTCATGCAGGTGTCGAGGGCAACACCGTCGTGCGCGCAACGTGGCGGCAGGTAGAGAAGATCACCGCGCTCGCTTATCCATTCCCGGGTAGGGTGAAAGCGCTTGAGTATGCGCAGCGGTGCGTTCTCCAGCAGATCGCAATCCTGCTGCGCGCCCTGGGCGTTGATGCGCCAGCGCCGCGTGCCTGCGCCCTGCAGCAAAAAAACATCATAGCTGTCAAAGTGCGGCCCTACGCCGCCGCCGGGTGGCGCGTAACTCACCATTAAATCATCGAGACGCGCGTGCGGAATAAATGAAAATCGCTGCAACAGGCGGGCGGCTTCGGCGTGGTGTTGCTCAACGCCTTGCACCAGCAGGGTCCAGCCGTGCGCGGGCATGCGGCGCCATTGCGCCCGCGACCACGCAAACGGGCCGTGTTGCACGCGCCAGCGGCCGCGTGTTTTTATCACCAGTCGCGATTCAACCTCATCGCGTGCGGCCCACTCAAACAGGGCGTCGGGTTGCAGCCAGGCGCCACAATCGGGAATCGCGCCGCGCACGAACAATGGCCGCTTCTGCCAATGGTGGTGCAAAAATTTTGCGTGAGTAAGTCGGCCTAGCAAACCTTGTGCCATAGGCGCAATTATAGTCGCCGCGTGGACACGGTGAAACAAACACCGCTGCGGGGCAATAGGCAATATGAAATCCGCTACAATCGAACCCGGTTACGAAACAATGTCTTTCACGAGGCAGCCAGGGGCCGCCATGCTACAGACGGGACAAATCGCGCCGGCGTTCGAACTGCCGGATGCCGATATGAATGTGGTGGCGCTGGAGAGCTTCCGCAGCCACACTGTTGTTTTGTATTTTTACCCGCACGATGACACGGCGGGCTGCACCATCGAAGCCATCGACTTCAGTGACCTGGATGATGCATTCGCGAAACTGAAAGCCGTGGTGCTGGGGGTGAGCATGGATGACTACATGTCGCACGGTGATTTTCGCGACAAGCACGGATTGTCAGTGCAACTGCTGTCGGATACGGATGGTGAAGTGTGCAGGCGCTACGGCGTGTTGCAGGAAAAAACCTACGATGGCCGCAAAATACTGTGCATACAGCGTTCGACCTTCATCATTGACTGCGAGGGAACGGTCAGACATGCGCTGTATGGCGTGAGCCCGCGTGGCCACGCCGACGTGGTGCTGGATCTGGTGAAGGCATTGGGTGAACGGAAAGTCAAGGTCAGGAAAAAATGAACATAGGGCACAACACGGTGGTGTCTCTTGCGTACGAGCTCTACGACACGGACGGAAATTTGATTGAAAAGGCGCAGGACCCTTTGGTGTATTTACATGGCGGCTATGGGGGGATATTTCCCCTGGTGGAACAGGCGCTGGACGGCAAGGCCGTGGGTGAAATCTGCCAGGTGCGTTTAACCCCGCCTGACGCCTTCGGTGAATACGACGCCGAACTCATGCGCGTCGAGACACGCGACAAATTTCCCGCCACCATCAATGTGGGCATGCAGTTCGAGGGACCTTCGGATAAAACCGATGAAACCATCGTCTACACCGTGACCGACATTGCCGAAGATAAAGTGGTGGTGGACGGCAATCATCCGCTGGCGGGGCAGACGCTGAATTTTCAATGCACCGTGGCGGAGGTGCGCGCGGCCACGGAGGAGGAGTTGTCGCACGGACATGTGCATGGCGCGCATGGGCATCACCACTGAAGGGCAGTTTTCTAGTGCTGAGTGCTGAGTGTTGAGTAAACTACTCGCGCGCATTCAAACTCAGAAGCTCTCAACACTGCGCTTTCAACTCCCCGGCGTCGCCGAGAAATTCACCTTGCCGTTGTCGCGGCTGACCCGCACCCGCACCCAGTTCATGAACGGGTAGCCGAAGACTTCAATGCGCGTGAAGTTGCGCACGGCCTGTTTCGATCGCGTATCCAACAACGGTTGATCCACGCGGTAACGGTGTGTGTCGCCGTGTATCAACAGCACTTCACCCCGGAAGTTCAGTGTTTCGCGCGTGATCGCTGCCATCAGGCCGGCATAAGGGGTTGTCACCGCGCCGCCCCTTGCCCACGGGTTGGCTTGCATTGCGAGTATTACGGCGCCATGCTGCTGCGTGCGCGCAGACGCAAAGGTGCCGGCAACCCACGCCTCGTTGGCTTTACCGCGTGCTGCCATTTCCTCAGCCATGCGCGCATTGTTGTTACCGCCCGGCACATTCAGCGTGGCGAACAGTATTCCTTCATGCAGCCAGCGCGCGTTTTCGGGATACGCCTCGCATTGCCGCGCCAACGTAATCTTGCGCTGGCCGAGTGAGTTGCCATCCGCAAAAAACAGGCTGCGCAATTTTTGCAGACGCTCCAGCGGATCGCTGGCCGCGCCGAACGCGCGATGGCAATCCGTCCATTCATTGTCGCCGGGCGTGTAAATCAACGGCTGGTGCAGCAACGCGAACGCGTCGCGGCGCTGCATGAACAGCGCGTCGGTGCAAGGCGACCAGCCGCTTTTGAAATCACCCACATGAATTACAAACGCCAGCGCTTCGCGATTGATCTCGGCGATCATGCCGATATGCCGCGCCTCTTCTTCTTCGGTGTAGGGCGTATCGCCAAACGCTGCGAAGGTGAAAGCGTTTTGCGCCGCTGCAGGGGCAGCGCAAACCATGCCAAGAAAAAATGTGGCGAGTACTCGTGTTAGCGGCAGCACGGCGAAACCGTCAAAGCGTAGAGTTATCGTAACTATTTGTTTTAAGGAAGTTTTATGCGTCTAGTTGTTTGCGCAACTGATACAACATTTGCAGCGCATCACGCGGGGTGAGTGCATCGGGATCGACCGCGCGCAGCAAGCCCAGCACCGCGTGTTCCACCGGCGCTTCGGGCTCCGGCGCGGCGGCGGCTGTGGAAAACAAATCGCCCTGCGGATGGGCTGCCGCGCCTTTTTCTTCGAGCGCCTGCAAATTGCGGCGCGCGGCGCGGATCACACTCGACGGCACGCCCGCCAGTTGCGCCACCTGCAGGCCGTAGCTTTGATTGGCGGGGCCTTCTTCGACGCTGTGCAGAAAAACGATGTGATCCTTGTGCTCGATCGCATCGAAATGCACATTGGCGACTTCCCTGAAGCGCACAGCGAGTTCGGTCAACTCAAAATAGTGCGTCGCGAACAGCGTGTAACAGCGATTTTTTTCCAGCAGATGCCGTGCGATCGCCCACGCCAGCGCGAGGCCGTCGTAGGTCGATGTGCCGCGGCCGATTTCATCCATCAGCACCAGGCTCTTTGGCGTGGCATGATGCAGTATGTACGCCGCCTCCGTCATCTCAACCATAAAGGTGGAACGCCCGCCCGCCAGATCGTCGGCGGCGCCGATGCGCGTGAAGATATGATCCACCGGGCCGATGCGCGCCTGCTTCGCGGGCACGAAACAACCGCAATGCGCCAGCAGCACGATAATCGCGACCTGCCGCATATAGGTTGATTTGCCGCCCATGTTGGGGCCGGTGATCAACAGCATCTGCCGCTCGGGCGCAAGCCGCGTGTCGTTGGCGATGAATTGATCGACCTGAGACTGCACCACCGGGTGGCGGCCGCCGTCGATTTCGATAACGGCGTCGTCGGTGAATTGCGGCGCGCTCCAGTCGAGTGCCGCTGCGCGCTCGGCAAAGGTCACCAGCATGTCGAGTTCCGCCAGCGCGGCTGCCGCCAGTTGCAGGGGCGCAATGTGCGGCGCCAGCGCCTCGAGCAACTGCTCATACAACAGTTTCTCGCGGGCCAGCGCGCGCTCCTGCGCCGACAGCGCTTTGTCCTCGAAGGTTTTCAATTCCGGCGTGATGTAACGCTCGGCGTTCTTCAGCGTTTGGCGGCGGCGGTAGTCGTCGGGCACTTTATCGCTTTGCGCGCGCGTGACTTCGATATAAAAACCATGCACACGGTTGTATTCAACCTTGAGCGTGCTGATGCCGGTGCGGGCCTTTTCGCGTAATTCCAGCGCCAGCAGAAATTCACCGCAGTTCATCTGAATGCCGCGCAGTTCATCGAGATCGCTGTCGTAGCCATCGGCGATCACGCCGCCTTCGCGCAATACGCTTGAGGGTTCGGGTTGTATCGCGGTGGCAAGCAAGGCTGCAAGATCATCGCGCAGCGCCAGTGGTTGGGTGATGGCGTTAAGACGCCCGCCGCTGGCGCCGGATGTGAGCAGGCACAGCGCGGGCAGTTGATGCAAGGTATCGCGCAGGCCCGACAGATCGCGCGGGCGCGTGGTTTTGAGCGCAATCCGCGAGGTGATGCGCTCCACATCCACAAAGGTGCGCAGCACCGCGTGGATGCGCTCATGGCCGCTGCCGGCCATCAGCTCAGCGATCGCGGCATGACGAGCGCGCAGCAGAGCGCGGTCGGTCAGGGGGTGATGCAGTGCATGGCGCAACAGGCGGCTGCCCATCGCCGTGGCGCACTGGTCGAGTAACGACAGCAGTGTCGGCGCGGGTTCGCCGCGCAGGGTTTCGCTGAGTTCAAGATTGCGCCGCGTCGCCGGGTCCATGCGCACCCATGCGCTCGACTGCTCGACGCTGAGCGCGCGCAAGTGCGCAACCGCCGCCCCCTGCGTGGATTTCACGTAATCGAGCAGGGCGTTGGCGGCGCCCACCGCAATAGTCATTTGCTCGGCGCCGAAACCCGAAAGATCGTGGGTGCCGAATTGCTGGCACAAATTGCGCCGCGCGGCATCGAAATCAAAATGCCACGGTGCTATGCGGCGCAGCGGAATTTTCAGGCTGTCGCCGAGCAGAGTATCCAAACCCTCCGCCGCTAGAATTTCCGCCGGGCGCAGCCGCTCAAGCTCGGCGTCAAGATTGCTCCATGCGGTTTCACTGATGGCGAAGCGGCCCGAGGCGAGCGATAGCCACGCGATGCCCAGCGTATCGCGCACCCGGTGCAGCGCCAGCAGAATATTGTCGCGTTTGTCATCGAGCAGCGCGGCATCGGTCAGCGTGCCGGGCGTGATCACGCGTGTGACCTTGCGCTCGACCGGGCCTTTGGCAGTCGCCGGGTCGCCGATCTGTTCACAAATCGCCACCGATTCGCCCAGCTTTACCAGCTTCGCCAGATATTGTTCGGCCGCGTGATACGGCACACCCGCCATTTTGATCGGCACCCCCGCCGAGGCGCCGCGGCTGGTGAGGGTGATGTCGAGCAGACGCGCCGCGCGCTCGGCGTCAGCAAAAAACATCTCGTAGAAATCGCCCATCCGGTAGAACAATAACTTGTCCGGATGTTCGGCCTTGATGCGCAGGTACTGCTGCATCATGGGGGTGTGTGAGGCGAGCGCGCTATCGTGGGATGGGACATTCATGGATGTCATTATAGCGAGCCGCTAGCTGCCGCCGTATTGGTTGTGCTCTCTACTCGTAGGTGCCAGTTCCTTTTTGATCTGCCCCGCATACCCAGGGTGAACAAACCGGCTCGTGCTCTTTGCTTCGTGGCTGTAGCTGAGTTGGTAGCACGGCCAGTGTTTCCTCGGGTTTAGCGGGTCTACACAGGCGCAGCCCGGGGGGCGTATTGGCACGAGAGTGCAAAAGCTATCCGAAGCTGAGGCCCGAAGGTCTCCGCGTTATGGGCGTAGATGCTGTCCCAGCCGAGCTGCTGGTGCAGATGGTCCGCAAACGTCTGCTGAACCAATCGGTCTTCGCTGTTGATGTCGGTGAAGGCCATGGCCTGTTTAGCTCAGTCGATTGGCTCAGATTTGGATCATTCGATAGCTGTCGTACAGAGCGCAATTACCCAAAATCAATGGGTTAGAGCGGCTACCCACGAGCATTTTGGTTACTCTTCCCAAGGCCTTTGGCTCATTTACGCCCATCTCAGAACGCCTCGTCAGAGTGACGACGGATACGCAACCTGATAACATTTCATCAAGTCGGACTGGAAATTTCCGGTCGGCGTTGGGCTTCCAGGGTTTCCTGGAGGCCCTTCGCATTTCTAGGCTGAAGTTCCCCCGCCCGTAACCGTGTTTGGCGGTGAGTTTGTAGAGGGAGAATAGCAAAAATGGGGTGTAAATTGGGTTGCTGAATGTAGCCATGTACGGGCTTGTACTTTCTGATGGGTTACGGTACGATGCCTGCCCATGCACATTGATGTCGTTCCGAATCGCGGCTCACGCCCCACGTACCTGTTGCGTGAGTCTTACCGCGAAGGCGCCCGGGTCAGGAAGCGCACCCTGGCGAACCTGTGCGCGTTAAGCGACGAACAGATCGAGTCCATGCGCGCGCTGTTGCGAGGCGAGACGTTGCGGCCCACGGGTGATCTGTTTGAAGTCATCCAGTCTTTACCGCATGGCCATGTTCAGGCGGTATCTGCGGCCATGAATAGATTGGGCTTTGCGCAACTTCTGAGCACCCGGGTGCAGCCCGAACGCGATCTGGTGTGCGCGATGGTGGCCGCGCGTATTCTGGCCCCTCACACCAAGCTGGCCACCACACGCTGGTGGAGCACGACGACATTGGCGCGGCAATTTGCGGTCGAACAGGCCGATGAGGATGCGCTCTACGGTGCGATGGATTGGCTGCTCGCACGCCAGGGTACTATCGAGAAGAAGTTGGCTGCGCGCCATTTGCACACGGGCGATATGGCACTCTACGATCTGTCCTCAAGCTATTTCGAGGGCTGTTGCTGTCCCTTGGCCAAGCTTGGCTACAGCCGTGACGGCAAGCGCGGCAAGCTGCAGGTCAACTATGGTCTGCTCACCGACCGGCGCGGCTGCCCGGTGGCGGTGTCGGTGTATGAAGGTAACGTCAGTGACCCGCAGACGCTGCTGCCGCAGGTGCTGCGTTTAAAGCGTGACTTTGGCATCGAGCAGGTGGTGCTGGTGGGCGACCGCGGCATGATCAGCCAGGCGGCAGTGGAACAGTTACGCACGCATGAGGGCTTGGCGTGGATCACTGCGCTCAAAAGCGCGCAGATACGCCAACTGGTCGAGTGCGGGTCGATCCAGATGGGGCTGTTTGATGCACGCAACCTGTTTGAGATCACCCACCCGGATTACCCGCACGAGCGCTTGGTGGTGTGCCGCAACGAGGCGCGAGGGCGTCTGCGTGCGCATAAGCGCGAAGCGCTGCTGGCGGCCACACACGGGGAGCTGGAGCGCGTGCGGGCGATGGTCGAGCTCGGTCGTCTGCGTGCGGCGGGCAAGATCGGGGTGCGGGTAGGCAAGGTGCTCAACAAGTTCAAGATGGCCAAGCACTTTGAACTGGACATCGGCGAACGACACTTCAGCTTCAAGGTGCTGGCCACTTCAGTAGCAGCCGAGGCGGCACTTGATGGACTCTACGTCATCCGCAGCCTGCTGCCCCCCAGTACGATGGACAGTGCCGAGTTGGTGCGCAGCTACAAGGCACTGACTGCGGTGGAGCGGGCATTTCGCACCCTCAAGACAGTGAACCTGAAGATTCGCCCGATTCACCACCGCACAGAAAACCGTGTGCGGGCGCATATCTTTCTGTGCGTGCTGGCTTATTATGTAGAGTGGCACATGCGCGAGGCTTGGCGTGGATTGCTGTTCGCCGATGAGGATCAGGCCTCAAAGGCCACGCGCGATCCGGTAGCGCCTGCGCGCCGCTCACAGAGCGCGCAGCGCAAAGCCTCGACTCACCACCTTGAGGACGGCACACCGGCGCATAGCTTTCGCACTTTGCTCGATGAGCTGTCTACCGTGGTGCGCAACACCTGCCGCTCGCGCGTAACCGGCGCACAAACGCGAAGTTTCGAGATCGTGACCACTGCAAATCCCAAACAGGCGCATGCCATGCAACTGCTTCAAACCATCACGTTGTAGCCAGAACAACCGCACCCCGGATGCGCATAACTTTATGATGCTAAAGGATAAGTACGCATTTCTGAAAAAGGAACTTCAGTCTAGGGGAAGCTTTTCAAGCCCCATCCTCGAATTTCTCCCTGCGGACTACGGCGAAATTTGGTTTCCAGTATTTGGTAAGCCCGGTTTTCCTGCAAGGGGCGCAGTGCCTTGATACCGATGGGTCGCGCCACCAGGTCGGCAAGCTGCATCCCCGGCGCGTTGGATTGCTTGGGCGACATGACGATATCGAAAGGCAGGCGCCGGGTCATGAAATTCGCCCCGTCGCAGATACGCCTGAATTCCAGTTCGAGTTCAGCGTCCTCGCGTCGACCGCGTTGTTCGACAACCACGTGCGTCAGCCTGTCGCCCTGACCGCAACCCTCAAGGAACCGGTACAGACGTTCCAGTCCGAATTCCAGGCAAAGATGATAGGGATTCGCCGGCAGGGCATACGCGCGCGTCAAATCGTTTTTTCGTACCACCGAAGCAATCAACGTGAAGGGCGCGAGCTCCATCAGTTCGTTCAGGTCGTCCATGAATGCCCGCCGCCTCGCCGGATTGAACAGAAATCCAAACTGCCCCGCCGGTTTGCGGATGTCGTGCTCGTGCAGAACAAGGGAATCATGCCCCCAGTGCCGGAATTTGAGCCGTTGCATCGCAGGGCACACCACGTCGATATAGGCCTGCTTGCGAATCACGCACAGCGCGAGCACGAACATCGGATAGCTTGGATCAACATTTGCCAAACCATGATCCCCGCTCTCATCCACGAAGACGATGCAATCGCTGAAAGCGGCGGGGTTCTCGGAATTCATCGCTAAGGGCGAATACTCAACTTGCCGTTCTGGTCATCCGTTCCCGCTTCCGGCTCTTTAGTCAATTGAGGCGACTCGCCGAACTTCTCCTCAACCAGCTTGCCGTCGCGCATAACAACCACGGCAGTGCCGGTTTCTCTCGCAATTTCGCGCGCTCTGCGGCCGGCCCTTAAAAGTGCCGCGGGTGCAGCCTGCATGTCTGCGTCCGGCAGCTTCGACACCAGGGGTTTGTTCATGGCTTGTGTCCTTCGTCGTTAAGTATCGGCGTGTCACCACTATTGTCGAACCACTGCCAGAAATCGACTCGGTGGCGATATACATCCTGAAAATTGCGCCGTCCGGATGCGAAGCGGCGGTGAATGATCCCTGACGGCACGTCGTGCCCGCCCTGCCGCACCCGCATTGCGACGCGCGCGATCGCCTCTTCGGGAGTGGCCAGCGATAGGAAAATCAGCTTCACCGCAAAGCCCGCCGCCTGCCAGTCGGTGATCATGCGCGCATAGGTCAAGCCTGACAAGGTCGTCTCAAAGGCGAAGTTTCGGCTCTCAGCGGCGTGGCGCGCGATTTCTCCCAGCATCAGGCGTCCGGCGCGGAACGCCGCCGCTTCCGGCTGGAATGGCGACAGCCCGGCCGCGATCAGATCGGCGTTGACGAACGCCGGGCAACCGGCCTCCCTGGGCAGAAACTCGCGAGCGAAAGTCGTCTTGCCTGCGCCGTTGGGGCCGGCGATGATGACGATCTTTTTTTTGTCCACGTTCATACGGCGTTTTTGCCACTCATCAGGGGAGGCAGAAGAAGGTTCTCGATCAGATCGGGCACGACCGTCTGCGCCGGTCACGGCCACGGCAGCCCCTCGCCATCCTCAATGCCGATCAACAGCTGCGTACCCATACACGAGCACCTCAACCATCGATGCCAGCGAACGGTGCTCACGCTCGGCAGCTTGCTGTAGCAAGTCCTTTGCTTCGGCGGTGGTGCGAATAGACAACATCTCGTCCTTGGTGCGCGGCATAGCCGAAATTCCTTGGGGTTTGTAATGCGAATGTACTGCCTTGCGCACGTATACGCAACGTTCGTTGGTCAATTGTTCTGGGCTCAGCGCTTATTGCGCGAGCCGCCTTGGCGGCGCCGCAGGTTCGCGTCCTTGATGATCTTGCCGTAGCGGGTGATGTCCGATCGGATGAGCGCGGCGGTCTGTTCCGGGTTGTGGTAGCAGGGTTTCCAATTGCCATCACGGATCTTTTCGATAAGGGTTGCCGTAACGCGATAGCCTTCGATCGATAGCGAGTGATAGGCATCCGTGACGTGGCGCGCCTCAACATCTTTGAGAAGCGCATCGATATCCTTTGGAGCGCCCGGCGCCTGCGGAAACGCCGCGATCACGGTCTCCCTCATTTGTGCCCACATCAAGCGCAGCCGCCGAACGTAGGACGATTCCGGCCGCCCGCCCGGCTGCAAAGTGGGAAGCGGTTTATCGAAAGGGTTTACTTCGTTCACGCCGTGGCCCGCGCTGCGCATGGCGCCCACGATTTCGTCTGGGAGCGCCGCTCAGCGGCGCATGCTACCACGCCCCAGGGACTTGCCGTTGGCTGCTGCGTGCAGAAGCGTGATGCGCGCATCGTTGGGTGAATTTATAGCTGCATATAATTACAGCTTTCCAAATGACCCCCCAACCCCTTCATGCGTCCCGCGCTCCTGCGCGCACCGTCCGCACAGCCGTCCCGCTACGAGCACCGCCGCCCCGAACAAACGCCACTCTATCGGCTGGTGCAGCAGCACTATGAGACGTTCGCAGCCTCCGTTGCAGGCTTACCTCAGTTCGTCAAAGACGAGTTTGAGGCCTTTCTCGAATGCGGCATACTGGCGCACGGATTCATGCGCTTGCGCTGTGAGGGCTGCACGCGCGAGTTGCTGGTCGCCTTTAGCTGCAAGCTGCGCGGCATCTGCCCCTCGTGCGGCACGCGGCGCATGGCGGAGAGTGCCGCGTATCTGGTGGATCAAGTCATACCGCATGTGCCGGTGCGACAGTGGGTGCTGTCGTTCCCGATCCCGCTGCGCAGCCTCTTCGCCGTGCACCCCGAACTGCTCACGCCGGTGTTGCAGATCATCCACCGCGTCATCCATACGTTCCTCATCAAACAAGCGCACGTCAATATTGTAGGGCGCAATCCTATTGCGCCGCATGATTGATCTGCGACTCGCATTCGGCGCAATAGGGATTGCGTCCTACAACTCTGCCGCCAATCTTAACATTCACATCCATGGCCTGGTGCTCGATGGGGTGTATTGCAGCAGCGGCGAGGCGCCCGTGTTCCATCAAGCGCCGGCCCCAACTAACGATCAGCTGCAAAGGCTGCTCGACAAAATCATCCGCCGCATCCTGAAGTTACTGACCCGCCTCGGTCATCTGATCGAGGAGGCGGGCGTCACCTACCTGGCGCGCACTGAGAGCATTGACCCGGACATCGTGCTCACACCGCTGCACGCAGCCTCCAGCACCTACCGCATCGCGCGCGGCCCGCGCGCAGGGCGCAAAGTGCTGAGCCTGCAACACGCGCCCCGCCGCGTGGCGCCGGTCACCCAACACCTATGCGCCAACGCCCACGGCTTCAGCCTGCATGCGGGGGTGCGCTGTGACGCCAATGACCGCAAGGGTATCGAACAACTGTGCCGCTACATCACGCGCCCGGCGATAGCCAACGAACGGCTGAGTATCAACCGTGAAGGCAACGTGGTGCTCAAGTTAAAGACTGCGTACCGCAACGGCACCACGCACATCGTGATGTCGCCGATGGAGTTCATGCAGCGGCTCGCCGCACTGGTGCCAAGGCCGCGCTTGCACTTGATACGGTTTCACGGGGTGCTCGCGCCGAATGCGAAACTCAGATCAAAGGTAGTGCCTGTGCCGCCCCAACGCAGCACGGCGGGCGAGGGCGATTGCCAGCA
>CAMBCF010000001.1 GCA_945864585.1 Bordetella parapertussis | reverse complement strand
CTCGCTTGGCGCCAGTTGAGGTCATGGTCGACTCCGGCCACATGCCCAAGAATTCAGAAGATACCGAGGGGACAAGGCAGGCCTCTCATTTTATGTATTTCGTTTGTCATCGCATAAAAATGGGAAATGGGAGACCTGACACCGGCATGCGTGAGCGTGACCGATGGCGGGATGCTGCATGAATATTGATTTAGTTTACCTCAATCGGTAACGCTTTCGGTGAAATCGCGGTCACGCTTGCGTGAAACGTCGGTCACGATAGCGTGAAATCGATAAGTCATTAGGGTTATCCACGGCGCGGGCCGCCGCTGTCCCCGGTCCATCGCAGGTGTGCAGCGCGGTGGGTAACCCGGTTGCGTCGTCACCACTAGCAGTCTCACAGGTCAGTCGGCACGGCACAGTGCGGCCCAAAGACACGCGGCCATCGAAGCGAACGGCTGTGACAAGTTCCAGCATTGTGGATGGGAGAGTATTTCGTTCGCGAGGGCAGTATTATGACGTAATTATTCTGCTATTGAAAAACACATTGACTCGGACTCAGCCGGCAGATCCATTCATTGGAAACAATGGTCTGGAGATAATGACTCAATCGTTTGCTCGCGCGCCGTACACCCGTGCGAGAGGTACAATGCAAGTTGATACTTCCAGGGGGAGACATGTCGGTCATTAAAGGATGCAAGCCTCGGCCAGAGGTCCTCAAAGGCGATCTCGACGACGCGATCTTCGCTGCCGATTTTGGGGACCTTGTCGCAGGCAGGGCTCCGAAGGTCTATTCAGAGCCCGGTGTCTTTTTCCGCAATACCCATCCCGCACAGCCACTGAAGAAAGTAGTGCAGTCCGTGTTCGAACGGCTCGCAAATGTTAGCGAACCGGGCGCGACGATCCGACTGTCCACAGGTTTTGGCGGTGGCAAGACCCACGCATTGATGGCGTTGTGGCATCTGGCAGAAAACATCAATAGCGCTTCGTTAGGCACTGAGTTACTCCCCGCGGCCGGACGCCCGAAGAAGGTAGCCGTTGTTGCTGTTGACTTGAGCAAGCCCGGCGTGCCGGTGTTCGCGCGGCACGGTGCAACCGAGGTTCGCAGTCTGTGGGGAGAAGTATTCTTTCGCTTAGGCAAGGAAAAAACACTAAAGGAACTCGGCAAGGCTGACGATCCTGAAGCATCACCTTCCGAGTCGCAAATTGAAGCCGTATTGCCAGCGGGCCCGGTGCTGATTCTGCTGGACGAGCTGGTCATCTACATGGCCAAGCTATCGGAACGAGCGCAGGGTAACTTGCTTGGCTTCATCAACTCACTCACATCTATAGCAGCGAAGCGCCCACAGACTGTGGTAGTTGTCACCGACCCTGGAAATCAGGCGGCCTTTGCCACACAGTCGGCGCAGCTCAATCAGGCGCTGCTAAGCGCGGCGACCAAAATAGAAGATATGCTCGGTCGCCGTGCTTCGGATGTTGACCCGTGCTTCGGCGAGGGCACTGGAGATTTAAGCGGTCTTCTTTACCGCCAGATGCAGCGTGAAACCTCAACTGCAGGCCGACTGCGACGTGTATTTGAATGTCTGGGAGGGGCCTATCCCGAATGGCCTGATTGGCTGCTTCGCGAGTTAGAGGGTTTCTACCGCACTCTCGCGGCAAACCAACGTCAAGGGCGGTTAATTGGTAGGGAAATCGACGCAGCATTGGATGACCCACGATGGTTAGCACAACGGGGGTGACGCCCAACGCGATAGCGCTTTGCTCGGAGAGATGTCACACGTAACTCGGGAATAACTTGATCTTCGACTCCGTATCCAGATCGCAAGGTGATAGGACCGTCTCGCTGTTGAGTTGATTAATGCCCTGGTCAGAAAGTCCGAATTCGAAGGCGGACTGTTTATAGTCGTTTGCCGGCCAGTACCGACATACGAATGCAACGTTTTTGCCGAATTCCGATAACAGTTCGCCGCAGGTATTCGCTAGCGGCACGGCAAGCTGTCGCATTTTCGTGATAGTGAGACGGATCTTCGATGGTAAAGTTAGGGGTAGAGTCAGGGGTAGAGTCCGAAATTGCCAACAGAATACTTGAACTTCTTCAGAGTGACGCTCTCGGCAAGCTGAAGATCGCTCAGAGCCTCGGCAAATCCAAACCAACGCGCTATCTGAATGATCTTTAGGAAGATGCTGGAAACTGGTCTGATCGAATACACCCTCCCGGAAAAGCCCAACAGCCGCCTCCAGAAATATCGCCTGGCGCCGGGGCAAAAGCGCGCATGAATTACCCCAGCATCTGCATCGAAGGGGCCATTCTCTCCCCCGGATAAGGATGTTACTTCGCTCACCATCGATACGTCATCACAAGGAGTCATAGCACGCATGTCAGCGTCACCAGACAGCACCAAGGGTACGACAGCCGCGCTGGCCGAATGGGCCGCCGGTTTCCAGCTGGCGCATGCGCCGGATCAGGTAGTGCAGCGCATGAAGGCGCTGGTGCTGGATTTTTTGCGCGTGACTGCCGTGGGCGCGCGTCTGCCGTGGAGCCGATCCACGCGCGCGCTGGCGCTGCAACTGGGCGGCAAGGGTGAAAGCAGTCTGCTGCTGTGCGGCAGCCGTATCGACGCTGCGCGCGCGGCTTTCGTCAACGGCGCTTATGCGCATGCCTGCGATCTCGACGACACGCATGTGGGGTCAATGCATCACGCGGGTGCTTCCATACTGCCCGCAGTGCTGGCGATGGCAGAGCGCGAAAACTCGAGCGGACGCGCTGTGCTGGAGGCCGCGATTATTGGCTATGAGGCGTCGCTGCGCATCGGCCTGGCGACACAGCCCGCGCTGTTTCAGCGCGGCTTCATGGCGACACCCACCTGCGGCGCGATGGGTGCGGCGCTCGCCGCCGGTAAATTGCTCAACTTCACTGCGCAGGACATGGCGGGTGCGTTGGGCGCGGCGGGCGCCTACGCGGGCGGGCTGGCGCAGTTTTATCATTCCGGCGGCGTCACCAAGCGTCTTAACGGTGCGCGCGGCGCCGAGTCCGGGGTGATGGCGGCGTTGCTAACGCAGGCCGGCATCTGGGGGCCGCGCGACATCCTCGAAGGCGAGGCGGGATTTTTTCGTGCGTTCTCCGGCAATGCCGATCCGCTCAAGGTGACCGCTGACCTGGGGCAAGGCTACCGGCTGATGGAAGTCAGCACCAAGATCCATGCGGGTGCGGGGCGCTTGCAGGCGACGGCCGATGCCGGGCTTGCGCTGGGTGCGCAGCACGGCCTGCTGCCGGCGCAGATTACCGACGTTGAAGTAGGCATACCCAAAGTCGTGCAAGGACGGCTCACGCAACTCGATCCGCCGGATTTGCAAAGCGCGCAACTCAGCATCCCGTTCAGTCTGGCGATGGCGCTGTCGCTCGGACACACGCGTGGCGCGCAGGCGGCGCTGCGGCGTGAAGATTACGAAACCGCGCTGGCAGATGCCGAGGTGCGCGCGCTGTCGAATCGCGTGCGTTGCATGCTCGATGCTGAAATCGAAGCCGGCACCAACACCGAAGAGGTGCCGTCGCGCGTGACGATTACGCTGGCGAACGGCAACACATTCGTGGCACATGAGCCGCATCCGCGCGGCAGCCCGCATCGGCGCATGAGTTGGGATGAACTGTCGGCATTGTTCAAGGATACGGTTGCGGAAGCACTGCCTGCATCCGCGTTGAACAAGGTGTTGAATCTGGTGGCGGGGCTGGATCGCGATTCACAGCCTCGCGAGCTGCTGTCGGCGTTTGTCGCCGCGCCGGGATGGATAGCGCGTGATCGATGACAGGAGACCGATGATGGGAAAACAAATCGCAGTGCTCAGCACCGGCGCCATCGGCAGCAGCATCGGCGCCGACTTGGCGCATGCGGGTTACAGCGTATCACTGGTCGATCAATGGCCGGCGCATGTGGAGGCGATGAAGGCGAACGGCCTGCAGGTGAAAATGCCGGACTCCGAATTGCATACCAAGGTTGAGGCCTATCACCTGTGCGAATTGTCGTCGCTCAACCGGCAGTTCGATATCGTGCTGCTGGCAGCGAAATCGCACGACACGCGCTGGCTGTGTGAGTTCATCAAGCCGTACCTTAAAGAAGACGGCATGCTCGTGGGTGCGCAGAACGGCATGAACAACGCCGATATTATTGACATCATCGGCAAGCCGCGGGTGATGGGCTGTGTGCTTGAGCTGTCGGCGGAAGTGTTTACGCCGGGCCATGTTCAGCGCAATACCGATCCGGCGCACACCTGGTTTGGCCTCGGCGAACTCGACGGCAGTGTGACGCCGCGCCTCACCGAGCTTGAAAAGCTGATGAAGCATGCCGGCAAAATTACGATTACCGATAACATCGAAGGCGCGAAGTGGACCAAGCTGGTCAACAGTTCGATGATCCTCGCGCCTTTCGGCGCGCTGGGGCTGCAGTCGTGGCAGGCGGTGGAAATCCCGGAAGTCGTCAAGCTGTGCGCGCAACTGGCGAGCGAGACCATGCGTGTGGGCGCGGCGCACGGTTACAAACTCGATGCGATTTTTGGCCTGAGCCCCGAAGAGTTTATGGGGCCGGAAGAAAAAATTATCGACAAGCTGCTGTATACGATCCTCGGCCACATGGGTAAAAAAGGGTCGCGCACCGCGCGCGGCGTGGTGTTGCAGGATTTTCTCAAGGGGCGCAGAACCGAAACCAATTTCCTCAACGGCCATATCGCGCGCAAGGGCCGCGAGAAAAATATACACACGCCGGCGAACGATGCGATTGTTGCGTTATGCCGCCGCATCGAACGCGGCGAGTTAAAGCCGGGAAAATCCAATATAGAGTTCATCCTGCAGCGAATGAGGCTATCGGCAGAAAAATGAAATACCATTTAAAAACAAATACTTATATCGCATCAGCCGTAGTGCTGCTGGCGCTGGGCAGTGCCCACGCGCAGACCGGCGCGCCGTATCCCACGCGACCGCTGCGCCTGGTGGTGCCGTACTTTACCGGTGGCACGCCCGATCTGCAGGGCCGCGCGCTGGCGGAACAACTGCGCACGCGGCTCGGCCAACCGGTGGTAGTTGATAACCGGCCGGGTGCGAACGGCAGCATCGGCGTGGGCATAGTCGCGCGCGCGCCCGCCGACGGTTACACATTGCTGATCGCGCCGGTGGGGCCGTGGGTGGTGAATGCGTATCTCTACAAGTTGCCGTACGATTTGCGCAGCGATCTCGCGCCAGTGATCCACATCTCGTCGGTGCCGGCGATCCTCGCGGTGCATCCCGGGGTGGCGGCGCAATCAGTGAAAGAGTTGATTGCGCTGGCGCGGCAAAAGCCCGGCGAACTCAATTACGCCTCCGCAGGCATCGGCGGTTTCGGCCACATCTCGGGCGCGTTGTTCTGCCTGATGACGGGCGTCACTATGACGCACGTGCCGCACAAAGGCGCGGTGGGCGTGTTGACGGATCTTGCGGGTGGGCATGTGCAGGTGTCGTTCAATGTGTCGTCCAGCACGCTGCCCTTTGTCAAAAGCGGCAGAGTGCGCGCGCTGGCAACCACCGGCAAGACACGCTTTGAACATCTGCCGGACTTGCCCACGGTCGCGGAAACCGTACCGGGTTATGAAAATCAAACCTGGAACGGCGTCGGCGTGCCCGCGCGCACACCGCAGGCGGTGATTGAGCGGCTGAACCGCGAGATGGCAGCCATCCTGCAAACGCCGGTGATGAAAGAGACCGCGCGCGTAGAAGCGTACACCATTGTCGGTGGCACGCCGGAACAGTTTGCTGCTTTCCTGCGCAGCGAGCACACCAAGTTCGCCAAGCTGGTAAA
Organism: Bordetella parapertussis; assembly: GCA_945864585.1. Taxonomy (GTDB): domain Bacteria; phylum Pseudomonadota; class Gammaproteobacteria; order Burkholderiales; family SG8-41; genus UBA5216. Next base: position 110,580 of record CAMBCF010000001.1, on the reverse strand, counting down.
GGATGCGGGCATCAAGAGTGCGGAGTAACATAAACGTCTATTGAGGATTACCGCGTTCGCTCGGAAGGAGCGCAGCGTATCCTGAAAGGGAGGATAGCTTTCGCAGCTATCGCTCCCCGGATTACGCTGCGCTCCATCCGGGCTACAATTTCTCTTACTATGTGCAAAGCCCAAGGAAGACCATGAATGCAGACTGGAAACTGCTGCTGGCCGCCACATCTCTGGCATTGGGCGTGTCGCATACGCACGCTCAAAACTATCCGCAACGCCCGGTACGCGTGGTCGTTCCGTTCGGCGCGGGTGGTCCCGATGCCATTGCGCGCATCGTCGGTCAGCAGCTGGGCACGCAAATGGGACAGACTTTTGTCGTCGACAATCGTCCGGGCGCCAACGGCATCGTCGGCACCGAGACGGTGGCGAGGGCGACGCCCGATGGACACACGCTGCTGCTGGTGTCGGCCTCGATCGCCGTGAATCCGAGCATCTACCGCAAGCTGCCGTACGATGCCGTTAAAGACTTCACGCCTATCTCCAACATTTGTGCGCTCGACGCGTTCATCCTCACCGTGCATCCGTCGGTGCAGGCGCAGACGGTGCAGGAGTTTGTTGCCTTGGGACGCCGGCCCGAAGCGAAGCTCGCGTACGGCTCGCCCGGCATCGGTAATACGATACATCTTGCCGGAGCGCTGTTCGCGGCGCGCGCGAAGACCAGCATGGTGCATGTGCCCTACAAAGGCGGCGGACCGGCGGTGGCGGCGTTGCTGGGCGGCGAAATCCAGGCGATGTTCGCCAACACCAATCTTGCGCTGCCGCACATCAGGGCGGGCCGCTTGCGTGCGCTTGGCGTCACCGGCAAGTCGCGCCTCGCGACATTACCCGATGCGCCGACTCTCACCGAAGCCGGCGTGCCCGGCATGGAAATCGACGCCGGCTGGTTCGGCCTGTTCGCGTCCGCGCACGTGCCCGCCGCCATCGTCAATAAACTCTACCAGGAAACGCGCGCCGCACTGGCAACGCCGCAAGTGCGCGACAAGTTGCGCGAGCAGGGATTCCCGCCGGTGGGCAATACGCCGGCGCAATTCAAGGCGTATCTGGCGTCGGAGATCACAGCCTACGCCGAGATGACGCGTGTAGCGGGGATCAAGCCGGAGTGAGCTGCTTGATGAAGCAGGGGTTTCGTAGCAGGGTAATGAGGTGCGTGTTGTTGTCGGGCATGGCGGCTTGCGCGGGCGCACAGTCATACCCGCAGCGGCCGGTGCGCCTGGTGGTTGCGGTCACTGCCGGCGGCAGCACCGACATCATCGCGCGCGTGATCGGGGCGAAACTCGGTGAACGCATCGGACAACAGGTGGTGGTGGACAATCGTCCCGGCGGCAGCAGCATCATCGGCGCCGACATCATGGCCAAGGCGCAGCCCGACAACCACACCTTGCTGATGGGTTCCGGTTCGATGGGCACCATCAGCAGCCTGTTTAGCAAGCTGCCCTTCGATCAGTTCAGGGATTTTGCGCCGGTGTCGCTGATAGGCACCTCGCCTTATGTGGTGGTGGTGCAGCCGTCGCTGCCGGTGAAAACCGTGGCGGATCTCATCAGCTATGGCAAGGCCAATCCCGGCAAACTCAATTTTTCCGGATCGACGCCGGGGTCGCTGCAACGGCTGACCGGCGAAATGTTAAAGCGCAACGGCGGTTTCGATATGGTGTTTGTGCCTTACAAAGGCACCGGCGCGCTGCTGCCCGATCTGCTCGGCGGCCGTTTGCATGTGGCGATCGACAATGTGCTGATCCTCACGCCTTACATCCGCAACAACTCGTTGCGTGCGCTCGGTGTCACTAGTTCCAAACGCTCGGCGTTGTTTCCGGAACTGCCGGCGCTGGCGGAAACCGGATTGCCGGGCTTTCATGCGGTCGGCTGGTTTGGCGTGTTCACGACCGGGCGCACGCCCGGCGCCATCATCACCCGGCTCAACAGCGAACTGTCGGCGATCATGAAAACGCCGGACATGCGCGAGCGCTTCGTAGGTCAAGGCGCGGAGCCGTTGTCCGGTCCGCCGGATGATCTGCGCAAATATTTCGCCAACGAAGTCAGCAAGTGGGGCAAGGTGATCCGCGAGGCGGGTATCAAGGCGGAATAAACTCTCGTATTTCAATCTCATTCGCCGTTTGCCACAACCCATGAGCAATTTCTACAAACTATTGAATCCACGCGGCGTCGCCATCGTAGGCGCCACCGATGACACCGATCGTGCCGGCGGACAAGCGCTGCACGCGATTGCACAGTATGGCTACAGCGGCGGCATTTTCCCGGTCAATCCCAAATACGATACGCTGGGCAAACACCGCTGTTACCGCAGCATCACCGAAATCGATCAAGCGTGCGATGTGGCGGTAGTGGCCGTGCCCGCACAACACGTGCCGGGCGTCATCGAGCAATGTGGTCAGCGCGGCATTCCGTTTGCCGTGGTGCTGGGCGGCGGTTTTCGTGAAGCGGGGCCGCAAGGCATCGCCAACGAAGAACGCATGCTCGCCGCCGCGCGCAAAGGCGGCGTGCGTCTTATCGGGCCCAACTGCCTCGGCCTGGTCAATATTCATCAGCGCGTGTACGCGGGCTTTGGCAGCATCACCAAAGCGCCGCAATTGAAGCCGGGGCCGGTGTCGGCGGTGATTCAGAGCGGTGGCTTTGGCAACAGCCTGGTGGTACAAACGGCGGCGACCGGCGTCGGCTTTCGTTATGTGGTGGCGAGCGGCAACGAATGCGACATCAAGGCGCCGGAATTGATCAATGCCTTTGTTGATGATCCGGAAACCAAAGTGATCCTCGCCTACCTCGAAGGTGTAGCCGATGGGCGCGGGCTGATGGCGGCAGCACGTCGTGCATTGGCGGCGGGCAAGCCGGTGATTATTCTGAAGGCGGGCAACACGCAACAGGGCTTGCGCGCCGCCGCTTCGCACACCGCGAACCTCACCAGCAGCTACGATGTGTTTCGCGCGGCATTAAAGCAGTGCGGCGTGATCGAAGTGCGCGATACGCACGAAGCCGCCGACTACGCGCAGTGTTTCGCGGCGGGTCGCCGCGCGCGCGGGCGCAACGTGGTGGTGATGGGCGGCTCGGGCGGTTCCGCGGTGGCGTTTTCCGATGCGGCGGATGAGGTCGGATTAAAGCTCATACCGCTGTCGGCAAAGACTATGATGGTATTGCGCGAGAATCTGCCGAGCGTGGCTTCGCTCGAAAACCCGGTGGATTACGCGGCGGGCTTCATCAACGACAAAAACGCGCCGCGTTTTCAGCGCGCGCTGGACGCGGTTCTGGCAGATCCGGATGTGCACCAATTGGGCATGCTGCTGGCAACCTCCAGCGGCCGTACCATGTACAACGGCGCAGTGGGTGTTGCTGAGGCACTCAGGAAATCGGATAAGCCGGTAATGCTGTTCTGTTCGATACCGTATTCCGCCGCACCCGAAGGTTTCGACGTCATCGCCGCCGAGAAAATCCCGATGCAACCGTCGCCGCGCCGTGTGGCGTACGCGATGGGTACGCTGGCGGACTATAGCGACACGCTGAATCAACGAGAGCGCATCTGCAATCCGCCGGAAGTAAAACCACGCACCTTGCCGCCCTTGCCCGAAGGCGCGGCGACGCTGAATGAACACGAAAGCAAGGACGTGCTGCGCGCGTTCGGTATCCCGGTGACGCAGGACATACTAATGGCGCCGGGCGCCGCCGCACCCGCGAACGTAAAATTTCCAGTGGCGGTAAAGATCGCGTCGCGCGACATCGCGCATAAATCCGATATCGGCGGCGTGCGGCTTAACGTGCAGGACCAGGTGCAATTGGAAACAGCAATCACTGAAGTGTTAGCCAATGCCAAGCGCGCCGCGCCGCAGGCAAACATTGCCGGCGTGCTGCTGTCCGAAATGATTAACGATGGCCTCGAAACCATCGTTGGCGTGGTCAACGACCCGTGCTTCGGCCCGGTGGTGGCGTTTGGTTTGGGCGGTATATTCGCGGAAACCATACGCGATGTGACCTATCGCGTTGCGCCCTTCGATAAAGTCGAGGCGCACGCGATGGTGCGCGAAATTCGCGGCGCAAAACTATTCGACGGTGTGCGCGGCCAGCCCGCGCGAGACGTTGAAGTCCTGGCGAATCTGCTGGTGGCGGTGTCGGAAATGGCGTGGCTGCTGCGCGAACGAGTGGCGGAGATGGATATCAACCCTGTGCTGGTGCGGCCGACGGGTAAGGGCGTGGTCGCGGCAGATGCACTGGTGGTGTTGAAGTGAAGCAGAACCGGCTTGAATGGATGGATGGCTTTGGGGTGTGAGGTGGGGGATGGGCAGGTTTGGGGAAACGGTAATTGCTGAATTGGCCAGTACCAGTCAGTGAAGCAACGCCCTCAATACTGCCGAAAAGATGACCTTAACGTCTTGGTGAACGGCGGGCCAGCACGGACATTTGATCTCGTGCTGCGCTCATGGCCCGTCCGTTCCAACTGGAGTTCGGCGTCATAATCGACGACTAGAGGAAGGGACCGGTGCCACGGCTGGTGTGCCAGAGCGCTAATACTTCAACTCGGCTACCGCGGACACGATAGTAGAGATAGTAATGCACTCGCGCAAGATGCACGCGCCTTACGCCTCTCGCGTGGACATTCAATGCTGGTGCGCCAATGTCCGGCTCAGTGCTCAGAAGCGAAAACGCCTCCGCAAGTTCTTCGTCTAAGGCCTCCGGAGCAAGAGGGCGATTCTGGTCCCACCACAGAGCAGCGCGATCAATGTGTGCTTGCGCTCGCTTCGTGACCTGAACTTCCACAGTCTTTCATCGACGACGACGGGCGAGCCCTGCAAGCACATCTTCGGCGGAAACTGTTTCTCCACGATCGGCCTCGGCGATAGAAATAAGCAGTTCGGCCTCCTCCTCAGGGGACAGGGTGAAGCCGCCTTCGTCGTCTTTGGCCAAAACAGTAACCGACGCGCCCTCTTCGAGTGTCACGCCCTCGACAACGACCTTACCCCCGACAACTTTTCCAGTAGCTATCTTCATAGCACGAAGAATACTCCAATTTACGACCCGTCGCGGACTGATGCCCAACTACCGATCCAAACATTGGAAACACAACAACGTCACCCACACCCGCCTCACTCCACCCGTATCCCTGCCGCCTTGATCACGCGCGCCCACTTGGCGATTTCGGTCACCAGGTGTTTGTGAAATAACTCCGGGCTGCCGCCAGCCGGCTCGGCGCCGTCGGCGGCGAGCTTTTGCCGCACTTCCGCTAGTGCAATCACTTTGCCGAGTTCGCTGTTCATGCGCGCAATCACGCTCACACGCGTTCCGGCAGGCGCGAGCACGCCGTACCAACTGGTGGTTGCGTAATCACGCACGCCGGCTTCGGCGACCGTGGGCAGGTCGGGCATCGCCGCGGAGCGTTTTACGCTGGTCACCGCCAGCGCGCGCAAGCGCGTCGAGCGCACGTGTTGCTGTGAAGAAATAATGCTGGCGAAGGTAAGCTGCACCTGCCCTGCGATGGTATCGGTCATCGCCGGTCCCCCGCCCTTGTGCGGCACGTGAACCATCGTGATTCCCGTCGCGCCCTGAAACAGCACGCCCGCGAGATGCCCCGAACTGCCGGTGCCGCCCGACGCATAGTTCAGGGCGTCCGGTCGGGCTTTGCCCAGCGCTACCAGATCTTTCACCGAGCGCACCGGCAGCGACGGATGCACCACCAGCAGAAACGGCGCTTGTGCCAGCAGAATGATCGGCGCCAGATCCTTGAGTGGATCGAACGGTAGATTGGCATACAGACTGGGGTTGATTGCGTAACTGCTCGAAATCGCCAGTAAGGTGTAACCGTCGGGCGCGCTTTTCGCCACCAGCCCCGCGCCGATGGAACCCGCAGCACCCGTGCGATTCTCGACAATCATCGCTTGCCCGACGGCATCAGTGAGCCTGGCGGTCAGCGTGCGTGTCACCAGATCAGTAGCGCCGCCGGGCGCCTGCCCCACCACGAAACGCACGGGCTTTACCGGATACGGCGGATCACCGCCTTGCGCGTACGCGGCGCTGGCTTGCAGCGTGATGCAGGCGTAAAGGGGTATCTGTAAGCATTTGTTATTAAACAATATTTTTTAATCCTCAATGAGTAGAGCCATCGCGTCCACGCCAAGTACGCAGCAGTCAGCGCGTGCACTCGTGTGTAATATACCTGACCAAAAGGAATCTCATGATGACAACGAACAACAGCGTAGTGCTGCTCGGCGTCGGCGATGTCGGCCCGATACACGAACCGATGGACGCCTACAGCACGCTCGCGCGTCCAGCGCTTGCGGCGGGCGACATTCGCTTCGGCCAATGCGAGCGCGTTTATTCCGAGCGTGGCGCACTGCAATTGCATTCCGGCGGCGCACACAGCCGTGTCAAGCCGCAGCTGGCTACGGTGTTCAGCGATTGCGGCTTCGACGTGGTGTCGGTGGCGAGCAACCATGCGATGGATTGGGGCGAAGATGCGCTGCTCGATACCATTGCATTGCTCGAAAGCAAAGGCATCAAAACCATCGGCGCGGGACGCAATCTTGGTGAAGCGCGGCGTCCGGCGATCATTGAAAAGAACGGCATACGCGTGGCGTTTCTCGCCTACTGCTCGATACTCAATGAGGGCTACGCTGCACAACCCAACAAAGCGGGCGTCGCGCCGCTGCGTGCACATACGTATTACCAGTCGGTCGACTATCAGGCGGGCGTGCCGCCGCGCGTGGTGACGGTGCCGTACGAAGACGACCTTGCCGCGATGGTGAGTGATATCGCCACCGCCAAGGCGAGCGCGGATGCAGTGATCGTGTCATTACATTGGGGCATCCACTTCGTGCCGCGCCTCATTGCCGACTACCAGCCCGCCGCAGCGAAAGCTGCGTTTGCCGCCGGCGCAGATTTAATCCTCGGCCACCACGCGCACACGCCCAAAGCGATAGGCGTGCATGGCGGCAAAACCTGCTTTTACAGCCTGAGCAATTTCATCATGTCGTCCACGGCAAAAAACGCAGGCAGCGCCGCCGCCTTTGAAAAGAAATACGGTGTGAAGCTCGACCCCGATTACCCGCACCTTGCTTATGGCGAAGATGCCAAACGCAGCCTCATCGCCAAGGCGGTGATCAGCAAATCCGGCGTGCAAAAAACTTCGTTCCTGCCGGTGCTGATCGACAAGCAGTTGCGGCCCGAAGTATTAAAAAGCGGCGATCCGCGGTTTGCGGATGCTCTACGCTTTATGAACTGGGCATCGGCAGACTTCGAGCACCAGTTTGTGGTTGAAGGCGACGAGGTTGTCGTAGGTCGGAACGCGTAGCGGTTCCGACGCACTAACCTTGTTGCCATCTCGGTCTGTCAAACGCTGCGCGTTCCGACCTACAACAACTATTGCAAGAATCTTATAGGAATTAACCATGTTCACCCGCATCGACCACGTGATGATCTGTGTGCCAGACTTGCCGCAGGCCATCGCTCAGTATTCCAATATGGGCTTCAACATTTATGCGGGTGGCGCGCATCCGGGTAAAGGCACGCACAATGCCATTGCGTTCAATGGTGAGGAGTATCTCGAATTGCTGGCGGTTCGCGATTCATCGGAGTACGCGGCATCGGGCAAACCCGGAACCTGGAACACCGGACTAACTGATTTCATCACGGCAGGCGGCGGCATACGTTACGTGGTGTTGCAAAGCGACGATCTTGCCGCGGAAGTGGCCGCCATGCGCAACCGTGGCGTAGATGTCAGCGACGCGATGGATGGCAGCCGGCGCACGCCGGCGGGGCAGGAACTGCGCTGGAAATCCGCGGTGCTCGGCCCGAAAAATCCGCTGCCGCTATTCTTCATACAGCATTCGACACCATTGGCGGAGCGCCGCAGGCAAGTGCCCATCGCAGGTAGTCATCCCAACGGCGTCTACAAACTGGAGCGCGCCTACATCGTTACGCACGAGGCGGACGCGGCAGCGGCGGTGTACGCCAACGTGCTCGGCATGCCCAAGCCAACCTTGCACAAGGGCACGGTGGTGATGTCAGACATGGCAATATTTGAAATCGGTCCCACCGGCCTGGGTGTGGTGCAGCCGTATGCACCGGGGCCGGCCGCCGATGCACTGGCACGCTGTGGGCCGGGTCCGTTTCAGGCCTTGTACCGCACCACCAGCATGGGTGCGGCCGCGCGCTGGATGGAATCCCACAGCCTGCCGCCGCCGGCGCGGGGCGTGCGCAGCAACGGCGAGCAGGCGATGCTGATGACGCCGCCGGATACCTTTGGCGCTTACTTGGGGTTCGTGGGGCCACAGTGAACTCGTAATTCGTAGCAATCCCGGATTACACTTTGTTTCATCCGGGCCTACAGGGCAGAATGTGTAGAACGATTAATTTTTGGTGACTATGTGCTCGCGCGAAAGCTCCCCGGGCAGGCCAATGCCCGCTTCGGCGCTTCGCCCCTGCGGCCGCACGCTGGTGTAACCCGCGTTGGTGGTGTAGATGACGATCATGCGGCTATCCGCGGCGGCCGCGATCCCGTGCGGGAGTCCGGCCGGCAAACTCACCAGGCTGCCTGGCACGAGCGGCACAGCGTCCAACGCCTCGAACGTAATCGCGCCGCGTCCCTCGACACAAAATATAATTTCATCGTCGTTGGGGTGCACGTGAAAGGGCGTTACCTGCCCGGGCTCGTAGCAATTCATGCGCGTAACGAGGTCCTTCGAATCCAGCAAGGGCTGATTGACCCGCGCTTCGGGCGAATACCGCGTGAGGTCATTGATGTTGAGTGACTGCACGATGCCGTTTGTAGCCATGGTTTGCTTCTCCGATTTAAGAACGTGAAGGGTGAAGAGTGAAGGGTGAAGGGGCAGACCTGATTAGTGGGGGTACCTCTTCACTCTTCACGCAATTCATTAGTTCGCCTTAACCCCTGCGGCCTTAACCACCGGTCCCCATTTGTCGAGTTCGGCGCGGATAAATTTACCGAATTCCTCCGGTGTTCCGCCCGCCACATCGATACCCGCGCCGGTTAGCCGGTCCTTCACTTCCTGCATGGCGAGCACACGCCGCGAATCGGCATTGAGTTTCGCGATGATATTCTTCGGTGTGCCGGCCGGCGCCAGCAGCCCGTACCAGACTTCACCATCCACACGCGCAAGCCCAACTTCCTTCATCGTCGGGATGTCGGCAAATGCCTTGAGGCGCGCGGGACTGGTGACGGCGAGGGCCTTGCTTCGTCCCGATTGGATGTGCGGCAGATGGCCGGCGATCGCGTCGAACATGAATTGCACTTCCCCGCCCGCAAGCGCGGGCGCGCCGGTGCCGCTGCCCTTGTACGGAATGTGCGGGCTCGGAATGCCGGTGACAATTTTGAACAACTCGCCGACGAGGTGCGGCGCACTGCCCGTTCCGGGCGAGGCAAAGCTGATGCTGGTGGGTTTCGCCTTGGCGAGCGCGATCAGCTCGCTCACCGATTTCACCGGCACCTGCGCGTTGGCGATGAGGAATATCGGCAAGGTCGCAGAGAGGATGACCGGCGCGAAATCCTTGACCGGATCGTACGGCAGATTGGCGTAAATGTGCGGGCCGATGCCGTGCGTGGTGATGCCGCCCTGCAGCAGCGTGTAGCCATCGGGCGCCGCTTTGGCGACAAGGTTGGTGCCGATCACCCCGCCCATGCCGGCGCGGTTGTCGATCACGACGGTCTGCCCGAGCACATCACCAAGCTTCTGTCCCATGACGCGCGCGAGCAGGTCCGCACCGCCGCCAGGCGGAATAAAAACCACCACGCGCAGCGGGCGGTTCGGATAGCTGGTCTGGGCGTTGGCGGCATAGCTGCACGCCAGCGTCAGTAAAGCAAGTGTCCCAGTGCAAAGTTTCATTATTTTCTGTCCTCTGTTCATGGCGCAGGCATCGCGCGGATAGGGTTTTACATTATTGCATCAGCGTCTTGCGATTGCCTAGCAACGTGATCAACCGAGCGCGCCTGCGGCGCGCAGCTGTTCTATCTCTTCCGCTTCGGCGCCGAGCCAGTCTGTGAGCACGGCAACGGCGTGCTCACCGAGTCTCGGCGCTGCGCTGCGGTACTGCACCGGGGTTGCGCTCAAGCGGATTGGATTGCCGACACCGGCGACCCGGGTTCCGTCGCTGCGTTCGAGATCGATTTTGAGGCCGCGCTCGCGCGCCTGCTCCATCTCGAACACCTGTTTCAGATCGTTGATCGGTCCGTTCGGCACACCGTGCGCATCGAGCTTCGCCGCGAGTTCATCGACCTTATTCTCCGAGAATGTGCGTCGCAGTTCGCCGAGCGCGAAATCGCGATTGATCTGGCGCACCGACGGCGTGGCGAGACGCGGGTCACACGCGAGGTCGTCGCGCGCGAGTGCCTTGCACAAGGATTGCCATTGCGAATTGTTGCCGCAAGCGACGATGAGGTGTCCGTCGGCGCACTTGAAGGTCTCGTACGGCATCATGATGCCGCCGGAGGAGGTGCCCATGCGTCCCGGCACCTTGCCGGTCTGGAAATAACCCGCCGCCTGGTGCGTGCTGAGTGCTGCGACGGTGTCGAACAGCGCCATGTCGATATGCTGGCCGAACCCGCTCGCATCGCGCTCGCGCAGTGCCGCCAGAATGGCGATCCCCGCGTAGAGCCCGGTCGAAAGATCGACGATAGACGCGCCGATCTTCATCGGCCCACCGCCTGGCACGCCGTCAGGAAGCCCGGTCACGCTCATCAGCCCGCCGACGCCCTGAAAAATATAGTCGTAGCCCGGCCGTTCGCGCAACGGCCCGGTCTGGCCGAAGCCGGTGATCGAGCAATAGATTAGCCGCGGGTTGAGTGTGGACAAGGTTGCATAATCGAGCCCGCGCCGCGCGAGGTCGCCAACTTTGTAGTTCTCGATCAGTACGTCGGCCTCACACGCGAGCCGGCGCACCAGCGCTGCGCCCGCATCGTTGGCGAGGTCGATAGCGATGGAGCGCTTGTTGCGATTTGCGCTGCTGAAGTAGGTCGAATCGCGGGTGGGTTCGCCGTGCTCGTCTGGCAGCCACGGCGGGCCCCACGGGCGCGTGTCGTCACCGACGCCGGGGCGCTCAATCTTGACCACATCGGCGCCTAGATCGGCCAGCGTCTGTGCGCAGGTCGGGCCGGCGAGCACCCGGGCAAGGTCTATGACGCGCAGCCCGGCAAGAGCGGGGCCGCGGGACGGGGCTGGAGCAGTTGGAGACATGCTGTGATCCTATACCATTCACTTTCACTGTTCGATGACGATCATAAGCGTTTGTTTTATTTGTTTTTTTATTTGGCTGTTCTCGAGCTGAAACTAGTTTTGCGAAATAGCAGTTTTGGCCCTGCGCCAGAGGGCCGGCCCCACGGCGCCCAGCATCAGCAATCCGGCCAGCAGCAGTCCGGAATACAGAAACACGCTACTGAAGGCCGCGTGAAACGCCTCTGCCGCTGCACGCCCTGCCGCCAGGTGGCGGGCTTCGAGCGCCTGCACTGCGCTGCTCAGAATCACTGCGGCGAGAATGACGCCGACGGTGCGGGTTAGCATGGTGAGGCTGCCGGCGATGCCGCGATTTTTCTGCGGCAGCGTGGCGACGATGAGGTCGGTATAGCTTACCTGAAACAGCCCCAGGCCAAGACCATGCAGCAGCAACCCTGCCACCAGAGCAGCCACCGGCGGCGCCAGGGGCCAGAGCGCGATGATGCCTTGCGCCAGTGCGACCAGCGCAGCGCCCAGCAGGGCGGCACGGCGCTGTCCGAGCGCACGCACCACGCGCGGTGTGACGGTAGAGGCCGCAAACACGCCGACCGTAGACATCGCCAGCAGCAAGCCCATTGTGATGGCACTGTAGCCGCCAATGCGCGCCAGGTAGTACGGCACCAGCAAGGGAATGGCAAAAGCGACGAGATTGACCAGGACACTGGCGACGTTAGCTGCCAGCACAGCGGGATCACGCACCGCTGAGGGTGGCAGGACCGGCTCCAGGTCACGGCGCTCGCGCAGCGCAAACATTGCGAGCAAGCCTATGCCCGCAACACCCGCCGCAAGCGGCAGTTCGATGTGCGTGACGCCGGACCAGAGTCCAGGGCTTAACAGCAACAGTGCCAGTCCACTTGCGAGCAACGCTGAAGAAACGGCATCGAAGCGTCGCGGCGCATCCGCCAAGAGCGGCATTGCGGGCAAGCACGCCAGCAGCACCAGCGCCAGCAACGCAACCGGCAGGCGAAACCAGAACACCCCCGCCCAGCCCAGCCACTGTATTCCCACGCCACCGATGATGGGCCCCAGAATGCCGGCCAGCGCAGCGATCATGGCATAGCGGCTGAGCGCCCAGGTGCGCCGCTGTTCGCCGCAAACTGCCACCACCAGCGCCGGCGCGCAACTGAGCACCAGAGCGGTCGCGATGCCCTGCAGCACACGTGCCGCCAGCAGCAACGGATAGGTTGGCGCCAGCCCGCACGCGGCGAACGCAAGCGTGCCGGTCAGCAGTCCGGCGTGAAATACGCGGCGGTGACCCACTATGTCGCCGAGTTTGCCGAAGGCCAGCATCAGGCTGGCATAGGTGATGACGTAGCAGATCACCACCCAGCGTATCGACTGTACATCGAGCGCGAAAGCCGCGGTGATCGCGGGAAAAGCTACGTTAACCGCGAAATCCATCGGCGCAATGGATGCGCCCAGACCAATGATGAGTAGGCCCGGCACCGGGGAATGGGTAGAGCGATTCACGCGCCGCTGGTCCGCGTGCCTGCGGTGACAGGCGAGGGTGGCGCGAAGCGCCAGGTGAGGGAGATCTTTTCGTTCACGCTGAATAGTAGCGATATTTTCTCAAGGTTGCCACATAGGTCTTTGGGGTAATGCCTTGTCTAGAGGCGAGCGGTCATAAAATATAAAGGCATCGAAGTGATCCCTTGGCGTGATTTCAACGCCGCTTTCATAAGGTCCGGGGAAATTCTGATTCTGCATCCACCATTTTGAATGTTCTGACAAAAAAGCGGCATTGGCTGCGAAGTATGAGAACGTGTGCCCAGCATCATGCAGTTTCTTATCCAGCGAGTTGCTGGCGGCGGGAAGCGACCAGTCTCCCTGCGTTCCCGTTGCGCTATAGGCGGTGAGTGCGATATTGAAGACCTTCTTCCGGGTCATCTCGGTAAAAAAGTAAACGCCGGATTTAAGATCGCCATAGCCCCACCAGTCAGCGCGTGATCGATTGTGTGACACGTGGCTGGTGTGGGCGGACAAGATGGCGCGCGTGGCGTCATGTTTTGCCATCAGCAGCATTAAATTTCTGCCTTGCGCTCTATCGCGCTCGTTCCAGCTCAGAATATCGTCTGAGCCTTCGTGGTGGTAAAACCCCAGCCAGCCCAGCAGGGTTGAAGCCGAGATCGCCAGTTCAAAAGCGTCATCGGAATCCGGCTCTTTTTTCTTCAGCTTTTCGATGCCCGATAGTCTTGCGGTATTGAGCAGCGTGGTCAAATGGGCGCGACATTGTTCGTAATCGGCCTGGGGCAGGAACTTCCCGTCGTGTTGTGATGTTGCAAAAACCAACTCAACCTCAGGCCACGACGAGGCGTCATGCGCCGGGCAAGTGGTTGCCATGCTTTTGATCAGTCGCGGATCAATGCCCGCGCGCATGCTCAGGGCGCGGATCCTCGCGTAGTGTTCCCACGGGCGATCCCAAACATCCATGCCGCGAAACACGATGGGGTCACGGGGATGTGCAAGATTGTAATCACACACCCAGTCCCACAAGGGCAAATCCGCGGTGGTCGGCATATACAGCACGGCGATCGGTGGCGGCGTCGCGGCGGTCGTGCACGATGAAACCCATCGCGCAAATTCAAGGCTGCGCAGCGCCGGATTTTCCCAGACGATTAACCTTAAGCCATGGTTTACCACCAGGTAACGAATCAGCCGTGTCTGAATTCTCAAAAACCCCGAAGAACCATGCACACTTTCTCCGATGGCAATAACGTCGGCCGTGACGACCTGCGCACGCAGCAAAGCTGAAAGTTCAGCCTCCGTGACTTGTTCAGGACTGGTGCTGAATTCAGTGACGCCAGGAAGCGCGCCGAATACCGGCGTACTCAGAAAAAAAACCATCATGAGGGTGAATGATTTCATATTCGAACAGCCGGCATACACATTGTCAGTTCGGCGCTACCGCACACGCAGCGTTACACCCACCGCCGACCAATAAGGCAATGCCACCACCAGCACCACCACAAACGCGATCAGCGTCATCCACACCCCGAATTTGAAAATTTCCGGCGCACTCAGGTAGCCGCGCTCGTAGACCGCCAGCGACGATACGCTTTGCGCCGGATAGTAGAGCACCGCATCGCCGCCGATCATCACTGCGAGGCCGCAGATCATCGGATTGACGCCGGTGGCGGTGCCGATAGCCATCGCAATCGGAATGGTGGTGGCGAGATATCCGGTGATGTTGGGGATCAGCAACCGCACCGGCACCGAGGCTGCGAGCAGCGTCGCGACGACGTAGTAGGGTTCACCCTGGAACGCCGGCACAGCCGTGGTGATGAGGCCGGCGATCCAGTCGCTGGCGCCGCTGCTCTTGAGCGCGCGCGCGAGCGAGAGCGAAGACGCCAGCACGAAAAAACTGCTCCAGCCGATGTCGCGTTCGAACTCTTTCCAGGTCAGCACGCCGAATCGCGGCATCAGTATCAGTATCCACGCCAGCAGCGCCGGTATTGCCGGATGCCAGTGGTGCCAGGCATCGGTGAGCCACAGCACGGAGGCGCCCACCGTGATGGCGAGCGTGCGGATTTCCACCGGCGCGAGTTTTTTCACGGGTTCGTCCGGCAGCGCCGGCAGCCGCTGCGCGAACCCGCTGCGGTAGCGGTAATAAATGAGTGCAGACCCGATCACCAGCAGCACCAGGAACGGCACGCTCATCAGCAGCAGCCATTGGCTCCAGCCGATGCCGCCGATCAGTGCCGCAGCGACCATCGGTGTGATGCCGCCGGTCATCAGCACAGTGGAGGCCAGACGGTTGATCGAATTGAGCGCCATCATCACCGCGCTGGCGAGCGGCGCCTGGCGTGGCACGCCGGCCATCTCGAGCGCCTGCTCGTAGACATGAACAAGGATGCCGGTGCGTGTGGTGGCCGAGGGCAGGATGCAGGTAAGCAGCGGAAACGAGAGCAGTAGTTGCAGGTAAAGCGAGCGCGCACTGCCGCGCGAACGGTGCAGGAAAAAGCGTGCCACCCGTTCCGCCAGCCCGCTCTTTTGCACTGCCAGCCCGATGGTGAGCACGCCGATAAGAAAGTAGGCGACCGGTTCGGCAAAGCCCGACAACGCCTCGGGCAACCCGGACACCGAACCGGTCAACACCAGCGCGACAATCAGCACGATGGCGGTCACACCCGCCGGCAGCGCCTCGCTGCACCACAAGCCAATCGCCAGCACAGCCACCGCAATGACGCGCTTACCGGCCTCGGGCAACCCCGCCGGTGCGGGCATGGCGATCAGCCCGGCGCAGACGGCCACGAGGATGGCAATTGTCAGTGGCGCGCGTTTGTCGGTCGAGCCGGATGGCGAAGTTACGGACATGGCGGACAGCAGTAGCGCGGTTGATCAAGCGTGAAAAAGAAATTCATGGCGCCCGTGTTGATTTTCAAAGTCCAGCAGCGGGTCTCGCGGCGACGACTCGAGTAAGTCATGCGGCACATTCTAAACCCCCGCCAAAATTGCATGCGCAAAAGGTGGAACACCATATGAACAAACTGCGCCAGCGTCTGCATTCCCGGTATGCAGACACCAAACTGCTATATTAATAACTTCCATCAAGCAAGGAACACAACATGCCCTATGTCCAGTCTGACGGCGCGCGGCTGTACTACGAAGAAGCCGGCGCCGGAACACCGCTCGTATTCGCCCACGAGTTCTCCGGCGATCTATGGAGCTGGGAAAAACAGATACAGCATTTCAGCCGCCACCATCGCTGCATTGCCTTCAACGCCCGTGGCTATCCGCCTTCGGAAGTACCCACAGTGCTGTCGCGCTATTCGCACAAGCACGCGGTCGACGATGTGGCGGTGGTGATGCGCCACCTGGGCGTGAGCAAAGCGCACATCATCGGCTGTTCGATGGGCTCGCGAACGACACTGGATTTCGGCCTCACCTATCCGCGCATGGCAATGTCGCTCACCATGATCGGCATCGGCAGCGGCGGTGATCCGCGCAACAAGGCCGCTTTCCTGCGGCACACCGAAGCGAGGGCGCGGCTGTACGAGGAGGGTGGCTTGTCTGAGGTGTTGAAGGGCTTGCGCAAGGCAGACAATCGTATTCAGTTGAAGCGCAAGAATCCGCGCGCATTTGAGGATTTCTGCCGGCGCTTCATGCAGCACTCGGCACAGGGCTGCGCCAACATCACGCGCCGGGTGCAGGGGCGCCGGGTTTCGCTCTTCAGCATGGAGAAGGCGTTGCGGGTGCTGAAGGCGCCCTCGCATGTGATCGTCGGTGATGAGGATTCCGGCGCGATCGATTCGGGACTGTTCATGAAACAAGTCAGTCCGGCGGTGCGGCTTTCGATAGCGCCCGCAACCGGCCATCTGGTGAATCTGGAGGAGCCGGATCTGATGCACCGGCTGTGCGAAGAATTTTTTGCGCTGGTCGAATCGGGACAGTGGCGGCCGCGCGGCAAGTAAGAAGGCACGAAGAGCGAGCAACCTGGCCCGCGGAAAACTTGAGGAGCAAGCTGGAAATGTCGACAAAATTGCCAAAAGGCGAAAACTACTATGTGAGCTCACCGTATCGGGATGCGTTTGATATCGAATATCCCCAGGAAAATCTGCAAGGTGAGATGTATAAGTACCGCTGTAAATTCTGTAAAAGAATCACCACGGATATCAATGGGCGCCTGGAAAATCATGCCGATGATTGTGAATATCGATTGCAACGGATGCGCCGGGGCGCGTAATAAATTGTTTGGTTATAACAGGCATTTTTTATGACAACTCAGCGGCTCAACCTCGCACAGGCACTGCTCGCGATCGCGGTGTTGCATGGAACCTTCGCGCGGGCGGCGGATACTTTTCCGAGCCGGCCGATACGCATCATCGTTCCCGCCGCGCCCGGCGGCACCGCTGACATCGCGACGCGGCTGCTCGCCGACAAGATGGGCGCCGAATTAGGCCGGCATATTGTGGTGGAGAACCGGGGCGGTGCTGGCGGCATCATCGGCGTGCAGGCTCTGCTCGCCGCAGCGCCCGACGGCTACACCATTATGATGGGTAACATCGGGCCCAATGCGATCAACTACGCGCTCTACAAGAACCCGGGTTACAAGCCGGAGGACATGATTCCCATCACCAGGGTGATCTCCAATCCCAATGTGCTGGTGATCAATCCCGCTGTGCCCGCGAAAACCGTAGGCGAACTGGTAGCGCTTGCGAAAGCCAGTCCGGGCAAGCTGTCCTTTGCCTCGTCGGGCCGCGGCCAGTCTGTTCATATGTCGGGAGAACTGTTCCGGATCAAAGCAGGCATCGACATCGTGCACATTCCCTACAAAGGCGCGGGCCCGGCCCTCATCGACCTGCTGGCCGGGCAGGTCAACATGATGGTCAGCAGCCTGCCGAGCGCCATAGGCTACATCCGCAGCGGCAGGCTGCGCGCACTTGCAGTAACGGCCCGGCAACGCAGCCCCGAATTGCCCGATGTGCCGACGATGACGGAGGCGGGCTATACCGATTTCGAGGTCACCGGCTGGTTTGGCCTGTTCGCCCCGGCCAGAACACCGCGTCCCGCGATCGACCGGATTTATCGTGCCGCGAGGAATGTTCTTACAGCGCCGGATATCAAAGCGCGTTTTAGCGACCTGGGTGGCACTGCTGGAGGCGAGCCACCGGAACAATTCAGAATTTATGTCATGGCGGAAAAGCAGAAGTGGGCGCAAGTTGCCGCCGCGGCAAAGATTCAACCCGAATAAGCCCTGCCCTGCCGGTCGGTCGGCGGCGGCGGCAAAACCTGGCGTGCCTATCTCGGCACGCAGGGCAAGGATGGCGCGCAGACGGTGAACGCGCGCGACCGCATCGGCAACGGACCATGGCGAAACGTCAAAGGTGCGTTTAGCGCGAGCAACGTCGATGATTTGCACGGCCCGTCCAACAACGTAACCAAGGAAACCGCGCTGAACGAGAAAGGCGAAGTGGTCTCGGGACGCGGCGATAAGCCGAATCGACACGACATACTCACCGGTTCGCGCACCGATGGTTCCGCGTTCGGTCCGGGAGACCCGGACATGACCTGCGGCAACTGGACGCGCAGCGGCGCCGAAGGCGCAGTCGTGGTGGGCCATCATGATCGCAATGGCCCCACGACAGACCCGTGGGCGACGTCGTGGAACTCATCGCACCAGTCGCGCGGCGGTTGCAGCCACAAGGCGTTGCTCGCTACCGGTGGTGATGGCTTGTTTTATTGCTTCGCGGCGAACTGACAGCCGCATGGGCGGCAGGGATTACGGCCGGGTCAGCGCAACGACTCGGCCTTGATTCCCGCCGCAGCGATCTCCGGTCTCACTGCGGTTCAACTCACTGTGGTTCGATTTTGGCCGCCCGAATAGCCTTCTCGAAAAACGCGTAATCGAGTTCGATAAAAGCGCTGAACTCCTGCGGCGTGTTGCCGATGGGCCGCAGACCGGAATCTTCGATGCGTGTGCGCATGTCCGGCGCTCTAAGTATGCGTGCGATTTCGGTGTGCAAGCGCGCGATGCGTTCCTGCGGCGTGCCGGCGGGCGCCCACATCCCCTGCCAGCCTGGCGTGTCCACTGCCGGATGGCCGTGCTCGGCAAAGGTCGGCACGTCCGGCAGCACCGGCGCACGCACGGGGCCACCGAGCGCCAGCGCACGCACGCGTCGTGTCTGTATATACGGCCCCACCTGAGAAATGCTGGGAAACATCAATTCGATGTGGCCGCCGAGCAGATCGTTTTGCGCAGGGCCGGCGCCTTTATAGGGCACGTGCGTGAGTTTTATCCTGGCCGCCGCCATCAGCATTTCACCCGACAAGTGCGTAATGTTGCCGACACCGGCGGAGCCGAAATGCAGGGCGCCTGGTCGGGCGCGCGCCAGCGCGATAAATTCCGGCAGTGTTTTCGCCGGCACTGAAGGATGCACCACCAGCACCTGGCCGTAGGACAGGGTGATCTGCGAGATCGGCGCAAAATCGCGGCGCGCATCATACGGCAGCTTGCGGATCAGCAGTGTGTTGGTGTTGTGCGAGCCCGTGGTATAGAGCAGGGTATAGCCGTCGCGCGCGCTTTTCGCCACCATGTCCGTGCCCAGCGAGCCGCTCGCGCCGGGGCGGTTGTCAAACACAAACGGCTGGTTGAAGGCCTCCGACAATTTTTGCAACAAGGGCCGGCCGATGACATCCGGCGGCCCGCCGGGAGCGAACGGAATCACCACACGCACCGCGCGCGCAGGGTAGTCGTCGGCGCGTTGCGCGTGGACGGCGCAGCTATATACCATACCAACCACGCCATTTGTGAGCAGCGCGGCTATGCCGACGATGGATGCAGGGACAGGCCTGTTGCGCTCGTTTAAAGAGCGCGCGCAACCCCTATCGTTGCTGACGCAGGCAGCGGCCTGGCGCCGGGGTGCTGGTGTCTTCACGTTTGCCTCCTCCGCGCGGGTGTGGATTAGTTCAGGCCTTACCTGTGCCCGCCGGTACAACAAGTCTACCCAATGTTTGAGCAACCAGACGCATGAAGGCTGATTTTTCTTCGTTGTTTGCATACGCCCGCTGATCGTGTGTGGCAGGTATGATATGTTTTGCCTTTCCGCGCTATCCCTTTTCCTTGTTCAAATACAGAACCGGAGACGTTCATGCGTACCCCGTTGCGCCTTGCCGCATTGGCCGCGGCCTTGTCCTGCACCACGCCTGCGCTCGCGCAAGCGCCGGGTGGCGCCGCGAATTTTCCCACCAAGCCGATACGCATGGTGGTTGGATTTCCGGCGGGTGGCCCGGCAGATTTCTTCGCCCGCAGCATTGCACAAAAAATGACGGAAGTCATAGGCCAGCAGGTGATTGTTGAAAATCGCGCCGGCGTCAGCGGTATGATCGCCGCCGAATATGTCGCCAGGACCATGCCCGCCGATGGTTATGTGGTGTACTTCGCCGGCACCGGTGTGCTGGTATTTGCGCCGAACCTGTACGCCAAGTTGCCGATAGATATAGGTCGCGAGCTGGCGCCGCTGACACTTGCGGTCACAGTGCCTGAAATGTTGGTGGTGCACCCGTCGCTGCCGGTGAAAACGACCAAAGAGCTGGTCGCGCTCGCAAAATCAAGGCCGGATCAGATCGCTTACGGTTCGACCGGCAATGGCGGCATGCCGCATCTCGCGGTGGAATCGCTGCGCGCCGCCGCCGGCATCAAGCTTGTGCATGTGCCGTACAAAGGCGCTGCGCCCGCGGTGATTGATCTGTTGGGCGGCCATGTGTCGCTGACCATACTCGATGTGCCGGTGCTGCTGCCGCATGTGAAGTCGGGCAAGCTGCGCGCGCTCGCGGTGGCCACCGCCAAACGTCAGGCCACGCTGCCGCAGGTGCCGACGATGACGGAAGCGGGTTATCCCAGCGTTCGTGCCGACAATTGGTATGGTGTGGTCATCGCGTCCGCAACACCGAAGGAGATTTCCGCCAGGCTGCATGCCGCGCTGGCCAAAGCACTGGACGCGCCGGAGACCAAGGAACGACTGCTGTCGCAAGGCGCTGAAACCAGGGTAACCACGCCGGAACAATTCGCCGCTTTCATCCGCCAGGAAACCGCCACCTGGGGCAAGATCATCAAGGCCGCCGGTGTAACGCTGGATTGATGGCACGGCGAATTGATGGATAAGTTACCTTCAGGAGCAGGACTATGAAAATTACCCGCATCGAACCCATACTCATCCGCACGCCGCTGGTGCTCGACGCTGCCGTGCCGCACGCCAGCGGCGCGCCGAAGAATGATGTGCATACCGTACTGGTCAAGGTGGAAACCGACGAAGGCGTCACCGGCTGGGGCGAAGCTTTTTCCAACGCCGGCTGGCAAAGCACTTGCACGGCTATTGCGCAAATCATCGCGCCGCGCGTGATCGGCAAAGACCCGTCGCAAATCTCGCAAATCCAGGCTGACCTGCACCGCGGTCTCTACAACACCGGCCGCAGCGGGCCAACGGTATATGCCATCTCCGGGCTGGATATTGCGCTGTGGGATATCGCCGCCAAACGCGCAGGACTGCCGCTCTACAAACTGCTCGGCGGCAGCGCGCGCGCCACGCTGCCCGCGTATGCCAGTCTGCTGCGTTATGGCGACAAAAAAATGGTGGTGGATAAAATCGCCGAGGCCTTAGGACGCGGCTACCGGCTGATCAAGCTGCACGAAAATAAAAGCGATATTGTGCGCGCTGCCAGCATAGCCTGCGGTCCCCAGGTGCCGCTGATGGTGGATTGCTCGTGCCCGTGGACGGTGGATGAGGCGATTGCCATCTCGCGCGAGTGGGTGGATATGAAACTCGCGTGGATCGAAGAGCCGGTCTATCCGCCCGACGACCACAGCGGCCTCGCGCGCTTGCGCGCCGCCAGCCCGGCGCCGATTGCCGCTGGTGAAAACATCTCCAATTTTTTGGAATTCAAACGGCTGCTGGAAGCGGGCGCAGTGAGTTTTGCGCAACCCAGCGTGACCAAAATCGGTGGCGTTACCGAAATGCGCAAGATCTTCGCGCTGGGTGAAGCGTTTGGTGTGACCGTGGTGCCGCATTCACCGTACTTTGGTCCGGGGCTGCTGGCCTCGATACACGTATGCGCCGCAGCCGCACGCGAGGTGTGGATTGAACGCTATTACTGCGACTTCGCCGAGACGCCTTTTGGCGAACAGATCATCCCCAGGAACGGCGACTTCGCGATACCACAGGAGCCCGGCCTCGGCAAAGACCCCGATACCGCGATCATTGCGCGTATGCGCGTGTAAACACAAATAGATACGTGATGCGACGCACCGTCTCAAAGCACTGTATCGTGCGGCCATCCGCCAGCGTATGGCCGGTCGCCCTTTGCGCGCTGGCGACTGCGGCAGGGGCGCAGCCCACTTCCTCCAGCATAGGACAGGCCTATCCGCTCAAGCCGGTGCGCATCATTGTGCCCTTCGCCCCTGGCGCGAACGCTGACATGATCGGGCGCATCGTCGCTCAGCGCGTGTCGCCGCTGTGGGGTCAGCCAGTGTTGCTCGACAACCGTCCCGGCGGTTCGACCAATATCGGCACCGAACTGGCGGCACGTGCGCCTGCGGATGGTTACACCTTGCTGCTGGTGGCGCCGCCGATCGCGGTCAACAAGTCGCTGTTCCGCACGTTGCCGTTCGACGTACTCACGGATTTCGCACCGATCATCCTGTGCACGCGCGTGCCCAATGTGATGAGCGTGCACCCCTCGGTGCCTGCGCGGACTCTGCGCGAGTTGATCGCGCTCGCCAAGGCACGGCCGGGGCAGCTCAACTTCGGCTCGGGCGGGCAAGGCTCGGCGAATCACATGGCCGGCGAGCTGCTCAAGCTGACGGCGGGCATCAACATTGTGCACGTACCCTACAAGGGCAGTGCACCGGCAATCACCGATGGCGTCGGCGGCCACGTGGAGATGATTTTCGTCGGCGTCTCGTCGATTTTGCAATTGATCGAGGCGGGCAGGCTGCGCCCGCTTGCAACCGGCAGCGAAAAGCGCCTGCCTATGATTCCTAACGTGCCGACGTTCATCGAATCAGGCTACCCGGAGATGACCACCAGTGTGTGGTTCGGACTACTCGCGCCGGCGGCGACGCCAGTGGACATCGTTGCGCGCATCAACGCCGACGTGGCACGCGTCATCGCTTCGCCTGAGGTGCGCAAGCGCTTGATTGGTGAGGGGCAGGAGCCGGGTGGCGGTTCGCCTGAGGATTTCGCCGGCTTTATCCGCAGCGAGATCAGCAAGTACGCGAGGGTGGTGAAAGCCGCAGGAATTCGCGGGGAGTAAACGCGCAGGTTTAAGAATTGCGGTTGCGGCGCCTTCGTATTTGGTGCTTAATGCCCGCTGCCACGCAGGCGACCCGCTGGTTTCCCCAGACTATGTTAGAAGCCTTTATTCCGCGTTTCTTATCGAACAGCGTATTGCGCCGGGCAATTTGCGCGCTGGGCGTATGGTTTGCCGCAGCGCAGAGTATCGCCGTAAGCTGGGCGACGCAGGACTACTATCCGGTCAAGCCCATTCGCATCATCGTAGCGTCGTCGGTGGGGGCGGCAGACGACTTCTTTGCGCGCCTGCTGGCTGACGAGCTTGAGACCACTTATCAGCGCCGAGTGCTGATCGAAAATCGTCCGGGTGCGGGGGGGCTGATCGGCAACAAGCGCGTGTCGCAGGCGCGTGCCGATGGCTACACGCTGGGTATGATCGGCGTCACACGGCTGATCACCGAGCTGATGCGCGAACAAGCGCCGTACCGTGCGCTGGCCGATATCGTCGGCGTGGCGCATGTGGCGTCGATCACCAATGTGCTGGCGATCACGCGCACGCTGCCGGTAAGCACGGCGCGCGATTTCGTCACCTACGCGCGGGTGCGTCCCGGCGAGTTGAACTATGCGTCGCTGGGCATAGGCTCGGCGTCGCATCTCGCGGCGGAAGTGTTCTCGCGTGCGCTCGGCATCGAAGCCGTGCATGTGCCGTTCAGGATAGCGACGGATTCTTTTGTCGAGATGGCGTTGGGGCGCGTGCACTACGCCATCTATACGCTGCCGGCGGCGCTGGGACCGGTGCGCGAGGGGCGTCTGCGCGCGCTGGCAGTGATGACGCCGCAGCGCAGCCCCACGCTGCCAGACGTGCCTGCGATCGCCGAAGTGGGGCTGCCCGAAGCGCAGTTCGACAGTTGGTGCGGCATCGTCGCGCCCATCGGCACACCACGGCGCATCGTCGAGCAGTTGCATAGCGATATCGCGCGCGCGCTGCGCAAAGCGGCGCTGCGTGCGCGCTTTGTGCGTCAGGGGGCCGAGTCAACGCCCGACAGCACTCCGGATGGTTTTATGCGGCATATGCAGGAGGAGTATCTGCGCTTTCAGTCGATCATCCGGGTCGGCGGGTTTAAGCCGGAGTAGCCTGGCGTTCCTGATGAAATATTTAAAATCAATAACTTGACTACACATTTCTCGGCCGCGCTGCGCGCAGCGCACGCTATTTCAGCGTGTTTCCTGTGGCCAAAGGCAAACGCATTGAAGTGGTAAAGTGGCGCGGAAAGCGAACGCCCGTTTTTCCAGATTTTCATTACTGACGGAGACACCGATGACCATAAAACTCAATCACCTGCATCTAAAGACCAAAAACCCGGAAAAGACCGCGAAGTTTTACGTTGACACCTTCGGCGCAAAAATCACCAGCCAGTCGGCGAGTGGCTATCGCGTGGATCTCGACGGCCTGTCGCTGAATATCACCGACCTGCACCCGACGCAAAAACGCGAGCAAAAATACGGCATGGAACATATTGCCATCGACACCGACGAACTCGATGCGGTAGTCGCCAGGCTCAAGGCGCAGGGCATCGGCATCCTTGAAGAGACCGTAGTGACCGGCAACCGCCGCGTGTGTTTTTTCGAAGGGCCGGATGGCGTGCAGCTTGAGTTTCTCGAAATAAAGTAATGGCGCGGGAAATTCCAGCGCCCAAATTGAACGTAAACCATCGTTTTTAAACAAGATTTTTTGGAGATCCCTATGGCTATATCTGAACCTCTGCGTGTTGCGTTTATCGGTGCAGGCGGACGCTGGGGGCCTAGTGCCCACGCGCCCGCGTTGCAGAAGCTGCCGGAAATTAATCTCCATGCGGTGTGTACCGCGCACGCCGACACCGCGCAGGCGGCAGCCGACAAGTTTGGCGTGAAGAAAGCCTACAGCGATCTGACCGCCATGGGTGCTGATCCGCAGATAGAAGCAGCGCTCGTCGCGGTGCGCGTGCCGGCGCACTACAAAATCTCGAATGCCGCCGTGGAAGCCGGCAAGCATGTCTACTGCGAGTGGCCGCTGGGCGCAAATACCAAAGAAGCCGAGGAGATGGCGGCACTGGCGCGCAAGAAAAACGTGCGCACCATGGTGGGCCTGCAGCGGCGCGCGTCACCCGCCTATCTTTACATGCGCGAACTGATCAAGGACGGTTATGTCGGGCAAATGCTGTCGGTGAACATGACGCACATGGGCAGCGGCGTGCTGACCCGCACCTCGGACCGCACCTGGCAAAAGGATGTCACCCTGGGAGCGAACACTCTGACCATCACCTTCGGACACTCGATGGATGCCTTGTGCATGGTTGCCGGCGAACTGACCGAGGTGGCGGCGGTGGTCAGCACCCAGGTGCCGCGGTGGTTTGAGACCGACACCAAGAAATACGTGGATGTCACTTCGCCCGACAACATCATGCTCACGGGCAAGCTCGAAGGCGGCGCCGTAGTCAGCGCCAATCTCGGCGTGCATCCGTATCACGGCACCGGCTACCGTTTTGAAATTTACGGCACCGAAGGCACGCTGGCGATGATCGGCGGCGGCGAGGCCGGGCAGGAAGTCAGACGCAAAATCATGGGCGGGAAAAAAGACGACAAGGCACTGCAGGAATTGCCGGTGCCGGATCGCCTCAAAACC
This sequence comes from Bordetella parapertussis, assembly GCA_945864585.1. Lineage (GTDB taxonomy): Bacteria > Pseudomonadota > Gammaproteobacteria > Burkholderiales > SG8-41 > UBA5216. The sequence continues at coordinate 84,922 of CAMBCF010000001.1, read as the reverse complement.
GTGCCCGAGGAAGTGCGCGGCCTCGGCCCTTCTTACGATGTGGGACAGATGTGGGTGAAGTTCGCCGAGGCGATACGCAGCGGTGCGCCCATTGAAGCCGACTTTGATCACGCCGTGCGCCGTCACCGCATGCTGGATGCCATCGTGCGTGCGTCGGAAACCGGGCAGCGGCAGAAGGTGGTGCTGTAATCGGAGTCAGCCATGAAGATCGTTGACGTCAAGACCTACTCGCTGGTCTATCCGGTACAGCAACCTTTCTCCAACGCGATGCGCACCACCCGCGAGCGCGCGTTCGGCGTGGTCGAAGTCATCACCGACAACGGGATTACCGGATGGGGCGAAGGCGCCATCGTGCCGGCGCGCCGCGCGATCGAGGCGCAGGTCATCGGCCGCAATCCGTTTCACAACGAAGTGATCTGGGAAGGACTGCACAAGCAAGGCACCGATACCGCGGCGATCAGCGCCATCGACATCGCGCTGTGGGACATCATGGGCAAGGCGCTCGATCAGCCGATCCACCACTTGCTGGGGGGCGCTTTTCGCGATCGCGTGCAGGCCTACGCCACCGGCCTCTTCCGCCGCAAAAGCGCGGATGAAACCGGCGCCCTGGTAGCGGAAGCACGCGGCTACGCGGATCAGGGTTTCAAGGCGATGAAAATGAAGGTTGGCTTTGGCGCGGACTATGACATCAAAAATGTGGCAGCAGTGCGCCGCGCCATCGGCGACGACATACTGTTCGCGGTCGATGCCAATTGCGGCTATGACCGCGGCGCTGCCATAGCGGTAGGCCAGCGGCTTGCAGAAAATAACCTGCTGTGGTTCGAGGAGCCGATTGCCGCCGATGACGTGGAAGGCTACGTGGAGATTCGCCGCGCCCTGAACATGCGGATTTCCGGCGCCGAGCAACTGCGCGGCCGCTGGGCTTTCCGCCGCATGATTCAGCAAGGCGCACTGGACATTATTCAGCCTGACGTGTGCGTGTGCGGCGGTTTCACCGAGTTCAGGAAAATCGCCGCGATGGCGAGCGCCAACCACGTGCGAGTGATCCCCCACATGTTCGGCACCGCGATCCGTCTCGCCGCAACGCTGCATTTGCTCGCAGTGTTGCCCGATTCTCCGCGCGCGCTTGAACCGTTTCCGGCGTTGCTCGAGTACGATATGAGCGAGAACGCGCTGCGCACCGGGCTCGCGCGCGAACCGATTTCCCATACCGACGGGATAGTGAGCGTGCCTCAGGGTCCGGGGCTCGGCATCGAGATCAATCGCGACTTGCTGGAAAAGTACGGCAGTGTCCCTTAGATAACTTTACAGTGCGCAATCCTTATTGCCCCGAATGCGGTTTGCAAAGTAACCATGGCGCAATGGGACAAGGGAACACTTGAAGCGAAGCATTGCGCCTTACGCAACCAAGGAGAAGCGTCTTATGGAACAAGTCAAAGCCAGGCCAGCCATACGGCAGAGTCCGGTCCGCATCCGCAAATTGGGCCACATCGTCCTCCAGGTCGGCGACGTGGAGCGCTCTATCAAGTTTTACACTGAAGTCTTGAATTTCCGGGTTTCAGACCGGCAGGAAACCGGCGGGGCTTTTCTCACCGCAGTGGGCGACCACCATACCCTCGGGCTTTTCCCGTCGGCTGGCCCGAATGCCGAAAAACCTGCCGAAGACGCGGTGCGTCTCAATCACTTCGCGATGCAGGTGGGCGGGTTAGAGGAGCTGTTCGACGTCCGGGCCTACCTGCAAGAGCGCGGGGTACCGATCACCTTCCAGGGACGCCGGCGGCTCGGCGGTCACACCAGTGTGGAGTTTCTCGATCCGGACGGCTACCACGTGGAGTTGTTCTGCGACATGGACCAGCTCGGGCCGGATCAACGCTCGCGCCCCATGAGTCCCGGGCCGCGCCACGAAACCTTGGAGGCCGCGCGCGACAACCCCAAAGCGCCGACCTGGTAGCGTAACTACCGGTCGCCAAGCGGGAAGGGCTTACGTGTGAAGGCCGCCAAGGTGCTCGGTATCAAAATCTCTGGCTCGATCTTGGAATGAAGGGGTCAAGTTTTTCAACATCGTACGATAATGAAAAACTTGACCCTACTATTCAGCGAACCCTTCTTGAAGGGTACCACACCAATTCCTTGTCACCGTCATTTGCGAACTCAGGCCAAACGAGTCCGTCATCGCCAGCGGCGGCGATCGCCTTGCTTGCATCAGCCCAACCGTGACGCGCCGTCTTTTCCGGCTTGCGAATCACGATCGCGTTGCTTTCGATTTGGATGTCAACCTCGCCCGCGTCCATACCCGTTTGGACAAGAAACGGCTTCGGAATCAGCACGCCCCGTGAGTTACCCATCTTGCGAATCAATGTCTTCACGCGCCACTCCCATCAGAGTGCTAACAATGTTCTACCTTGGCGAACTCCATGTCAGTACAATGTTATAACTTTGTTCAAGGATCGTAACCGGCGATTGCGTAACGGATCAAGTCACAACTTCCACTGCTCAATCCACCCGCGCACCCGAAGCCTTCACCACCCTGCCCCACTTGGCGACTTCGGCGCGGGTGTAGGCGGCGGCGTCCTGCGGCGTGCCGGGCAGCGGTTCCGCGCCCTGCGCGATGAACTTGTCACGCACTTCCGGCGACTGCATGGCGCGGGTGACTGCATCGTGTACGCGCGCCACCGCTTCTTTGGGCGTGCCACTGGGCGCAAACAGCGCGTACCAGCTTCCCGACTCGAAACCCGGATAGGTCTCCGCGAGCGTGGGCAAGTTGGGCGTGATGGCACTGCGTTTCGCGCTGGTGATGGCCAGCGCGCGCAGGCGGCCGTTCTGCACCTGTGGCAGTACCGAAAGAATATTGGCAAACATAAAGGTCACGTTACCCGCGATGAGATCAGTGAGTGCGGGCGGTGTGCCGCGGTACGGCACATGAAGAATCTGGATGCCGGTTTGCATCCTGAGCATCTCCGCGGTCAGGTGTGGTGTGCTGCCACTACCGGTGGTGGCATAGCTCAGTTCGCCGCGGCGGGCATGGGCTATCGCCACAAAATCCTTAACGCTCTTCGCCGGTAGTGACGGATGCACGACCAGCAGTTGCGATACGCTGGCGATAAGCGCCACAGCTTCAAAATCCTTGAGCAGGTCGTAGGACAGCTTCGCATACAGCGTCTGGGCGATTGCGGCGGGGGCGCCGTTGGCCAGCAGCGTATAACCGTCGGCCGGCGCGCGCGCAGCCAACTCCGCGGCGATGTTGCCGCCGGCGCCGGGGCGGTTATCGACGATGATGGACTGGCCCAGCGCATCGCCCATTTTCGGCCCGATCAGGCGCACGGCGATGTCCACACCCGCGCCCGGCGTGAAGCCAATGAGTATGCGTATCGATTTCGTGGGAAATGTCTGCGCATTTAGCGTGATGGGGAATGCCGTTGCCATCAGCAATGCGAGCGCCGCAACGCGAGAGTGTAGAGCCATGAATCATTTCCTTCACCAGACCGGGTGCCGGTGTGTCTGCTAATATAACGTCATTCGGCTGCCTCAGTTTGCCGATGCGCAAGTGGACCGACAAGGCGGAAGGACAACCCTATGCTCAAAATCGAACCCGGCAACGCCATACTGGGCGCTACGGTTACCGGCGTTGACCTCGCCCATCCGCTAGCGGATGCCGATCATGCGCGTGTGGTGCAGGCACTCGGGCAATACGGTGTGCTGTGTTTTCCCAGGCAACCGATTGATGCCCAGGCATTACGCGCGTTCTCGGCGCGCTTCGGCGAACTGCAGGTGTTGTCGCGAAATTCCGAACCCGGCATGCCCGAAGTCTCCATCCTTTCCAACGTGGTTGAGAATGGCCGCTATATCGGCACCCCGGACGCGGGGCAGGATTGGCACACCGACATGACCTATAACCAGGTCGTCGGCTTCGTTAATGTGCTGGTGGCGCACAAAGTGCCGGTGAGAGACGGCAAGCCGCTGGGCGCCACCGACTTCACCAATACCCAGGCCGCTTACGAAGACCTGCCCGCCGCTGTAAAAGCGCAGCTCGCGAACGCAACCGCGTTGCACGACTGGAACAACTTCCACGAGCTCATGCGGCGCAAGGGCAGCAAACGTCCGCCGTTAAGCGAAGCGGAGCGCCGCAAACGCCCGCCGGTGTCGCACCCGGTATTTCTCACCCATCCCATCAGCGGGCGCAAGGTGATTTATGTGAACCCCGGTTTCGCGGTGCGCATCAACGAACTGGGGCCTGATGAAAGTCAGAAGATGCTCGACACCCTGTTCGCGCATGTGCTGCAAGCGAAGTATCGCTACACCCACCACTGGACCGTGGGCGATGTGCTGATATGGGATCACCTCGGCACCTGGCACTGCGCAGTAGCCGACTACCAGCCCGATGAACTGCGGTTGATGAAGCGCTGTCAGGTGCTGGCGGACAAAGTTTTCGATCCCGGGTTTCTGCAAGCCGCACTGACGGCGTAAACGTTTACTTCGCCAACCCCAATTCGAGCAGCACACCGCGCGTGTGGTTGAACTGGCCGTCGAGATACTTTGCGAGTGCCGCGCCGCGCAGTGATGGCGCTGTCACGTCGTTCTTGCTCATCCACGCCTTCCATTCTTCGCCCTGAAAAGCGCGCGCCAGGGCGTCTTGCCAAAAAGTGATTTGCGCGGGCGTGATGTCTTTGGCGCCAAAAATGCAGCGCCAGGTGGCCAATACGGGAGCGTCCAGCCCCAGCTCGCCCAGCGTCGGCACCGCGGCGAGCGCACCGGGGCGGCGTTGCGGCGCGCCGAGCGCCAGCATGCGCAATTGGCCCGCAACCACTGGCGGCGTGGAGCCCGCAGCAGAGGATATGGACGCCTGTATGTGCCCGCCCATCATTGCGGTCGTCGCTTCGGCGCTGGTTTTGAAAACCACTATTTTCAGGCGCTTGATATCCACGCCCGCGGCCTTGGCCGCCATCGCCCCCACCGCGTGGGAGGTGCCCCCGCGCGCCACCACACTGAACGCGACCGATTCGGGATCGACTTTCAGCCGCTCCACCAGATCGCCGAAGCTCTTGAACGGAGAATTTGCGGGCACCATGAAGGCGCTGTAGTCGACAAACGCCAGCGCGAGCGGCGGAAAATCGCGGTAGCTGTGCTGCATCAGTCCCTGGATCTGGTTGGTGAACAGCGTCGATGTTGCAAACAGCAGGTAATGCGGGTCCGCGCCATGCTGCGCGTGGTACGCCACCGATACGGTCTGATTGCCGCCGGCCTTGTTGAGCACGAGAATCGGTGTGGTCACCAGTTTCTGCTCCTGCAGCGCTTTTTGCATCAGACGCGCCACCGTATCATTGCCGCCGCCGGGCGCGGTGGGCAAAACAATCTCAACCTGCTTCTCCGGACGCCAGGCGGATTGCGCCCGCGCGGGCGTGGCAGTCATCGCGGCAGCCAGTGCTGCCAGTAGTAACAAGCGTTTCATGCGTTCTCCCTGTGTTTGTTGGGTGGCGATCAATCCTTCACTCGGCCTTGATCCCCAGCCGCTTCACCACGCCGCCCCACATGGCAATGGCCTTTCTGAGCTCCGCCAGAAACTGCGCCGGGGTTCCGCCCGCAGGTGACACGCCATCGGCAGCGAGCCGGTCTTCCATGTCCTTTTCGCGTAGCGCATTGTTCAGGTCGGTGTTGAGCCGGCTCACTATCAGTTGTGGCAGGCCTTTGGGCGCGATGATCCCGTGCCACAGTACCACGTCGTAATCCTTGAAACCCGATTCCATAACCGTGGGAATATCCGGCGCCGTGCGGATGCGTCGCGCGGTGCTCACCGCGATGCCGCGCAGCCGTCCGCCTTTGACCTGCGGCAGTGTTGTGGCGACACTGCCCCATAACATCTGCACATGTCCGGCAACGGTGCCGTTGAGCGCCGGACCGGTGCCTTTGTAGGGCACGCCCAGCACGCGTATGCCGGCGCGTTCGAGGAATAACTCGGACGCGAGATGTACGCCGCTGCCGGTGCCGCTGGATGCGTAACTCAGTTGACCGGGCCGCGCCAGCGTAATCAATTCCTGCACCGTTTTCACCGGCAGCGAGGGATGAACCTCCAGCAGAAAGGGTCCCTGCGAAAGCTGAATGAAATCATAGCCGGCATTCGCCATCGTGCAATAGGTGCTCGGATCGCGCACGCCGCGCACCGTGCCGCCAACCACCTTGCCGCCCTGCATCAGCTTGATCTTGGCGGAGTTCCAGATTTCTGCAAAGACTCGATTCATTGACTACTCGATATAGGCCGGCGCCTTGGGAATCTGGTCGCTCTGCACCTTGTCGTGATTGATCCACAGTTGCGCGCCGGTTTTTTTCATCAGTGCAGCGACTTTTTCCATCGATTGCAGACTTTGTTCGCGGTTGAAGTTGAACGCGGGCACACGGCGCTGTGTCCAGTTATCCTGCAGATGCACCATGTCGCCGGACAGTATCACCGGGCCGCGTTTAGGCAGCCGCACCAGCAGCGACTGATGGCCTGGTGTGTGGCCCGGTGTGGCAATCAGCATTACCGTGCCGTCGCCGAAGACATCCTGGTCGCCGTTAAGCCGCAGCATCGGATTCGCACGCAGTTTGTCGTAGCTGCTAACCTCAAAATTCCATTTCGACACGGCCTCGGGCCCGAACGCAATATCGTATTCGGCCTGCTGGATATACAGCGTCGCGTTGTTGAACAAATTGCCGTTGCCCACATGGTCGCCGTGGGTGTGCGAAAACGCGACATGCGTGATTTGTTTGGGATAAACCCCCGCTTCCGCAAGCTGCACGCGCAGCGGTTTGCGCAGGATGTAGCGCGGCGAATCTTTGCCACGCTGAAACCCCTTGGGCATGGTGGCTACGTTCTCATTGATGCCGGAGTCAAACATCATCCAGCCCCGTGCATGCTGGATCAGATAGCAGTTGGCGCTAAATTCACCCGGCTTGCCCACATTGACGCCAGGTGTCCAGCGCGACAAATCGCTGACTGTCGATTCGCCGCAGTTGAACACAAACATGCGTTGCACGCCGCTCGCTTGCGTGGATAATCGCGAAGACGTAGTAGCGCAACTGCCGATGCAAACGGCGAGCGCAAAGGCAATCACAAACCTGGCGAGTGTTCGGTGCAACAGGGTGTGCATGGCGTTTCCTTGCGTCGGGAGCGAATCGTGGGCACCGTCGATGCTACACTAACAGAAAATGAAAAGCCAAATCCTTGCCATAGGCGGTGCAGCACTGGCCGAAAATCTCGATAACCTGCTGCTGATCAAATATTTTTTGTCGCTCACGAAAAAGAAAAAACCACGCGTGTGTTTCATCGGCACCGCGCACGGCGACGCGGAAGCAGGGCGGTTGCGCTTTTACGCGGGCTTTAGTCAATTGAATTGCACGCCCACGCATCTGCCGCTGTTCGCACGCACGCCGCGCGACCTCGAATCGTTTGTGCTGGAACACGATGCGATTTACGTCGGTGGCGGCAACACGCGCAGCCTGCTGGCGGTGTGGCGCGAATGGTCGCTCGATACCTATCTGCGCAAAGCGTGGGCGCGCGGCGTGGTGCTTGGTGGTGCGAGCGCGGGATCGATCTGCTGGTTCGAACAGGGCGTTACCGATTCCATCGCCGGGCCGCTGACCGCGCTCGACTGCCTGGGTTTTTTACCTGGCAGCAACTGCCCGCACTACGACAGCGAACGGCTGCGCCGTCCGACCTACCAGAAATTCGTCGCCGGTGGAAAAATCATCGAAGGCGTCGCTGCCGACGATAGCGCGGCGTTGCACTATGTTGACGGCAAATTGCTGCGTGCAGTGGCCAGCCGGCCGCGCGCGAAGGCATATCGTGTAACGAAATCAGGCCGCCGCGCGATCGAAGCAGCGTTGACGACGCATTATCTCGGCACGCGTTAGGGCGGCGCGCCTTGCACGTTAAAATACGTCCCCTATGAGCGAAACGAACAAACCTGCCGGCGCACCTGCCATAGCCACCATGGCCGCCGGCAATTTCATCCGCTCGGCCATCGAAGCGGATGTGGCGAGCGGCAAGTACGCCGGACGCGGCTGGGGTGGCAAACCCGGCCCGGCCAGGGCGCACGCCCATACGCCACCTGATCCGGCGAAAATCCGCACGCGCTTTCCGCCTGAACCGAACGGCTATTTGCACATCGGCCACGCCAAATCGATCTGTCTCAATTTCGGGCTGGCGCACGATTACGACGGCGCGTGCCACATGCGTTTCGACGACACCAATCCGGAAAAGGAGGAACAGGAGTACGTCGACGCCATCATTCATGCCGTGCAATGGCTGGGGTTTGACTGGCGCGAAAATATTTTTTATGCCAGCGACTACTTTGATTTCATGTATGAGGCGGCACAGTATCTGATCGAATCGGGTCACGCCTACGTCGACGAACAGTCGGCCGAGCAGATGCGCAGCAATCGCGGCACGCTGACCGAGCCGGGCACCGCCAGCCCGTGGCGCGAACGTGCGGCCGCCGAATCGCTGCAACGTTTTCGCGAAATGCGCGATGGCGAACACGCCGACGGCAGCATGGTGCTGCGCGCGAAAATCGACATGGCCTCGCCCAACATCAATCTGCGCGACCCGGCGATCTATCGAATTCGCAAAGCCACCCATCACCGCACCGGCGACCGCTGGTGCGTGTATCCGATGTACGCTTACGCGCATCCGATCGAGGACGCGCTGGAACGTATCACGCACTCGATCTGCACGCTGGAGTTCGAGGATCAGCGGCCGTTCTATGACTGGTTGTTGCTGCGTCTCGCCGATGGCGGTCTGTTCGATAAACCGCTGCCGCAGCAGATCGAGTTCGCGCGGCTCAACCTGACCTACGCGGTGCTGTCCAAACGCAGGCTGATTCAACTGGTCAGCGAAAAACACGTGGCAAGCTGGGACGATCCGCGCCTGCCCACGCTGGCAGGTGCGCGCCGCCGAGGCTATACCGCCGATGGTTTGCGTTTGTTCGCCGAGCGCATCGGTGTCTCCAAAGCCGATTCGTGGATCGACTACAGCGTGCTCGAAGACTGCATGCGCGAACACCTGAACCAGGTGGCCGAACGCCGCATCGCCGTGCTCAATCCGCTCAAACTCATCATCGGAAACTATCCCGAAAACCAGCAGGAAGATTGTTTCGCGCCCAACCATCCGCAGAAACCGGAACTGGGCAAACGCGTAGTGCCGCTCACGCGCGAATTATGGATCGAGCGCGATGACTTCGCCGAGACGCCGCCTAAGGGTTTCTTCCGCTTATTTCCGGGCAACAGCGTGCGCCTGCGTTATGGCTATGTGGTGAAATGCACCGGTTGCGACAAAGACATGCACGGCAATGTCACCGCCGTACATTGCGATTTCATTCCCGATACCAAGTCAGGCACGCCGGGCGCGGACAAGGTTAAGGTCAAAGGCAACATCCACTGGGTCAGCGTCAAGCACGCCTATGCGACGGAAGTGCGCCTTTACGAGCGGCTATTCACGGTGGCGCATCCGGGCGCTGGAGATCGGGATTTTTTGCTCGATCTCAACCCCGATTCCCAAAAAACGGTCACTGCGCAACTCGAAGCCGCACTCAAAAATGCCAAGCCGGAGGCGTGCTTCCAGTTTGAGCGTCACGGCTATTTTGCCGCCGACCGTGTGGATACAAGGCCCGGCGCGCCAAAGTTCAATCGCGCGGTGACTTTGCGGGATACGTGGAAAAAATAGACGATGTTTTACCTTGATCTATTCAAAGCGCTGCACAAAGAACGCGTGGCATACGTGCTGGTGGGGGGGCTTGCCGTCAACTTTCATGGCGTCGAGCGCGCCACGATGGATGTTGATCTTACGCTTGCGATGGATAAGACCAACCTTCAGCGATTCTTGAAAGCTGCAACCAAACTCAAACTCAAGCCCACTTTGCCGGTGCCACTCGCCGCGCTGTGTGACGAAAAACAGATCAATGATTGGATACGAACCAAGCACCTCATCGCATTTTCGTTGCACTCGCCTTCCGGCACACTGCCCACCGTGGATATCATTGTGCGGCCCAAGGTATCGTTCAAGAAGATGCATCGTGATCGCATCGAAAAGAACTTGAGCGGCGTAGCAGTGCGCTTTGCGTGCGCGAACGATTTAATCGCGCTCAAGACGGGAACCGGACGCCAACAGGATGCCTCCGATATCAAGGCGCTGAAAATTGTTCGCCGGCTGGCCGCAAGGGAAAAATAGCATGGCGAAAATCGACTATGCATATCACGCCACCGAAGCGCAGGTGCTGCGCTACCAGCAAGTTCCGCTGATTGATCGTTTACGCTGGCTGGAGGAGATTTGTATTTTTACAAAGATGGTCAGGCAGGCCCCGGCCAATGCTCCTTCCGCGACCGCGCCACGCCGCAAGACGGCGCAGCGCCTTACGCGTTCTGCGCGCTGACACCTCGACGATGTACTCAGTAAAAGAGATCTTCCACACCCTGCAAGGCGAAGGCGCCAACGCGGGCACGCCTGCGGTGTTCCTGCGCTTTGCCGGCTGCAATCTGTGGTCGGGCCGGGAGAAGGATCGCGCCAGTGCCGTGTGCCGTTTTTGCGATACCGAATTTGTCGGCGTGGATGGCCCCGGCGGCGGCAAATTCCGCACGCCGGCGGCACTGGCGAACGCGGTGCTTGCGCTGTGGCCCAAGCGTATTAAGGCGATGCGCTTCGTGGTGTGCACCGGCGGCGAACCGCTGCTGCAACTCGACCCGCCGCTGATTGCCGCGCTGCACGCGAAGGGCTTTCGCATCGCCATCGAAACCAACGGCACGTTGCAGCCGCCGCCGGGCATCGACTGGATTTGCGTCAGCCCCAAGGCGCGCGCGCCGCTCGCACTCAAACGCGGCGACGAACTGAAGCTGGTGTTCCCGCAGCAGGGTGCAGAACCCGAACGCTTTGAAAAACTGCAATTCGACAATTTTTTCCTGCAACCGATGGATGGCCCGCGCCGTGCGCATAACACACGGCTCGCGGTGGCTTACTGCAAAGCGCAGCCGCGCTGGCGCCTGTCGCTGCAAACCCACAAACTGATCGGCATTCCGTGAGCAAGCGCCCTGCCCGAAAAATAACGCGCGCGCCCGCGGCACAGGAAGTGGAAATTTCCTATGCCTTCGGCTTTGACGCCGCGCATCGCTTCACTGCCACGCCGCGCGGCCACAAGTATCGCGGCGTACACGGGCACTCGTTTCAGTGTCAGGTCACCTTGCGCGGCACGCCGCGCGCGCCGTATGGCTTTGTCGCCGACCTGGCGCAGGTGGAACGTATATGCCTCGCATTGCGCAAACAGCTCGATCACAAATTATTGAATGAACTCAGACAGTTAGGATCTCCAAGCCTGGAGAATCTGGCGCTCTGGATATGGCGGCGTCTCGCCACCAAGCTGCCCGGGCTGGCACGCGTCACCGTGCGCCGTGATTCACTGGGGCAGGCTTGCAGTTATAGTGGCGCCTCGGCAAACGCATCCTGATCAGCCGACACATGCAGCGCCGACTTCCATACGACCCCAAGAAAGCGATACGACCATGACTACCACCACCTTCGACACCCTCGCGCCCAAGCCGGACACCGCCGGCGGTCTCTCGTTAGTCGACAAACGTACCCTGCCGCGCGGCATGCGCAACTATTTGTCGCTGCAGGATTTTATCGACCACGCGCGCAAAGTGTTGCCGCGCCCTATTTATGGTTATGTCACCGGCGGCGTGGAAAACAACATGTCGCTGCGCGGCAACCGCGACGTGTTTGAGGAGATTGGTTTCGTACCCAAGCCGCTGGTGGACACCACCGCGCGCACCATGAAGACCGAACTCTTGGGGCACACCTACAACGCACCCTTCGGTTTTGCGCCGATGGGCGGCACCTCGATTGCCGCCTATCAGGGTGATCTGGTACTCGCACGCGCCGCCGCCGACGCGAACATTCCGATGATGATGAGCGGCGCTTCGCTGATGCGTATGGAGGATGTCAGAGCCGCCGGCAGAACCGCGATGTTTCAGGCGTATCTGCCGGGCGACGAGGATCGCATCACCGAAACTTTCGAGCGCGCCGCGAAAGCAGGCTTCGAAACCATCGCCGTCACCGTGGATGTGCAGGTCGCGGGCAACCGGGAAAATAACGTGCGCGCCGGCTATAACAACCCGCTGCGGCCGACACCGCGCCTCGCGTGGGACTGCATCATACGGCCCAAGTGGCTGTTCGGCATGTTTCTCAAAACCCTGATCAAGGATGGCATGCCGCATGTCGAAAACATGGGCCCGCGCGTGCCGCTGATTTCAAGCAGCGCCTTGCGCGGCTACGGCCGCCGTGATCGCCTCACCTGGAAACATGTCGCGCACATGCGCAAGATTTGGAAGGGCAAGCTCCTGGTCAAGGGCGTGCTGGACAAGGACGTGGTGCGCATGGCGCGCGAGCACGGACTCGACGGCGTGATGGTTTCCAACCACGGCGGGCGTCAGCTCGACGGCACGGTTTCGCCACTGCGCGTACTGCCCGGCATCCGCGAAGCCGCGGGCGGCATGGCGGTGATCATGGACAGCGGATTTCGCCGCGGCACCGACGTGCTCAAAGCGCTCGCACTGGGCGCCGATTTCTGCTTCATCGGCCGACCGTTCCTGTGCGCGTCCGCGGTCGCGGGCCAGCCCGGCGTCGAACACGCCATCAAATTGTTGATGGACGAAATTGATCGCGACATGGCGATGATGGGCATCAACACCACCAGGGAAATGACCCGGGCGTTTTTGATGCCGGCGACGGGGGCGGATTTCCTGCGGCAATAATCACTGCTGCAAAATGTGCGGCCGCTACGTAACCCCCGCTCAGGCCGCTATCGAGCGCCACTACCATCTCGGTCGCGGCCACAACAACCCGTTTTCAGAGCGCTACAACGTCACCCCGCAGCAAGGCAATCCTGCCGCCTGTGTGCCGGTGATTCGACACCGCGCGGATGGCGAAACGGAGCTGGCGACCCTGCAGTGGTGGCTGCTGCCCTATTGGTCGAAAGAACCGCGCGTCAAGTTCAGCACCTTCAATGCGCGCACCGACACGGTGGCGAGTGCCGCGAGTTACCGCGTGCCGTTTCGCAAGCGCCGCTGTTTGATTCCCGCGCTGGGCTGGTTTGAGTGGCAGACCACACCACAGGGCAAGCTGAAATGGTGGCTGCACCGCCCGGATCGCGGCATGGTCAGTTTCGCCGGGCTGTGGGATCGCTGGCATCGCGGCGACGAGGTGATCGAGTCCTGCACCATTATCGTGGGCGAGGCCAACGTCGCCATGCGCCAGGTGCATGACCGCATGCCGGTGATTATCCAACCCAGGGATGAGGCATTCTGGCTGGATACCAAAATCGAAGTGACGCACGCACTGGAAGCTCTGCTCACACCGCCGCCGGATGACCTGATTACCGCGCACCGGGTACGCAGTGACAAGCGCCCGCGCGACGACGACGCTACGCTGATTGATGCTGAAAAAATATGATCCGCGCCATGAGCGTTCCACACTATCGGCAGCGGATATGCTCTAACATTCCTGCGTGGCGATACTCGCGCCTACGTTACACAAACCTGCTCACCCTAACGCCACAGGATCACGCATGAAACTCTGGTACCAAAGTCTCGCACGCCAAACCGAATCCACGCCCTACGGCGAAATCCTGCGCGCGACTATTGCAGCGGCGGTAGACCCCGGCACCACCGTCGACATGCGCGGTGTATCAAAATCAGCGGGCATCGGCGTTCACTATCGCTTTCTCGAACATCACGATATGCGCGAAGTGATGTTCAACGCTATGCAGGCCGAACGCGAGGGCTACGATGCTTTTCTGATCGGCAATATCAGCGACGCCGGCATCCGCGAGGCGCGCGAGTGCGTGAACATTCCCGTGCTCGGGCTGTGCGAAACCAGTTTGCATGTGTCCAGCATCATGGGCGCGAGTTTCGGCCTGGTGACCATCAGCCCGAAGTGGAATCTGCGCATCCTGGAAAACGTGCAGCGCTACGGCCTGGAACGGCGTTTCGCCGGCATGGAGCCGATGAACACCTCGCCGATCGAGCTCAAGCGCGCAATGATCGACCTGCCGTTTCGTAAGGGCATCATTGAGCAATTCAACGTAGCGGCAAAAAAACTGCTCGCTAAAGGTGCGGAAATCATCATCCCCGCCGGCGGCGACATCATCGTGTTTCTCGCCGAATCACACACCTACGAAATCGAACGCGCACCCATCGTCAACGGCATCGTGGAACTGGTAAAAATGGGCGAGATGGCGGTGAAACTGCGCAAAATCACCGGCCGCTTTACCAGCAAGCGCCTGTCCTACGCGCCGCCGAGCGGGGATTATCTTGAGCGTACGCGGGCGTTTTATGGTGCGGATATTTATCCCGATACACCCAGGAAAGAGTGATCCTTGCACTTCAAAAACTTTCACCGCCGAGGCGCAGAGGAAACGCAGAGAAGTGCTTTTCTCTGCGGCTGTTCTCCGCGTCTCTGCGCCTCTGCGGTTAAACCCTTGGGCGTTAAGCATTGCCACCAATACGGCATCCTGAAATGAATTCCACGTATTTGTTTATTGTTTTTCCATGGTTGCTATGGTCGCTGAGCGGCGTTGTGCTTGCGCAACCCGCCGCGGGATATCCGTCACGCCCGATTCGCGTGCTGGTGCCCTATCCGCCCGGCGGCGGCGCGGACATCATCGCGCGCAGCGTCAGCGTGAAGCTGGCGGTGCATCTCAAGCAGCAGATCGTGGTCGACAACCGCGCGGGCGGCGCGGGCAGCGTGGCGCATGAACTTGCCGCGCGCGCGACGCCGGACGGCTACACGCTGATGGTCGCTATCAGCGCGCTGGTGACCAATCCCGCGGTAAATCCGCATACGACTTATAACCCCGTGCACGATTTCACACCGCTGATGCTGATCGCGCGCTCGCCGTACCGGGTAGTGATATTTCCCGGATTGCCGGCTAACACCATGCAGGAGTGGGTGGCACTGGCCAAGGCAAAGCCAGGCGCTATGTCGTACGGCTCAGCCGGTTCCGGCACCGCCATACATTTGGCCGCCGAGCTCTTTCGCATGCAGGCGGGCATCAGCATGGTGCATGTGCCGTACAAGGGAACCGGGCCTGCCATTACCGACTTGATCGCCGGGCAAATTCAGATGATGTTTGCGGGCACGCTGTCCGCTGCGCCGCACGTAAAATCGGGACGCATACGCGCGCTGGCGGTCACCAGTTTGAAGCGGCGCGCCGACGCGCCCGATTTGCCCACCCTCGCCGAAACCGTGGCGCCGGGTTATGAAGCCGGCGAGTGGTTCTCGGTATTTGCGCCGGCAGGCCTGCCCAAGCCGTTGATCGACAGGCTCTACAGCGAGCTTGCCAGAACGGTGAACGATAGCGAATTGAAAGAACGCCTGATCACCAGCGGCATGGATTTCGTCGGCAGCACGCCGGCAGAACTGGGCGAGATCGTCAAGCGCGATTACGCGAAGTGGACGCGCGTGGTCCGGGAAACGGGACTTAAAGCGGACTGAACTTACAGCATGCGGGCCGCGTCTGGACATGCCCGAACACGCTATGCTTCAATAGCGCAGTCGCTTGATTTACCCTAAAAAACTGCAATTCAGCCACAGAGGACACAGAGGAACACAGAGAGGACAAGGGGTTGGGGCATCACCGTGCACTCATCCCGTGGGTGAACAGAGTAACGGCTTTAGGCTCTTGATTTCCCTCTGTGAACTCTGTGTTCTCTGTGGCTGAGAAAATTTTTCAAGGCCCTCATGAACGCAGCCACGTCCTACGAAACCCTCATCATCGGCGGCGGACTCGCCGGACTCACCTGCGGCCTGCGGCTCGCCGAGCAGGGCGTATCAGTCGCCATTCTCGAAAAAGGCGAGACCGATAAATACCTGTGCAACTCGCGCATCTGCGGCGGCGCGTTTCACGTGTCGTATCGCGATGTGGCGGAGCCGCCCGAAGTACTGATGAACGCGATGAAAGGCAAGACGCAAGGCTTTTCCCGCCAGAGCTTTCTGGAGGTGATGGCCCATCAGGCGGGCAGCACGGTGCAGTGGCTGCGATCGAAGGGCCTGCGCTTTATCAAGGTGGGCGACGCGCCACACCGCCGCACCACACTGGCCCCGCCCATCGCCACCAAGGGCCGCGACTACTGGCACGGGCGTGGCGGCGACGTGATGCTGCGCACGCTGCATGCGGAGCTGAAAAAAGCCGGGGCCACGCTGCTGCTCGGCACGCGCGCACTGAGTCTGCGCATGGCGGGCGGCCAATGCGTGGGGGTGGAAGCCGATCAAAAAGGCGCGCGGGTAAATCTCGATGCCCGCCATGTCGTCATCAGTGACGGCGGCTTTCAAGCCAATCACGAGCTGTTGAAGGAGTACATCACGGCCGCACCCGCCAAAATCCGCCAGCGCAATGCGCAAACCGCGATGGGCGATGGTCTGAAAATGGCACGCGCCGTCGGCGCTAAACTGGTCGGCATGAACCGCTTTTACGGCCATGTGCTGATACAGGACGCGATGACCAACGATGACCTGTGGCCGTTCCCGCTGATGGACGATTTGTGCTGTGGCGGCGTGATGGTGGATGCTGCCGGTCGCCGCTTCGTGGATGAAGGTTTGGGCGGCGTGTACCTCGCCAATTACATTGCTGGCATGCAGGATCCGCTGTCGGCCACTGTGATTTTCGATCACCCCATTTGGGAAGGGCCGGGCAAGGAGTTCATCACGCCGGCTAACCCGTTGATCGTCAGCAACGGCGGTACGGTGCATAAGGCGGGCACGATCAGCGAGCTGGCGCAAAAGCTGGGGCTGCCAAACGGTGTGCTCGAAGCCACGATCACGCAATACAATGCCGCGGTCGATGCGCGCGCCACCGCGCAGCTCACGCCCACGCGCAGCACCCATACCCACAAAGCGTGGCCCATCCGCAGCGCGCCGTTTTACGCTGCGCGCCTGGCCGCGGGCATCACCTATACCATGGGCGGCATCGTCATCGACGGCGACAGCCGGGTACTCGACGCCAATGACAATCCGATCACCGGTTTATACGCGGCGGGCTGTGCCACCGGGGGACTGGAAGGCGGTGAACACGTGGGCTACGTCGGCGGCTTGAGCAAATCGTCGGTGACCGGATTTCAGGCGGCGGAACATATCGCGGCGCATCGCGCGCGGTAGTGACGCGCCAACAGTTCCTTTATTGCTTTAAACGGAATGTTTAAAAGTTTTATATAGCCTGTTACAATTATAAAGGGTAATAAAAGACTTTTTTTTTACACACCGATCCGCACCATGACTGACGCACTGAATGCCCAACTCGCGCACGCGCTCATCCCTCTGGGTGAAGACATTTCGCTGGCGCGCCGGCGTCGCGAAATTTCCATGCAAACGATGGCAACCCGCATGGGCGTTTCACTCAAGACCGTGCAACGCCTCGAAAAAGGTGATGCCACCGTTGCGGTGGGCACTGTGGCGAAGGCACTATTTGTGCTGGGCGAGTTGGACAAGCTTGCGCATCTGCTCGACACGGCAGGCGATGATCTGGGGTTGCAACTCATGAATCAGGCGGTGCGAAAACGCATACGCAAGCGTTCTGCGAAATTTGTAAAATCCGCATCGGGTGCGCTCTAATGCGGCAGCAGCCTGTCGTGACCCGTGTAATAGATCGGGCATTAAGTGTCACCCTGGGTGAATCAAGACACCCGCTCGGCACACTCAACTACGCCAAACAGGGCGCACGCGAGAACTCGGCATTTTCCAATGCGGAAATCGCCGTGCAACTGCTGGTGTTGGGCGTACGTCCCGTAGCGGATTTGGCGGAGCTGTGGCGGCGCATGGTGTTTAATCTGCTCATCACCAACGTCGACGACCATTTGCAAAACCACGGCGTATTGCACAGCGGTGGCGGCAAATGGCGTTTGGCCCCGGCTTTTGACTTGAACCCCATGCCCGATAAAGACCAGGAACTGAAAACCTGGCTTAGTCCCGAAGCCGGCCCTTTGAGTGCAGTCGATGACGCCATGGCAGCCGCCGGTTTGTTTCGCCTGACCGCGGCACAGGCACGCGCACATCTGGCGAAAATCTGTAGCGCGCTGCGTGGCTGGAAGAAACTGGCGGCCAGCGCAGCGGTGGGAATGTCGCCAGCGGAAATCCGCGCGTTTGAACCCGCCTTCTCGCATGCGCAATACAAGCGTGCGCTGGCGATCACAGCGCATCGATAGCCCGTAGGATGCCGGTGCTTTCGGGATAATCGCACTCGCCCTCACAGGGGGTACCCGGTAAACTTCGACGACTGTTTCTGAACCGGGTCACCATGCAGTTCACGATCGCCGACGCCATCTACCTGCACGCCATCGACAAGGCCATGGAGATCGCGCGCAACAACGGTGTCGCGGTGGTATGCGCCAACAACACCTGGTTCAGGGGGCGCCTGGCGTATTACGTGGAGCGCGCCGCGCGTCAGGGTTTTATCGCGATGCACACCACCAATGCCACAGCACGTGTCGCACCTTACGGCGGCGTCGACCGGTTGATGGGCACCAACCCGTTCGCGATAGCGTGATATGGTTGAATAGTATACGTAACTTATTGTTTTTATTATGAAAAATAACAACGCTTTCGATGAAAATCACGCGCTTCGGTTGATTGAATTCGTAGCCACTCTGACGCCTGCGGCAATCCCGCACGCGGCATACGCCAATGCCAAACGCTGCCTGCTCGATGCCCTTGGCTGCGGTCTGTTCGGCGCCAGTCAGCCTTGGTCAACGCTGATGTCGGCGCAAATGTTCGCGGAAAAATCGCAGGGCGCATCCACCGTGTTCGGTCATGCCGCCCCGCTGGCGGCGTGCGCGGCGGCATTGTGCAACGGCACGGCGATACACGGCTTTGAGCTCGACGACTTGTTGCCTGCAGCGATTATTCATCCCGGCACGGTGATTATTCCCGCGGTGTTGGCCGCTGCGCAAAGCGTTGATGCAAGCGGCGAACAACTGCTGCGCGCCATCGTCATCGGTTACGAAATCACCGCGCGCATCAGCGTGGCCATGGGCACGCAGGCTTCGCACCACGGCTTTCACAAAACCAGTGTGGTGGGGCCGGTCGCCTCGGCCATTGCCGCCGGTTGCGTATTGGGATTAAACACCGCGCAACTCACTTGCGCGGCAGGCATCGCGGCATCCATGGCGTCCGGCATCAAGCGTTATGTCGCAAGTGGTGGTGGCGGCATGGTGAAGCGCATGCACGCGGGTTGGGCTGCATCATCGGGCGTGCGCGCGGCCTTGCTGGCGCGCGACGGTTTCACCGGGCCCAGCGGCGCCGTGGATGGACGCTACGGGCTGCTCGAAGTGTTCGGCGGAGTAGCGGCCCATCCCGCATCACTGACACAAGGGTTGGGCGATAGCTGGGCCATTAACGCCGTGTGGTTCAAGGTCTATCCGGTTTGCGGCTGGATACAGGGCGTGGTGCAGCTCCTGGGCGCCATGCGTGGTGACATCGGCGGCTCACAGCCTCTGGCCGGGAATCAGATCGAGCGAGTCATCGTGGGCACCAGCCGCTTTGCCGTCAACAGCAACAGCAACGCCACGCCCGCCGACACCATGGATGCGCAGTACAGCATCCCCTACTGCGCCGCACTGGCGCTTACGCGCGACCCCGGCGACCCGCGCGCTTTCGAGCCTGCCGGCTACAATAACCCGGAATTGCTCAGCCTCGCCGCGCGTGTAGAAACCTGTGTCGATGAGGCCTGCGAAGCGGTATACCCGCAGCGCTTCGGCTCGCGCGTGCAACTGCACCTTGCCAACGGCGAGGTAAAAGAAGCGCTGACGCTGGACCCGCATGGCACGCCCGCCGATCCGTGTTCCGACGACGAGCTTGCCGCTAAATTCGCGCGGCTGGCGGCATTGTCGCCGCTGCAAGTCGATAGCGCAGCCATTGCACGCGCGGTCGGCCAACTCGATACCAGCGCCTCGCTCCGCGAACTGAGCCAACGGCTGCGCGCGGCATAGTATGCTGGCGGCACACACGAAATCAAATTTCATCGAGAAGCACGGCCTCACCAACATCGGTTACTGGGTGCCGCGCGAGCAACCGAATACGCTTGTCTATTTGATCGCACACCCCAGCCGCGATGCCGCAACCAGAAATTGGGATGCCTTCCGCAAAGGCGCAGACTGGATCGCCACGCGCGCCGCATCCGAGGCGAATGGACCGCTGGTCGCCAAAGTGCAATCGGTGTTCATGGACCCGACGAATTTCTCGGGCATAAAATAGCTTGCAGCGCCGCGCGTTGCGGCGCGACTGCTGACGGCTATTCGCAGCGCTGCCGGAAAGTCTCGCCCGGTTTAAGCGCTTCCGCACAGCGCAGCACTTTTGCCAGGTGGGTATGCTTGTTTTTTAGCGTGAATTCCAGCGCGGTCATGCCGTTTTGCACGCGCACCGAGGCGTCCGCGCCGGCGCGCAACAGGTGCAGCGCGACGTTGCGATGGCCTTGCTGGGCGGCCATCATCAGCGGTGTGTTGGTGTAACTCACACTGCCCTGCGCGGTTGCATTCGGCTTCGCGCCTTTTTGCAGCAGATAAGTCACGATATTTTCACGGCCCGCATAGGCGGCGTAGGCGAGCGGCGTGTAGGCGTTGGCTTCAATGTTTTCGAGGTTCGCGCCGGCTTCCACCAGCAGGCGCGCGGCTTGATCGTAACGCAGCGTTGAAACGCTGTTGCGTTCGCGATCTTCTTCGCTGAAAAAAGCAGCGAGCATCAACGCCGTGTCGCGATCGGGCGTGCGCGCGTTCAAATCCGCCTTGGCAGCGATCAGATAACGCAACACATTGAGTGACCCATTGCGCGCAGCCACGGTAATTAACGGCGTCGCCGCATAACCGATGCCCGGAGCCACGTCGTTTACCGTGATCGTGTTCGCCTCCACCAGTGCGCGCACTCGCCTCACATCGTCAATCGCTATCGCGCCACCCAGCGCCTGTGGATCCAGCAAGCCGCTGGGATTGGATGCACAACCGGTGATCGCGACCACCGCGGTCAGCGCCGCCAGCAGTTGAAAATAGCGGTACAAGCTTTTGAATTTATTGCCCATTTTAAGTCCCTCTGTATGAACCTGGCGGCTGAGTATAGCCAAACTTTGCGCCCGGCGGCGCGCTTTGCGTTATACGTTGAACCTGAAATGCATTACATCGCCGTCTTTCACGATGTATTCCTTGCCCTCCAGACGCATCTTGCCGGCCTCCTTTGCGCCGTGCTCGCCCTTGCCCGCGATGTAGTCGTTAAACGCGATGACTTCGGCGCGGATGAAGCCTTTTTCAAAATCGGTATGTATCGCGCCGGCGGCTTTGGGCGCGGTGTCGCCTTTGTGGATGGTCCAGGCGCGCACTTCTTTCGGGCCGGCGGTAAAGTAGGTTTGCAAACCGAGCAGCACGTAGCCTGCGTTGATCACGCGATCGAGACCCGGCTCGGTCATGCCGAGATCGCACAAAAATACGTTCTTGTCTTCGTCGCTCATGTCGGCGATTTCGGCTTCGATCGCGGCGCACACCGCCACCACCGGCGCGTGTTCGCTTTCGGCGTAACGCCGCACGACATCGAGATGCGGGTTGTTTTCAAAACCGCCTTCCTTGACGTTGGCGACGAACATCGCGGCCTTGGCGGTGAGCAGGCACAGCGGCTTGAGGATGGCTTTTTCCTCCTCGTAGAGATCGAGCGAGCGTACCGGCCTGGCCTGGTTCAACACCGTTTGGCATTTTTCCAGCACCGCCATCATGCGCTGCGCTTCCTTGTCGCCCCCCGCCTTCGCCAGCTTGGCGTATTTGGTAATGTGGCGCTCCACCGCTGACAAATCGGCGAGCGCCAGTTCGGTGTTGATGGTTTCGATATCGGACAGCGGATCGATTCTGCCCGAAACATGCACCACGTTTTCATCGTCGAAGCAGCGCACCACATGTGCTATGGCATCGGTCTCGCGGATGTTCGCCAGAAACTGATTGCCAAGACCCTCGCCCTTGGACGCCCCTGCCACCAGCCCGGCGATATCGACAAACTCGACAATCGCCGGCAGCACCTTCTGCGGCTTGGCGAGTGCAGCGAGTTTTGCCAGCCGCGGATCAGGCACCTCGACGATGCCAACATTAGGCTCGATGGTGCAGAACGGATAGTTTTCCGCCGCGATGCCCGCCTTGGTCAGCGCGTTAAAAAGCGTGGATTTACCGACGTTGGGCAGACCGACGATGCCACATTTTAGGGACATGGTTTTATCCTAAAAGCTATCGCGTATGCAACTTCAACATTGCGGCTTCCATCTCATCCGCAACTATCAGCGGCCATATTTCCATCGCGCGCGCCATGGCGTCTTCAATGGCTTGCTGCTCCTCCACACGCGGGGCATGCAGCACATAGTCAACCACTTCTTGTTCCGATGCGACCGTTTCACGCGGATGCCCTATGCCCAGCCGCAGGCGCCAGAAATCCTGCGTGCCGAGGTTGGCGGCGATGCTTTTCAGGCCATTGTGCCCCGACAAGCCGCCGCCGAATTTGAGCTTCGCGCCGCCGGGCGGCAGATCAAGTTCATCGTGCGCAACAAGAATTTCCTGTGCAGCAATCTTGTAATAACCCGCCAGTGCCGCCAGCGCCTGCCCGGAGTTGTTCATGAAGGTTTCCGGTTTAAGCAGCCAAAGCTCCCCCGCGCTCGTGGAAATTTTGGCCACTGCACCCTGAAATCGCGATTCGCGCCGGCACTGCGCACGCTCCTGATGGGCGATTCTGTCCAGCCACCAGAAGCCCGCGTTGTGACGCGTTTTTTCGTATTTGCTGCCGGGGTTGCCGAGGCCGACGACGAGTTTCATGAAGCGCTGCGTGATGAGAAAGTGTGAAAGAAAAAGCCCGCCCTATCCAGAAGACAAAGCGGGCTTGCCGGTAAGCGGCAATGGTTACTATCTGGACAGGAGCAGCGGCTACTTGCTGCTTACTTTCCAGCCTCTTTTTTCGCCGCCGGCTCTTTTTTGGGCGCTTCTTTCTTGACGCCGTCTTTGGTGCTCCCGCCGGCTGCGGCAGCAGCGTCTTCCGGTTTCTGACCGGTGATCTCGGTGGCTTTGGCGACGACTTCGGTTTCCTCGGCCGGCGCTTCTTTCGGCAACTGCACAGTCACCACACCGGGGTTCTCTTTTTTCCAGCGCGGAATCGGCTCCACGCCTTTGGGGAGCACGAGGTCGTTGACATGCATCGAATGCGCAACCTGCAGGTTGGTGACATCGACTTCGATGTATTCGGGCAGATCGTCCGGCAGACACAATATCTCAAGGTCGTTGATGATGTGTTGCACCACACCGCCGCCTACTTTCACGCCCACGCAGATGTCGGTGTTGACGAAATGCAGCGGCACTTTCATGTGAATTTTCTTGTTTTTGTCGACACGCTGGAAGTCCACGTGCAGCGCTATCGGCTTGAACGGATGCATCTGGAAATCGCGCAGCAGCGCAGGAGTGGTTACACCGTCCACGGTCAAATCGAGTACCGATGCGTGAAACACTTCCAGCTTGAGATGGCGCAATACGGCGGCCTGATCGAGCTCCACTTTTTGCACCGGTTGATCGGCCCCGTAAATAATGCCGGGGACGCGCCCGCTGGTACGCAGGCGGCGGCTCGCACTCGTGCCCTGTAGCGTACGCGGGTAGGCAGTTACAGCAATCTTCATTACATTCTCCTGAAATTCGGAACGTCCGCGACCAGATCGTTCCGGGGTTTTAAAAACAGTGTTGAGTGATGAGTTTTGAGTGTTGAGTTAAACGGTAGTAGTGGCCGCCAACTCAACACTTAACACTTAAAACTCAACACTGAAAAATCTATTCTACAAACAACGAACTCACCGAATCCTCCGCACTAATACGCCGCACCGTCTCGGCGAACAAGCCGGCGATGCTGAGCACCCGTATGCGGCTGCAAGCCTGGGCGTCTTCGCGCAGCGGGATGGTGTCGGTGACCACCAGTTCATCCAGCTCTGAACTCATGATCCGTTCTATGGCCTTGCCCGACAGCACCGGGTGCGTGCAATACGCCAGCACCCTCGCGGCGCCGCTTTTTTTCAGCGCCGCGGCCGCCTCGCACAAGGTGTTCGCGGTGTCGACCAGATCATCCACGATGACGCAGGTGCGGCCCTCGACTTCACCGATGATATTCATCACCGTCGCCACATTGGGGCGCGGACGGCGCTTGTCGATAATTGCCAGATCCGCTTCTAGGCGCTTCGCCAGCGCCCGCGCGCGCACCACGCCACCCACGTCGGGCGACACCACCACCAGCCCGGTGAAATTCTTTTTCCAGACATCGCCGAGCAAAATCGGGCCCGAATAAATATTGTCCACCGGTATATCAAAGAATCCCTGTATCTGTTCCGAATGCAAATCCATCGTCAGCACACGATCCACGCCCACCGTGGTCAGCATATTCGCCACCACTTTGGCGGTAATCGGCACCCGCGCCGAACTGGGCCGCCGGTCCTGCCGCGCGTAGCCCATGTAGGGAATCGCCGCCGTAACCCGCCCGGCCGAGGCGCGCTTTAAGCCATCGACCATGACCAGCAGTTCCATCAAGGTGTCGTTGGTGGGCTGGCAAATCGACTGCAACACAAAGACGTCGCGTCCGCGCACGTTTTCGAGAATTTCAACCATCACCTCGCCGTCGGAAAAACGTCCGACTTTGGCGCGGCCCATGGTCACATGCAAATGCTCCGCCACCTCCGCCGCCAGCTTCGGAATTGAGTTCCCGGTAAACACCATCAGACGATCAAGCATTGCGGCGGAACCCCGATATTCATTCACGGTTGATAGATCCGGCAGCGTGCAGAAATTCTGGCTGGGGAGGTAGGGATCGAACCTACGAATGCCGGAATCAAAATCCGGTGCCTTACCACTTGGCGACTCCCCAAATAAAATAATAAAAACAATGGCTTACTACTGCATCCCCAGATCGTGCAGCGGATGATTCGGCAACCCTTGCGCGACAAAGCCCTGCATGCCGGGAGGCCGTTGCGCAAACACTGCACGCGCGGCATCCTCACTTTCAAACGACGCAAACACACACGCACCCGAACCGGTCATCCTGGCGGAGCCGTGTTGCGCGGTTTTTTGCGCTAACCAGGCTAAATGCTGTGCGACTTCGGGATAGTGCTTTACCACCAGCGGCTGCAAATCGTTAACAGCAAGTAACCGACCGGCAGCCCCGGAAAAGCCCAGAATTATAGCCTTTTTGGAGTCCCTTTTCAATTCCGGGTGACTGAAAACGGCAGCCGTGGACACCACCACCGGCGGACATAAAACCACATACCATGCCGGCGGCAATTCCAGTGCTCGCAGTTGCTCGCCGATGCCTTCGGCCAGGGCGTTTTTACCAAACACGAATACCGCCACGTCCGCGCCAATTTTTACTGCTAATTCAATAAGTTGTGATCTGGGAATAGCCGTTTTCCAAAGACCGTTTAAGGCCAGCAGCGTGGTCGCTGCGTCGGAACTGCCGCCGCCCAAGCCAGCGCCCAGCGGCAGGCGCTTTTCAAGCGCAATATCCGCGCCCAGCGCAGTGCCGCTCACCTCGCGCAACAAGCGCGCGGCGCGCACGCAAAGGTCGGCATCCGCAGGTACGCCGGGCACCTCATTCACGCGCGTGATCACGCCGTCGCCGCGCACACGAAAACGCAGCGTGTCGCCATAATCAATGAAGCGCAATACCGTTTGCAGCAAGTGGTAGCCGTCGGCACGACGGCCCACTACGCGCAGCATCAGGTTAAGTTTGGCGGGCGCGGGGTAGGGTGCTGAAAAATCCATCATGGCGCGAAATTAGCTCCCTCCCTTGCGCCGCGCGGTTCGCGACACTACGGTGTTTCTTTGCGCCAGGTATCAATCACCAGCCGCATCGTTTGTTTTTCGCCCACCACCTCCATGCGCCGCGGCAGACCGTCGTTTTCGGCGGCAGCATAATATTCGTAGGTGATTTGCCAGCCGTCTTGCGTCAGCTGCCTGATTTTGCCGGCGGCATCGCGCTCATCAATCACGGCAGGATAGTTGGGCACGGGCACGCCGCGCACCCAGTGCTGCATGCGCGCCAGCGGCAACTCCCAACCCAACGCCTGTTTGGTCAGCGACTCCGCGCGCGCGCCGCGATACTCCTTTTTGTCCGCGCTGGTAAATACCGCTCCCTCGGCATCTTCGCGCAGTTGCGCCAGCACTTGTCCGGTGGGTGTCATCAGAAATAACTCATCGGCATCTGCCCCGTGCAGCCAGCGCACATTGGCGCTAAATGCACGGCCGTCGTAATGCACCAACACCCGGCCCAATACATCAAAGGGTGCTGCGCGCCCGGCCTTTTCCGGCACCGGCTGCACGCTGGCGCAACCGGCCAGGGTAAGTAAGCCGGCAGCGGCCGCCAGTAGAGCACGACGTCGATTAAAAACGATCATTTACCGAAGTTACTTGACAGCGGGCAGCAGCGAAGGCGCCAGACGCTTTACCGTGCTTTGCAAAGTGTCGTTGGCGGGGCCATCCTTTAACAGGTTAGACCAGATTTTTAGCGCTTCTTCACGCTTGCCATCGGCCCACAATACTTCACCCAGATGCGCGCCGACTTCAGCCTCGGGCCGCAGCTCGAATGCGCGGCGCAACTGTGTCACAGCCTCGCGCGTGTGCCCCATGCGAAACAGCACCCAGCCCAGGCTATCGATGATGTAGCCGTCCTGCGGTAATAGCTCAAGCGCTTTTTCGATGAGTTTGCGCGCTTCGGGCAAGCGCTGGTTGCGATCAGCCAGGGTGTAGCCGAGCGCGTTGTAGGCGTGCGCATGTTTGGGGTCGATCTCTATTATTTTGCGCAGATTGCGCTCCAGCACATCGAGCTTGTCGAGCTTCTCCGCGATCATCGCCTGGTCGTAGAGCAGATCCACCGAATCCGGCGTGCCTTCGAGCGACTTGCCCAGCAAATCATAGGCGTCATTGTAGGCCAGCGACTCGCGCAGCAGATTGGCCTCGGCCTGCACCAAATGGATGCGCTGTGCGTTGTCGGTCGGTGTTATCGATTGCAAGTGCTTGCGCGCCGCGTCCAGCTTGCCTTGTTTGACCAGCACGTTGGCGTAACGCGCCTGCGCGCTCAAATAGCGATCACCGCTGCTGACGCCGCCGTACCATTTAAGCGCCTCCTCATAATTTTTGCGATCTTCGTTGATCTGGCCCAGAAACAACCAGATAGCGTCGGGCTCTTTGTGGCCGACGTCGAGCGCGCCTTTGAAGTACTTTTCAGCGGCATCCGGGTCGCCGGTCTGCAGCGCCAGCAACGCCACCGCCATCGCGATATCCGGATTGTTGGGGGCTTCCTTCACCAGAATTTCAAACTGCTGGCGCGCATCCGCCTGACGCTTTTCGCTCGCCAGCAAACGCGCATAGGCGAGCCGCCCATCTTTTGCCTGCGGAAAACGTTTGAGATAATCACCGAGATACGTCAACGCCTCGGCGGGGGAACGGCGTTGCAACGCCTGGGCGTGAAACAGCGCCGCCAGTTCGAGATCCGGCTGGATAGCGAGTGCCGCGCGCGATTCCGCCAGCGAGGCATCGACATCATTGGCGTTCCACGCCGCTTGCGCCACCGCCAGGCGCACGTCGGCGCTGCTGTTATACGGGCGCGCCAGCCCGCGCAGCAACTCAAACACCGCTTTTTTATCTTTGTGGCGCGTGAGCAACTGCGCCACTTGCGCGAAGTTGCGTGCCACATTGGCCTTGTCGCCGGCGAGCCATTGCTCCAGCGGCGCTTTCGCCTCGGCCAGATTTTCCTGATTCACCAGCAATGACGCCACCACTTGCCGCGCCTGGGCCGATTGCGGAACAATGTTCAACCACAGACTGGCGGCTTCGAGCGCCTCTTTCATTAAGCGCGCGTTCCACGCCACTTCGGTGGCACGCTGCGCCACCCGCGGATCGCGCGTTTCGCGCGCGACTTCGAGCAGGGTTTGCGCCGCCAACTGCGGCGAACCGCGTTGCAGGGCGATTTCCGCCAGCATTATTTTGTAGAGTAGCTCTGTCGACAGATCCACCAACGGCAGCGCCGGTGCTGTGGGTGACTGGGGCTTCACGCGCGGCGTCGCGGGCGCCGACGGGGCGGGCGCTTGCGCAAAGGCAGGCGCGGCGCCAGCCCATGCCACTATCAGCGCTGTAATAAGCCAGTTTTTGTGTAAAGTCATAAGGACGAGGCGTTTCGCGACAACAGCAATAAATATGAAATAAGCAAATGATTATTCGAGCGTTTTGAGCAACATCGCTTCATTAAGTTTCACAGTTTAGGTATATTTCGCACACTCCACAAGCGACGCTTATAAAGCCACATTATCAATGTCATCCTCAGCACCAACTCCGATCGCGGTGGCGGCGACCATCCACGCCAGCGATTTGTCTCGCCGCTTCGGCGCACATGCTGCCGTGGATGGCATTGATCTGCAGCTGCGGCAGGGCGAAGTGCTGGGTTTTCTGGGCCCCAACGGCGCAGGCAAAACCACCACCATGCAGATGTTGACCGGCAATCTGGCGCCCACCACGGGGTCGGTCAGTATCTGCGGCGTTGATATGCTCGAAGCCCCGGTAGCCGCCAAGGCGCACATCGGTTACCTTCCCGAAATACCGCCGCTCTACCGCGACCTTACCGTAACCGAATATCTCGATTTCGCGGCGCGCCTGCATCGCGTGCCGAAGCCGCACCGCACTGCGGCTGTCAATCGCGCGCGCGAACGCTGCGGTCTCGGTGACGTCAGCCGCAAACTGATCGGCACGCTGTCCAAAGGCTACCAGCAGCGTGTGGGTATTGCGCAAGCCATTGTGCACGAACCCGATGTGATTATTCTCGATGAGCCGACCGTGGGTCTCGATCCCAATCAGATCCGCGACATCCGCGCGTTGATACGCGAACTCGGCAGCGCGCACAGCGTAATTCTGTCCACGCATATCCTGTCCGAAGTCGAAGCCATCTGCGACCGCGTGCAAATCATGCATCACGGCAAAATGGTGTATGCGGATAGCATCAGCGCGCTCAAACAGTTGCATAGCGGGCGCACGCTGCTGGTGGGGTTGAACCATCCACCGGCAATAGAAGAATTGCTCTTGATCCCCGGCGTCGAGCACGTTGAACAGGCTGGACCTGCCGCTGAAAACCTGTTTCGCGTGCGCGTCACGGCGGCGGCGGATCCCACCGCGCGCATCGTGGCGCTGGCTGCGGAGCGTCAGTGGGGGCTGCGCCAGATCGGCCCGGCGCAAACCCATCTGGAAGATGTGTTTATCAACCTCACGCGACGTGACGAGTTGACTAACGCGCACCGGAACCGGCGGCCATGATCTTCACCATCGCCGGCAAGGATCTGAGGTCACTGTTTATTTCGCCCATCGCATGGGTGGTGCTGACGTTTGTGCAGGTCATCGTCGGTTACGGCTTTCTCAAACGCTTCGATGATTTTTTGCAGATACAACCGCAGTTGCTGCAATTGCCCAGCCCGCCCGGCTTTACCGAATTGGTCGCGGCGCCGACGTTTTCCATCACCGCGGCGATCCTGTTGTTCGCCGTGCCGCTGCTGGCGATGCGCTTGATCGCCGAAGAGCGCCGCAACCAAACCATGGTGCTGCTCACCTCGGCGCCCATTTCGATGGGCGATATCGTGTTGGGAAAGTTTTTAGCGTTATTCGGTATGTTATTGATACTATTAACATTAGTTACGCTGATGCCACTATCGCTTAGTGTGGCTACGAAACTCGACTACCGTTTGATCGGCAGCATCGTACTCGGCCTTGCACTAACCGCGGCGGCGTTTGCGGCGGTGAGTTTGTATGTGTCGAGTCTCACCACGCAGCCCATTGTGGCGGCGCTGGGGGCGTTCGGCGCGCTGCTGGCGATGGTGTTCATGGGCGAACACGTGGCCGACAACCTGCAGGCGCGCGGCCTCGGTGTGCTGGCAGCGTTCGCGCAGGTGTTTTCGCCGTTAAAAAATTTCGAACCGCTGGGACGCGGCTTGATCGACAGTTACGCCATCATTTGCCTGCTGTTGCTGAGCGCACTGTTTCTCGCGCTCACCGTGCGCCAGCTTGAAGCGCGGCGGCTGCGCGGCTAATGGTTCGGGCATGAACATTAACCGCAAAGTCCGCTCGCAGTTGCTCGCGCAAGGCTTGATCTACACGCTGCTGTTGCTCGCGCTGGTGATGCTGCTGGCGTGGGTGGCGCAGGAGTATCGCGTCGAGCGGGATGTCACCGCCAACGCGCGCAACACGCTGTCGCAGGGCACGCAGGATGCGCTCAAGCAATTCGACGGCCCGGTCAACGTTACCGCCTACGCCATGGCAAAAGACGGCAGCGGCAACGATGTCCACAAACTGGTGCAGGAAAAATTGCGCCCATGGCAACGCATAAAACCCGATCTCTCGTTGGCGTTGGTCGATCCGCGCGACGACCCCAAGCGCGCCAACGCGGCAGGGCTGCGTTCGCCCAACGAACTGGTGATTGAGCATAAGAACCGCACCGAACATCTGCCGCTGGGTGAATTCAACGAGCAGAATTTCGTCAACGCGCTGATACGTCTCACGCGCACCAGCAACGCGGTGCTGTACTGGCTCGATGGCCACGGTGAACGCAAACTCGATGGCGTCGCCAATCACGATCTCGGTGAATTCGGCCGCCAGTTGCAGTTGAAAGGTTACAAGCTTTCCAGTTTGAATCTGTCGGTCGCGCAGGATGTGCCGCGCAATGCCGCCGCCCTGATCATCGCCAGCCCGCAAGCGAATTTGCAGGAGAGTGAAGTGGCGAAGCTGCGCGCGCACGTCGAGGCAGGCGGTAATCTACTATGGTTGATGGATCCCGAACCCTTGCACGGCCTGGAGCCGGTGGCGGAATTTCTAGGCCTGGTGTTGACACCCGGCACGGTGGTTGATCCGTCGTTGAAACCGCGCAGCGGCCCGCCCACGCTCGCGGTCGGTTCGAACTACGCGCGCCATGCCATCACCGGCGCGTTTCGCCTGAACACGCTGTTTCCCGGCAGCCGCCAGATCGGCGCGGACGAGCGCGAAGGCTGGCGCATGACGCCGCTGATTGAAGTCGCACAACGCGGCTGGGTCGAAACCGACAAGCTCGACGACAAACCCGTGTTTGACAAAGATCGTGATTTTCAGGGCCCGATTAATATTGCTACCGCGTTCGAACGCACCGCGGGCGACCGGCAGCAGCGCGTGGTGGTGGTGGGCAACGGCGCGTTTTTGTCGAATTCGTTTTTGGGCAACGGCGGCAATCTGCAATTGGGCGTAGCGATGCTCAACTGGCTCAGCGGCGACGACAAGCTGATCGCGATCCCGCCGCGTCCGGCCGCCGATGTGCAGATCAGCATCGATCAGACCTTGCTGTATACGATCGCGTTTACATTTCTGCTGGTGCTGCCGCTGGTGTTCGCCATTACCGGCATCGTAGTGTGGTGGCGGCGGCGCAAGGCGTTCTAGTGCGCAAACGCTGGATTACCCTCGGCGCACTGTTCGCCTGCGTCATCGCGCTGGGCTTGTTGGTGTGGCTAAAGCCGCCTAAACCGCAAGGCCCGGCGCACGCGGTCTCGGCACTCAAGCCCGCTGACGCGCGCACGCTGCGTGTGCTGCGTAAAGGCAAGACGCTGGCGGTGCTGGAAAAGCGCAATGCGCAGTGGTTCATGACTGAGCCGGTCCAGGCGCCCGCCGACGATTTTCAGGTGCTGCGGCTGCTGGCGGTGCTTGAAGCCAAAAGCGCGTTGCAGTACCCGGCATCGGAAGCCGCGAAATTCGAGCTCGACCAACCTCAGACAGAACTCATCATCAACGATCAACGGTTTGCGTTCGGCGCCATCAACACCGTCACGCGCGAACAATACCTGCTCACGCAAAATCAGATTTTCCTGCTGGAATTACGCTTCGCCGCTGCCGTGCCGGCAGATGCGCAGGCGCTGTTGCGGCGCAGCGTGCTGGCGCCCAATGACGCGCCGCTGCGCTTTGAATTTGGCGCATTCACTGTCGCCACCGACGGAAAAAAATGGAGCACCGCGCCGTCCGCCGGCGAACTCTCGCAAGACGATTACAACCGCTGGGTAGCGCAGTGGCGCGACGGCAGCGCGCTGCGCACTGAAGCGAGTGATGTACGCAAACCGGCCAGTGAAATTCACATCACACTCAAAGACGGCGCCAGGATCACGCTCGGCATAGTGCTATCCGAACCGGAACTCATTGTGCGCCGCGCGGACCTCGGTCTGCAATTCGTTTTCGTTGGCGACGTAGGCAAAAAAATGATGTCGGCGCCTGTAGGGCGGTGAAGGAGTGAATAGGTTACCCCCTTCGCTCCTCAGTCCTCAGTCCTTAGTCCTCAGTCCTCAGTCCTCAGTCCTTAGTCCTTAGTCCTCATCACTCTAAAATGCCCGAACTCCCCGAAGTCGAAACCACGCGCCGCGGTCTGCTCACGGCGATGGTGGGCGTGCGCATCACGCACGCGGTAGTGCGCGAGCGGCGCATGCGTCAGCCGATTCCGCGCGCGTTACCCCGGTGCGTGGCGGGCCTGACCATACGCGCACTGACACGGCGCGCGAAATATTTGCTGATCGATTGCGGCACCGGCACCTTGATTGTGCATCTGGGCATGTCGGGACGCTTGTGGCTGGTGGATCGCGACACGCCGCCGGAAAAACACGATCACTTCGATCTGGTGCTGTCGAACGGCAAAGCCGTGCGCCTGCGCGACCCGCGGCGCTTCGGCCTGGTACTGTGGCATAGCGGGGACGTGTTGCGGCACAAGTTGTTCGCGCTTTTAGGCCCCGAACCGCTGTCCGCGGATTTCAGCGGCGCGGCGCTCTACAACGTTACACGCAAGCGCAGCGCCGCCATCAAACTTGTCGTCATGGACAGCCACGTGGTGGTGGGCGTGGGCAACATCTACGCCAGCGAAGCGCTGTTCCGTGCCGGCATCAGCCCGCGTATCGCCGCGCGCCGGCTCACCCGCGCGCGCTGTGACGCATTGGCCAATTCGATTCGGGAAACCCTGAGCGCAGCCATCACCGCGGGGGGCAGCAGCATTCGCGATTATGTCGGCGGCGACGGCATGGCGGGGAATTTTCAGAGTAATTTCGCGGTATATGACCGCGAAGGGCAACCGTGTAACCGCTGCGGTACACTGATTAAGCGCTTGCAGCAGGGACAGCGGTCGACATTCTATTGCTCTACCTGCCAACGCTAATCGGCGTGGCAAAATGCAATCTGCACACACTGTCCACACCGCATTCGGGAGAAGGAATATGAGCTTTGGCAATCGAACTGTCATCGTCACCGGCGCGGCCGGCAATCTGGGCAAGGCCGTGGCCAAGGCGTTTGGCGATCTGGGCGCCGACCTGATGCTGGTGGATCTCAGACGCGAGAGTCTGCAGGCGGCCTTTGGAGAGGAGGGCGAACACCGCTCGTTCGCGCCCGCGAATCTTCTCGAGATGGCCGGAGCGACAGCTGTTGCGCAAGCCGCACTCGCGCGCTTCGGACGCATCGACGTGCTGTGCAACATCGCCGGCGGATTCCGCATGGGCGAAACGGTGCATGAGACCTCGGACGAGAACTGGAACTTCCTGTTCGACATCAACACCCGCACGCTGCTGCACGCGGTGCGTGCCGTGGTGCCGCACATGATAGCGGCAGGCAGCGGCAAGATCATCAACATTGGCGCCTTTGCCGCGCAAAAGGGCGTGGCGCAAATGGGCGCTTACACCGCGTCGAAGGGCACGGTAATCCGGATGACCGAGGCGATGGCAGCGGAACTGCGTGAGAAGAACATCAACGTCAATTGCGTGCTGCCGACCATTATCGACACGCCCGAAAACCGCGCGGCGATGCCCAAGGCGAATCCGGCGAAGTGGGTCGCGCCGGCGGATTTGGCAAACGTGATCGTGTTCCTCGCGTCAGATGCCGCAAGCGCCGTGCATGGCGCTGCGGTGCCGGTGACCGCGCTCAGTTGATTTGCGGCAGCCGGATTAATCCTGATCTACTCGAATGCAATGATTTCTAGCCTTATAGCCTGCCCAAAAACGACATTCAAAAACGATACAAACGGACGGGATTGTTCACGAGTATTTTTGTGCGTATGACAGCATCCGGCACCCACACCGCAAGCTGTTCCACCAGCGTGCCGGTATTGGGCATTTCGCCTTCCATCATCACATGCGGCCAGTCGGTGCCGAACACCAGTTGCTGGGGTGCCGCTGCCACCAGCGCGTGTGCGAACGGGGTGAGATCGTCGTAGGGTATCGGCGCGCGGGAAGTACGGTACGGCGCAGACAGTTTCGTCCACACGCGCCCGCTACGCAGTGCGCGGATCAGTGCCTGAAAGCCCGGCGCGTTTACGCCCTTCGCCACATCCGGCCGGCCCATGTGATCGATGACCATTTTGGCGGGAAACTCGGCGGCGATGCGGTCGAAGTCGGGAAAATTTTCGATATCCAGCAAAAACTGCGCGTGCCAGCCCAGACGCGCAACACGCGCGGCGAGTTTTTTTGCGGCGTCGAATTGCACACCGACTTTCGCCACCAGATTCGCGCGAAAGCCGCGCACGCCCGCTTGGTCCAGCGCATCGAGTTCAGCGTCGGCAATATCCTCACGCAGCAACGCAATGCCGCGCAGCCGGCCATGTGACTGCGCGATGGCATCGACGATTACGTTGTTGTTGGTGCCATGCACCCCCGACTGCACCACCACGCCGCGCGTGAAGCCCACCGCATCGTGCATGGCAAGATAGTCTTTCAGGAATACCGGCGCCGGCGTGTATTGCCGGTCGGCGGCGTAAGCGTATTTTTCGCGCTCGCCAAACACATGGGCGTGACTGTCGGTGGCGCCCGGCGGCAGGGAGAACGACGGTTTGCGCGTGTTGAGATCGGGGCCGGGGCAAACGGGCGGTTCAGGTATACCGCTAGCAAGTGTCATATTAATAATCCTGAATGTCTTTACGCAGAAACGCGGTGAATTGTCACCGCAACGCCGGGGCTGCCACCGCTGACGGCTTGGGTGCTGGCGGCTTAGGCGCGTGAGAGGGCGTTCTCACTGATGAAAATATTGCGCGAACGAAACGCTACGGGGCTTTCCAAAAGCAATACCGCGCGCAAAGACGCCAGTTGCGAGGCAAACCACGGGCGCTGCAATTTGCGTTCATCCGCCACAACCCAGGCGGGCACGGCAAAGCCGTAATGGCAAGCCAGGTGCTCAGCCGTTGCCGCGAGATATGCATCCTGCACATGGCCCAGGTCACCCAGCGTGGGCGCTAACAGAGCCGGTTCCGGCGACAACGCCTCCGCATTGGGCACGGCGTAAAACGCATCGAGAAAATTGGCCAGGCAGCGGTCGAAGTCATCGCCATCATGCGCGCGTTGTGCGACTTGCAGCAGGGTACTGGGTCTCATACCTTCCCCTCGTCGAACAACCCTTCCACCAGATACTGCGTTTTCAACGGAATGCGATTGGCGGGATAGTAACGTGCTACGCCCTCTATCACTGCGTGCGCGGATGTAAGTTTCAGATGGCGGATCAGAAACACTATATCGGCGACATCTGTCGGTTCACCCACAGCCGTGCCGATGCGGGCAGCCATACATTTCATTGCAAGCAGGTACTCCGGCACTGGCATGGTTAAACGCAGATGCGTAAATTGGGGGAGATTTCCTGCTGTGATCTCGTGGCGAGCTGATATATAACCCTTGACACCATCATTGAGCCAATCGGCAGGCAGGTGTTGCTCCGTTGCGATACGGCGGGCGAGCTCGCGAATGGTCCGGGTGGGTTGGAATAGCGCATCCACATCTTTCGTCATCAGCCGCGCGCTAAAAGCCAGCACCATGACGGTGCCGCCAAACAGGCAAACTTCACCCGTCACGCCGTGTTTTTCCAATGCGTCAGACAACGCCTGCAACCCACGAAGTATCGTTTCGCGGGTTAGCATTGAGTCCGTGGCTTTTTCAGTCGCACTCATAGGGCGTTACTTTTACCGGGCTGCGTTCTTCTTGCCCCATAATTATATAACTATTTGTTTTTATTAAATAATTTTAATGGCCATCAAGCGCGAATATTTCTCCAGCAACTGTTTCTGGGTTTCAACCACATCCGGGTTCAGCGGTATGCAATCCACCGGACACACGATCCGACACTGCGGTTTGTCGAAGTGTCCGACGCACTCGGTGCATTTTTTCGGATCGATAACGTAAATTTCCTCGCCCGCCGAGATCGCGTCGTTGGGGCATTCCGGCTCGCACACGTCGCAGTTGATGCACTCGTCGGTGATCATCAACGCCATGTTATTTGCCTCCGGGCGGCCTGACTTTTTCGGCCAGTCGCGCTGCCACCAGCGGCGACACGAATTTGCTCACGTCACCGCCGAGGATGGAAATTTCGCGCACCAGGGTGGCGGATACGTACGCATACTGTTCGCCCGGCGTCATGAAGATGGTTTCGACTTCGGGATACAACTGCCGGTTCATCCCGGCCAACTGAAATTCATAGTCAAAGTCGGACACCGCGCGCACGCCACGCACCACCACGCGAGCGCCGTGTTGCCGCACAAAGTTCATCAGCAGACCGGAGAACCCCATCACTTCCACGTTTTGCAACTCCTTGAATGCCTCGCGCGCGATGGCAATACGCTCGTCCAGCGTGAACAGCGGCTTTTTCGATTTGCTGTCGGCCACCGCGAGTATCACGCCGTCAAAAAGCCGGGCCGCGCGCCGTGTCAGGTCTTCGTGCCCCAGCGTGATCGGGTCAAACGTTCCGGGGTAAACCGCTTTGATTGTCATGAGTCGTCTGTTTCAAAAGTTTCAACAGTTGAAAATTCACCCGGCCGGCGCGGCTTTGCTTGAAAATCTGCCACCCTGCCGGCGCCGCCGGCTTGTCACCGCTTTCGCGATACACCACGCCCTGCGCTGCAATCCAGCCGGGCAACGCCTCAAACAGCGCATCCCACGGCGCTGCGGCAAACGGTGGATCCAGAAAAACGACATCATACACACCCTGCCCGCGGCGCAGGAAGTCGAGCGCATCGCCGCGCACGATCTTCACCTCGGCGGCGCCCAGCGCGCTGCGACTGGCTTCGAGCGCAGCACAAACGTCCCGCTCACGCTCGACCATTAGCACTTCGCTTGCGCCGCGCGAGGCCGCTTCAAAACCCAGCGCGCCGCTGCCGGCGTAGAGGTCCAGGCAACGCCGGCCGGTCAGGTCCTGTCCCAGCCAGTTGAACAGCGTCTCGCGCACGCGGTCGGGCGTGGGACGCAATGTTTTTTGATCGGGGAAAGTGATCATGCGGCTGCGCCAGGCGCCGCCGATCACGCGCACGCGGTTGAGTTTCACACAGCTTCAGTCACGACACTTATTTCGGCGCGGCTGCCGCTTTTTCAGCGCCTTCAGCACCCACCACCACCGTGATCAGCTTGTCGGGGTCTATGCGCGCGGCAAAGGCGCGCTTGATGTCGGCGGCGGTTACGCGCTCGATGTTGCCGGTAAATTCATCCAGATACTTCAGCGGCAGATTGTAGAAACCGATCACGCCCAGATATTCATGAATCTTGCGGTTGTTGTCGATGCGCAACGGAAAGCCGCCGATGAGGTTGGCCTTGGCGTCCTGCAGTTCTTTCGCGGTCGGGCCATGCGCCACAAAATCGCGCAGGGTTTTAAGCGTGACATCGAGCGCTTCCTGCGCCTGATCCTTGCGCGTCTGCATGCCGATGACGAACGAGCCTTTTTGCGCCAACGGCGAAAAATAACTGTACGCCGAATAGGCGAGGCCGCGCTTTTGCCGCACTTCTTCGTTGATGCGCGAGGCAAATCCGCCGCCGCCCAGCACGTAGTTGCCGACGAACAAGGGAAAATAATCCGGGTCATTGCGCGCAATGCCGATGGCGCCGATGAGGATGTGGCTTTGCGACGCGTGATGCGGGATCAGGCGCGTTACCTTTTGCGCTTGCGCTTCCACCGGCGGCAGCACCGGCGCTACACGCCCGTCCGGCTGGGGCAGACCCGCGGTGATGCGCTCGGCAATGGCGTTGGCCTCATCACGCGAAACGTCGCCCATGATGGCGATTACGGCGTTGCGCGCAACGTAGTGACGCCGGTAAAACGCAGTAAGATCGTCGCGGGTAATTTTGCCCACCGATTCAACGTCGCCCGACGCACGCAGTCCGTAGGGATGCGCGCTATACATCAAGCGGTTAAACGTCAGTCCCGCTATGGTGCCCGGCTGAATATCAGATTCCTTGAGCGCGCCGATGAGCCGCGTTTTTTCACGCTCAAACGCAGGTTGCGGAAACAGCGGCTTGTGCAAAATGCGCGTGTAGACCTGCAGCGCCTGCTCGCGCTCCGCGCGGCTCGACAGCGTGCGCAGGGAGAGGCCCGCGCGGTCGCTGTCAAAACGCCCTGAAATCCCCGCACCCACGTCAGCGGTTTTGCTGGCGATTTCGTCTTCGGTCATGCCCTCGGCGCCGAGGCGCATGACGCGGTTGGTCATGCTCGCGACGCCGGGTTTTTCGCTGCGGTCGAAGCCCGAGCCGGCAGCGAAATCGATGCTCAGATCGAGCATCGGCAGATCGCGGTTTGCGACGAAATATACGCGTGCGCCATTGGCCGTTTGCCAATGCTGGATCGGCAGAATGGCCTGCGCTGCGCCTGGAATAACAAGAATAATTAATAAAAACAATAACTTACTGCGCATGACGTGCTCCGGCTGTAGGCGCCGCGGGCTTTCTTTCGCCTGCCGGCTGTGGATCGAGATAGGCCACGGTCAACACATCGTCGATCAAATATTTGCGCGCAACTTCGCGCACTTGTTCGGCGGTGACGGCTTTGAATTTTTCGGTCATAAGATCAATCGTCTTGTACGAATAGCCCGAGGTTTCCATCGAGCCTATCTGGCGCGCCTGGAAAAACATGGAATCGCGTTCATACACGCGCGAGGCGATGACCTGGGCCTTGATGCGCTTGAGTTCATCTTCGGTGACGCCGTCGTCGATGATTTTTTTGACTTCGCCGCGCACCGCCTGCTCCAGTTCTGCCAGCGTTTTGCCCGAGGTGGGCACACCCGAAAAATAAAAGAACGCCGGGCCGCGGCCCACGCCATCGTAGCTGGCATCCACGCTGCTGGCGATTTGTGTGCCGCGTATGAGTTCGCGGCTGAAGCGCGACGCGCCGTTGCCGTCGAGCACGCTGGCCAGCATGTCGAGTGCGTACGGCTCCCAGTCTTTTTCGGGGTCCAGCAGTTTGGGCGCGCGGTACGCCATCAAAAAATACGGCTGTTCGGCGGGGGCTTTGACGGTGATGCGGCGGATGCCGGTCTGCGGCGGCTCGTCCTGCGGTTTACGCTGCGGCAAGGTTTTGATTTTGTGCGGCCCGAAATGTTCCTGCGCCAGCCTGAACACCTCGTCATGCGACACGTCGCCCACCACCACCAGCGTGGCGTTGTTGGGCGCGTACCATTTTTCATAGAAGGCGCGCGCGTCTTCGGCGTTCATGCTTTGCAGGTCGCTCATCCAGCCCACCACCGGCGCGCGGTAGGGATGCGCACGCAAAGCCGTCGCCATCAATTGCTCATACACCACGGAACGTGCGCGGTCGTCGGTGCGCATGCGCCGCTCTTCCATCACCACTTTGATTTCCTTGCTGAATTCCTCCTGCGTGATCAGGGTGTTGACCATGCGATCGGCCTCCATCCTGAGCATCAGCGGCAATTGCGATTTTTGCACCGTCTGAAAATAGCCGGTGTAATCGCGGCCGGTAAACGCGTTGTCGCGCCCGCCCACCGCCGCCACCAGTTTGGAAAAATCCGCCTTGGGATTGGTTTTGGTACCCTTGAACATCATGTGCTCAAGCACATGCGCGACGCCGGTGACGCCGTTCACCTCGTCCACACTGCCCACCTTGTACCAAACCATAGACACCACCACCGGCGCACGGCGGTCGGTCTTGACGATCACGCGCATGCCGTTGGAGAGAACGTGTTCACCCACGCTGGCGTCGGCAGCGTGCACCGTGGCTGGCAGCCCCGCCTGCACGCAAAACGCAACCACGCCGAGCGCGACATGCCGCGCCATCCATTTATTCAGATTATTCAACATAAGCACCACCGGGGGAGAGACCTGCAAAATGTTTCGGGTAGAATTGTATCCAATTACAGCGCGCCGAGTAACACCTCTTGGCGCCCGACTTCGCTTCTGACACGACTTCCGATGTTTGGTTTCCTCAAATCCAAAGACAAAGATGCGGCGCCCGCGGTTGCTGGCGAAGCCGGCACGCCTTCCGGCGGCTGGCTCACGCGGCTGAAGTCGGGGCTTGCAAAAACGCGCGAAAAACTCGGCGCACAGGTCGCCGGGCTGTTTGGCGCGGGGCGCAAGCTCGACGAGGCGTTTTACCTCGAACTCGAAACGGTGCTGCTGTCCGCCGACGTAGGCGTGACAGCCACCGCTTTCCTGATAGACGCCCTGCGCGCGCAAGCGCGGCGCGAACGCTATACCGACGCCGTGCAACTCAAACAGGCGCTGGCGGAAAACCTCACCGCGATGCTAAAGCCCATAGAGCAGCCGCTGGATGTGGGCACGCACAAGCCATTTGTCATCATGCTGGCGGGGGTGAACGGCGCCGGTAAAACCACCTCGATAGGCAAGCTCGCGCACTACTATCAGGCGCAGGGCAAAAAAGTGTTGCTCGCGGCAGGCGACACCTTTCGCGCGGCGGCGCGCGAACAATTGATGGCGTGGGGCGAACGCAACAACGTCGCGGTCATCAGCCAGGCCTCGGGTGACGCAGCGGCGGTGATGTTTGACGCGATGCATGCGGCGGTGGCGCGCGGTATCGACGTGGTGCTGGCGGATACCGCAGGACGCCTGCCGACGCAACTGAATCTGATGGATGAAATAAAAAAGGTGAAGCGCGTTATCGACAAAGCGCTGCCCGGCGCGCCGCACGAGATACTGATCGTGCTCGACGCCAACAACGGCCAGAACGCGCTGGCGCAGGTGAAAGCGTTTGATGACACGCTGGGCGTCACCGGTCTGGTGTTGACCAAGCTCGACGGCACCGCCAAGGGGGGTGTGATTGCCGCCATCGCGCATGTGCGCGCGCGGAAAGCGGGCGCACTACCGATACCCGTGCGCTTTATCGGCGTGGGCGAAGGGTTAGAGGATTTACGTCCGTTCAAAGCGGCTGAGTTTGTGGCGGCTTTACTTCAGGACTGAGGACTGAGGACTTAGGATAGAGTAACCTCTGCGCAGAGGTTACTCAGTCCTCAGTCCTCAATCCTCAGTCCTGCCCTTATGATTTCTTTCAGCCACGTCACCAAACGCTACCCCGGCGGCTTTGAGGCGCTGAAGTCGGTCACGCTGGAAATTCAGGCCGGCGAAATGGTGTGCATCACCGGACACTCCGGCGCGGGCAAAAGCACACTACTCAAACTGATGGCGGCGATTGAGCGACCCAATTCCGGTACGGTGCTGGTGAAGGGCCAGAACGTCGGCACGCTGCGCGCTTCGGCGATTCCGTATGTGCGGCGTAATTTTGGCCTGATGTTTCAGGATCACAAATTGCTGTATGACCGTAACGTGTACCAGAATGTGATGCTGCCGCTGGACATCATCGGCTATCAGGCCGCCGACGCCGCCAGACGGGTACGCGCCGCGCTCGACAAAGTGGGTTTGCTGGGCAAAGAGAAGTCGCTACCGGTCACGCTCTCCGGTGGTGAGCAGCAACGGCTCGCCATCGCGCGCGCCATAGTGCACCGGCCTGCGATTTTGCTGGCGGACGAGCCCACAGCGAATCTCGACGCGGCCTATGCGCTGGAGCTCGGCGAGTTGCTGCGCTCGTTTCATCAGGTCGGCGTTACGGTGGTTATCGCCACGCACGATGAACGGCTCGCCGC
Organism: Bordetella parapertussis; assembly: GCA_945864585.1. GTDB lineage: Bacteria > Pseudomonadota > Gammaproteobacteria > Burkholderiales > SG8-41 > UBA5216. The sequence goes on along the minus strand of CAMBCF010000001.1, from coordinate 43,011 downwards.
GCGCTTGCAGCCGCGCTGCATCGCGCTCGAACACGGCAAGCTGGTGCAAGGCGAGGCCACTGCATGAGAAACTGGCTGCGCCAGCACTGGCTGGGTCTCGCCGCCACGCTGGCGCGCCTCGCGCGCACGCCGTTGGCGAGCCTGCTTAACATCGGCGTGGTCGGCGCAGCGCTGGCATTGCCGCTGGCGCTTTATGTGGTGCTGGTGAATGTGCAGGACATCGCGCGCGACAGCTCGCCCGCGCCGCAAGTGAGCCTGTTTCTGCTATTGGAAGCGCAGGACACCGACACGCGCGAGATCGCCAGCCGTTTGCAACGACATGCCGGCGTGAGCAAATTCAGATTCATCGCGCGCGCTCAGGCGCTGGAGGATTTAAAGGCCAGTTCAGGGCTGACCGACGTCATCAGCAGCCTCGGCCGTAATCCGCTGCCGGATGGTTTCGTGGTGGACGCAAAAGACAACACTGTCGCCGCACTCGAACGACTGCGTGATGAATTCAAAGTCTGGCCCAAAATCGAACATGTGCAGCTGGATTCGGCATGGGCACGGCGGCTGGATGCGACATTGCAATTGGGCCGGCTGATGGTGCTGGTGCTGGGTGCATTGCTGGCATGCGCGCTGGTGGCAGTAACCTTCAATACCATCCGCCTGCAGATACTTACCCAGCGCGCCGAAATCGAAGTCGCCAAATTGATAGGCGCCACCAACCCGTTCATCCGTCGCCCGTTTTTGTACTACGGCACGGTGTTAGGTCTGGCCGGTGGCGCGAGCGGCTGGCTGATCACCTGGGGCGGGCTGCATCTGCTGAATGGCCGCCTGGCCGGCCTCGCCGAATTTTATGGCGCGAACCTCAAGCTGCATCACCTCTCGACGCCCGACACCCTAAGCCTGCTCCTGATCGCCGCCGCGCTCGGCTGGCTTGGCGCGTGGCTGTCGGCCAGCCGCAATCTGGCGGAGTTTGATCCGGAGCCGGCACAGTGAACCGGCGCACTAGCCCGCCCGCGACAACGTAACGTCAAACGCCGCCCGCGCGGCGCCTTGGGCGTCGCGTTGCAAGTTCGCGATGAGTTCATCCGCCACACCACGCTCGCGCCCAAAGTAAAGTTGCGTCACCAGCGTGGCGTGCGCCGCATGACTCACGCGATAGTGGATGTGGCGCGGGCGTCCCGGGTATTCCGCCGGCACTATGCTCGAAAAAACGTATCGTCCGTCGGCATCGGTTTTGAGACTCGCGCGCAACAGGCACGCGGGATCATCCTTCTTGCCGCGCGTGAATTCGCTGTAGTCGCCGTTGGCATCGGCGTGCCACACCTCGACCAGCGCGCCGGCAAGCGGTTTGCAGTCGGCGCCGAGGACACGCCCGCTAACCATCAGCCGCTCCCTGCCGCCGGAGCCGCTCTCACATAATTCGCTTTGCTCGGGTGCGCCGCGTGTATAGAACGGGCCGAGTTGATCGCGCGGCGTGCCGCGGCATTGCTGCGCAGCGGCCGGGAGAATGACGAGTCCCACGCAGCCGGCGAACAGCAGTTGCCGGCGGCGGCGGGAAATGTTATCGCGGGTATGCACGCGTTGGCGGTTTACGGCTACACCTAACCCGCCCTTGTATCTACAGCGCGATGTAATCCGGCGCGGCCGACGCCAGCTTGTTGCCCGGCGCGAGGGTCAATTCAAACGCCGCGCGAGTGGCGCCTGCATCATCGCGGCTCAAGGTTACCGAGCGCTGTGGCGTGCCGGTGGTGTGCAATTGCGTCACGCGCGCGGTGTAACCCTGATGGCTCACGCGATAGTGCAGCCGCAGCGCATTGCCGTTGAGTGCCGCGAAATAGCGTCCGTCGCCATCGGCGGTGACGACCTCGCGCGTGTGTTCGGCACGCACGCCGCGGGCATCGGCCTGCCAGATTTCCACTTGCGCACCCGCCAGCGGTTGGCCGGCGGAGGCGCCGAGGATGCGGCCGGAAACGATAATTCTGTCTGCCGCCGGAGACAGTTTCCCTTCCAGTTCCGGCGCCGCCATCACCACCGCGGGCGCCGTCAATGCGCCCGCACCCATTGCCATCACCTGTCTGCGCCGCTGCGAAAACTTGTTGTGTTTCATGTCTCACCCCTTTTGGTCATAACAGTTTAACCCGGCACCGCCATGCCGCGTTGCACCGCGGGCCGCGCCGAAATCGCGTCGAACCAGCGTTTGACATGCGGCACCGAGGCCAGGTCCGTTTTGTGTCACTCGTAACGCGCCACCCATGGGTAGGTCGCCATGTCGGCTTTCGAATACTCGCCAGCCAAATATTGATGCTGTTTCAGGTGATTGTCCAGCACCCGGTAGAGCCGGTCTTTGTTTCAATCTTCCGTTTCACGCAACGCTGCACGCACCGCCGCGACGCGCGCCTGATGGATGGCGTCCTTGATGCGCTCGGGTTCCTGGTATTGTTTTGCAACGGCGCCCGAATCAACCGCAGCCGCTGCCTCAAACGCAGCCGTCAGGCGCTGCGCCTGCGGGTACGGGCGGTCGCTAAACCCCAGCCGCCCGCGCGCATCGCTTTCGCAGGCCTGCAACAGGTGTGTAAAACGCTGCGGTTTACGAAAGGCATCGGCGCTTTGCAACAACTGCACTATGGTGCCGGGCCGCAACTCCGCGGCACGATGAAAGTTGCCGTGCTGTTGCGCCATGATCAGCGCAAGGTCGCGGCAGGCGGCCGGTACCCGCAACCTTTCGCACAGTGCGGCCACCCGTTCAACGCTGCGTGCTTCATGCGCGATGTGGCGCGGCCACTCCGCCGGCGGTGTAACGCCTTTGCCCAGATCGTGGGTCAGCGCCGCGAAGCGCACCTCCAGCGCGTAATCGCGGCCTGCCGCGTAATCAACCACCATCATCACATGCACACCGGTATCGACTTCCGGATGATGATCGGCGCGTTGCCGCACGCCGAAAAGCGCATCCACTTCCGGCAGCACACGCGCCAATGCGCCGCACGCGCGCAGCGTGTCGAACATGCGCGAGGGTTTTGCCTCCATCAGGCCGCGTGAGAGCTCCTGCCACACGCGTTCAGCCACCAGTGTGTCCACTTCACCCTCTCTGACCATGTGCCGCATCAAGGTCAGGGTTTCGTCGGCAAGCGTAAATCCCAAGCGTGCGAATCGCGCGGCAAAACGCGCCAGCCGCAAAATACGCACCGGGTCTTCGGCAAACGCCGGGCTGACATGGCGCAGCACGCGCGCCCTGAGATCCGCCGCGCCGTTGAAAGGATCGATCAGCGCACCGTGCTCATCTTTGGCCATGGCGTTGATGGTGAGATCGCGCCGCGCAAGGTCCTGCTCCAGCGTGACCTCGGGCGCGGCGTGAAACGCAAAACCGTGATAACCGCGCGCGGTTTTGCGCTCGGTGCGCGCCAGCGCGTATTCCTCGTGTGTTTGCGGATGCAGAAAAACCGGAAAATCGCGGCCCACGGCTTTGTAACCCAGTGCCGCCATCTGTTGCGGCGTGGCGCCGATCACCACGTAGTCGCGATCCGCCACCGGCAGACCCAGCAGCTCATCGCGCACCGCACCGCCGACGGTGTAAGTTTTCATTTAAAACAGATTGTTACATCACACTCGCGTGCGGTCGCGCAAGTGCGCGTAGCGTCCGCGCGGCGTGCGGTAGGCGAGCCACGCCGGCGCCACCGCTGCCAGCGCTTCGGGCACGATGCCAAACGGCAAGGTGCAATCCCGGCACACGCTGTCGAGCGTCATCGAACGCACATTGTCGAGGCTCATCATTTGGCCTGGCAGACATTCCATCGCAAACGCCATGATGTTGGTAAGCGTGCTGTCGGCGCCGAAAATCATGCGGCAGTGCCCGGTGGTGTTCGCCACAAACTCGGCGAGTTCCTGCATGGTGTAGACCGTGGGGCCGCACAGGTCGTAACTTTGGCCGATGCTGTCCTGGCGCTGTAGCGCGTCGGCGAACACCCGCGCCACGTCGCCCGCATACACCGGTTGAAACCGCGCGTGCGCGGCGGGCACGATCAGCAGCGGAAAACGTTTGAGCAGCGCCGCGAACATATTGAGAAATTTGTCTTCCCGGCCAAACACAATCGACGGCCTGAATAGAGTGAAATCCAGACCGGAAGCGCGGACGATGGCTTCGGCCTCACCTTTGCTGCGCAGATATTCACTCGGAGCATTGGCCGCCGCATTCAAAGAACTCATGTGCAACAAGCGCCGCACACCGGTCTCGCGGCAGGCAGCCACCAGTTTGCGCGCCAATCCGACATGTGCGGCAGAAAAGCTTGCGTTGCCGCGCCCGTCATGCAGCACGCCGATCAGATTGATTACCGCGTCGCAGCCGCGCACAACTTCTGTCAGCGTGGTCGCATCATGCACGTCGGCCGTCAGCGGTTCCACCGTCGGCAGCAGGGTGAGATGCTTGGCGCGCTCGCGATTGCGCGTGGGCACGCGCACCCGCAGCCCGCGCGCAGCCAGCGCCGCGCACACGTGGCGGCCAACAAATCCCGATCCGCCCAAAACACAAATGGTAGTGATGCTCATCTTGGTCTATCGGTAAACAGTGGCTTGGAGAGAGGCAAGTTTACCCCATCCTCCTCACGCCTCACCCTTCACGCCTCGCGCCCTTCAAGGCGTATCCCCCAGCGATTTTTCTGCTGGTCGTGCCGGTCCCACGTCGCCGATGCGTGCGCGCAGCGATTGCGCCTGCTGCGAAAGTAGATTCGCGTAATAACTGGCGTTGGCCATCACCAGTTTGACGTAGTGCCGCGTCTCATTGAACGGTATCGTCTCCGCCCACGCAGCGGCTTCCATCGTGCGCTCGGGCCGCCACGCGCGCGCGCGTCCCGGCCCGGCGTTGTAGGCAGCGGACGCAAGCGCCGGATTGCCATCGAGGTAATCCAGCACATGGCGCAGGTAGTAGGTGCCCAAACTGATATTGGTATCGACATCGGTGACGCCCGACCAGCGCCAGTTTTTGAGACCCATTTTCCCCGCCACCCACTGCGCGGTGCCCGGCATCAATTGCATCAGGCCCATCGCGCCGGCACTGGAACGCACGTCGGCCATGAAGCGGCTTTCCTGCCGGATCAAACCCAGCACCCAGGCTTCATCCAGGCCCTGGCGCGCGGCATGCACTTTCAAAACATCATGATACGGCGCGAAATAGCGCAAGCGGAAATCATGCACTGACTGTGTTTTCTCCGCAGTATTGATTACCCGGTCGGGAAGATCGGCGCGCTTGGCGACTTCCGCCACCGCAATCAGCTTGCGATCATCGAGGTCACGCAGCGTCCACATCCATTCGCGGTTTGCTTCCACGCGCATGCCGAGCGCGTACAGCGCGATTGCGCGGCGTATGCCGGGGTTCTGACTCATCGCCTGAATTTCCGCTGCCGTCGGCGTGTAGGCCGCGGGCGGCGCACTCACCTTGCCGCCCAGTTCTTCCAGCGCCAACTGCCCATAAAAAATGAACTCCTGCGACAACGGCTTTAACAGTGCCAGCGCTTCGGCGTCGCGCCCGGTCGCTTTCAAGGCGCGCGCTTTCCAATAGCGCCACGGCGAATCCTGACCTTCCACCACCATCACATCCACCGCAGCAATCAGCGTTTTCCAGTCGCTGGCGCGCAATGCAGCGCGCGCTTTCCATTCCAACTGATAATCGTTCATATCGCCGGCTCTGGCGTACCAGGCCAGCGTTTCCGGGCGATGCCGCAACGCGCCCTGCAGGCCGATGTGGCCCCACACAAATGCGCGTTCTTCCTCGGTGAATTTTGCTTCCATCGCCGACCACTGCGCGGCCGTCTGTTGCGGCGCGGAGCGCGCCAGACGGTAGGCCGCGAACATGGTGGTTTCGCGCGCGGCGCGGCTGCCTGCATCCAGGGGCCGCGCCAGCTGCGCCGCGGGATTTTGCGAGACCGCGGACAACAGCGCGGGATTGGGCGCCTGACCCGCGGGCAGATAGGCAGCCACCCGGCTCGCCACGCCCACCTGCCCGGCCGCCAGCGCCATGCGCACACGCCCCCACACATCCTGCACGCTCAGTTGATTGGCCGCCGCCAGCGCAGCGAATAGCGGCGCGCAGCTTGCCGGTGTGTCCTTTTCAGTAAACCACAGCGAACGCGCCTCGCGTACCGCAGTGGCGTCGGTGCGCGCGCGCGCCTGCAATCCGTAGCAGGTAATGTCCACATCATCATCCACCAGCGCCGCGCGTTCCGCCTCGAACAACTCCCATTGCTGCCTGTTGCCCAGCCGTTTAAGCCAGTCGCTGCGCATGCGCTCGGCAACGAAGGTATCCTTGTATTCAGCCAGAAACGCACGCACGGTCTCCGGCGCGGCATCCTCCAGCCGCGAGCGCAGTTGCCAGTACGCCGCATACGGCTCCAGCACATGGCCTTTCAGGCGCGGCGCGTAAAGCTCCAGCTTGCGCGTGTCGTTGACACGGAAGGCCTCGCGCATCGCCAGGAAATCATCATCGCCGGCTGCGGCGCAGGCGTTGGCGGCGAGCAGCAGCAGTGGAAGTATTTTCGAGAGTGTCATGTGGGTCATTCTATCGAATGTTGAGTGCTTAGTTTTGAGTGTTGCGTTTTCGCAGCCAGGATCGCTCTCCTTCCCGACCGCTCTCAACTCAAAACTAAACACTCAAAACTAAACACTGAGCAAAGCCCTACCCAAGAAAGAGTCGATACGCCGGATTGCGGCTCTCATCGCAGTACGGATAACCCACCTTGTCGAGAAACGCCTGAAATTGCTTTTTGTCCTGTGGCGGCACCTGCATGCCTACCAGCACGCGGCCGTAGTCGGCGCCGTGGTTACGGTAATGAAACAGGCTGATGTTCCAGCCGCGGCTCATGCTGGTCAAAAACCGCATCAGCGCGCCCGGGCGCTCGGGGAATTCAAAGCGGTAAAGTATTTCATTATTCACTGACGGCGCGTGGCCGCCCACGGTGTGCCGCACATGCAGTTTGGCGAGATCGTTGTTGCTCAAGTCGTGGGTTTTAAGTCCGGCGCGGCGCAGGGCGCGCGTGAGGCGCGCGGTTTCGTCGCGATTTTTAATCTGCACACCCACAAACACCTGCGCGGCTGCAGGGTCGTCGTAGCGGTAATTGAATTCGGTGACGTTGCGCGGCCCCAGCAATTCGCAAAATGCCTTGAAACTGCCGGGTCTTTCGGGAATGGTCACGGCGAGTATGGCTTCGCGGTGCTCGCCGAGTTCCGCTTGTTCCGCCACGAAACGCAGGCGGTCGAAATTCATATTGGCGCCGCTGGCGACCGTGATCAGCGTTTGTCCGCGCGCGCGGGTTTTCGCGGCGTAGGTCTTCGCGCCGGCGACGCCGAGCGCGCCCGCCGGTTCGAGGATCACGCGGGTGTCGGTAAACACATCCTTGATCGCGGCGCAGATGGCGTCGGTATCAACGCGGATAATGTCATCCACCAGCGTGCGGCACAGGCGGAAGGTTTCCGCACCCACCTGCCTGACCGCCACCCCATCGGCGAACAATCCCACCTGATCGAGCTTGACGCGGCGCCCCGCTTTCAGTGACTGATACATGGCGTCGGCATCTTCCGGCTCAACACCTATCACTTTGATCTCGGGCCGCAGCCGCTTGACGTAGGCGGCGATGCCGGCAATCAAACCACCGCCGCCGACCGGCACAAAAATCGCATCGATCGGCGCCGCGTGTTGGCGCAAAATTTCCATGCCGATGGTGCCCTGGCCTGCGATCACATCCGGATCGTCGTACGGATGTACAAACGTAAGTTTTTGTTTTTGTTCAATAATTTTCGCATGAGCGTAGGATTCCTCGTAGCTATCCCCATGCAGCAGCACACGTGCGCCGCGCGCGCGCACGGCTTCCACCTTGATTTGCGGCGTGGTTACCGGCATCACTATCGTTGCCTTGCCGCGCAGCTTTTGCGCCGCCAGCGCCACCCCCTGTGCGTGGTTGCCGGCGGAGGCGGCAATCACGCCGCGATCCAGCGCCGCCTTCGGCAAGCGCACCATTTTGTTGTACGCGCCGCGCAGCTTGAACGAAAACACCGGCTGCAAATCCTCGCGCTTGATCAGCACGCGATGGTTGAGGCGCCGGGACAAATTGGGCGCAAAATCCAGCGGCGACTCGATGGCTACGTCGTAAACCCGCGCGCCGAGTATGCGCCGGAGGTAATCAGGAGTTGTCATAGTGCGCTAGGTTAGCAGGAATCAGCGCTAGGATGCACGCTTGCAGACTGTACAGCGCAGCCTTTGAAGATTATCATTAGCGGATGAATCAAAATGAGATGAAACAGGCAGCCGCCGAGGCTGCGATACGCTACGTCGAAGACGGCAGCGTGGTGGGTGTGGGCACCGGCTCCACCGCGGATTTTTTTATCACCGCACTGGGCAAAATCAGGCATCGCATCGATGGCGCGGTGGCCAGCTCCGAGAGCACGGCGCAAAAACTCAAAGCGCTGGGCATCGCGGTTTATGATCTTAACGGCGTAAAGGATCTACCGCTGTACGTCGATGGCGCGGATGAAATCACATCGCACCTGGCGATGATCAAAGGCGGCGGCGGCGCGCTCACGCGCGAGAAAATCGTTGCCGCGGTGGCGCGCAAATTCGTGTGTATCGCCGATCAATCGAAACTGGTGGATGTGCTCGGCAAATTTCCGCTGCCGGTGGAAGTGGTTTCCATGGCGCGCTCGTACGTGGCGCGCGAGATCGTCAAGCTCGGCGGCCAGCCCGCGTGGCGGCAGGGCTTCACCACCGACAACGGCAACCTGATACTCGACATACACAATATGTCGATCACCAAACCCATGGAGCTGGAGGCCGCACTGAATCAAATTGTCGGCGTTGTCAGCAACGGCCTGTTCGCGCGACGCGGTGCCGACGTGTTACTGCTGGGCACCGCAGACGATGTAAAAACCATAATAAAAACAAATAGTTAACTGCTGTGTCCGAGTACACTACGATCGCCGCCGTGGACCTGGGCTCGAACTCGTTTCACTGTCAGATCGCGCGCGTGGATGGCAATCAAACCTACCCGCTCGACGGCCTGCGCGAACCGGTGCGCCTGGGCGCAGGCCTTGACGACAATAAAATGCTTGACGAGCCGTCACAAGCGCGCGCCATCGCCTGCCTGCACCGCTTCGGCGAACGCTTGCGCAGCTTTCAAGCCAGTGAGGTGAGCGCGCTCGGTACCAACACCTTGCGCGTGGCGAAAAACGCCGCGGTGTTTTTGAAAAAAGCCGAGGCCGCTCTCGGCTTTCCCATTGAGGTCATTGCCGGCCGCGAAGAAGCACGGCTGATTTATCTGGGTGTCGCGCACAGTCTGCCGGTTTCCAATGAGCGGCGGCTGGTGGTGGATATCGGTGGCGGCTCTACCGAATGTATCGTCGGCGAAGGCTACGAGCCGCAGCGCCTCGATAGTCTTTACATGGGCTGCGTATCATTCAGCGGGCGTTATTTTGGCGATGGCAAACTCAGCAAAGGCGCTTTCAAACAGGCCGAACTTGCCGCGCGCGCCGAATTGCAGCACATCGTGGCGGGATTCTCACATGGCAATTGGAAACACGCCGTCGGTTCATCCGGCACCGCGCGCGCACTGGCGCAGGTGTTGCAACTGAATGGGCTGAATAACGCGGGCGCATCGGGCATTACCCCGGACGGGCTGGAGCGGCTGCGCGCACAGTTGATCATGGCCGGTGACATGGCACATATGGCGCGCATCGGCATCGAAGGTCTGCGCGACGAGCGCGCATCGGTGCTGCCCGGCGGCCTGGCCATCATGAGCGCGGTGCTGTCAGAACTCGACATCACGCACATGACCGTGGCCGATGGCGCCATGCGCGAAGGCATACTGCTTGATATGCTGGGCCGCAAGAGCCACCACGATACGCGCGACGCCACCGTCAGCCAGTTCATGCAGCGTTACCATGTCGATGCGCCGCAAGCGCGGCGCGTAAGCCAGCTTGCGCTCAATCTATACCAGCAGATGGCGGGCGAGGATGCGCGCGGCGCGCACGAGCTGGCGTGGGCCGCGCAACTGCACGAGATCGGCATCTCCGTCGCTTACAGCAGCTATCATCGCCACGCTGCATACATCGCCGCTAACGCCGACATGCCCGGCTTCACGCGCGAAGAGCAGCAGCGCATCGCGCAACTGCTGCTCGCGCACCGGCGCTCACTGAAAAAACTGCTGCCCGAGCTGGATCAATCGATAGACTGGCGCAGCGTATTCGCGCTGCGCATCGCGGTGTTGCTGTGCCAGCGGCGCACCGCGAACAATCCGCGCATCCTTTCGGCCAAGGCCAGCGCAGGCAAATTCAGGCTCGCCATCGACCCCGCCTGGCTGCTGCGCAACCCGCTCACCAACACCGTGCTCGGCGCAGAAATCCGCGATTGGGAAAAGATAGGATACGACGTGAAGATCAGCGGGCTGAATACGACCGATGACGGGGCTGAGATCGCAGCGGCGGATTGATTTGATTGCCTAAACGTTAGACGACGAAGAAAAATCGTGCCCTTTCTGAATTCCGATTGGTTCCTGCCTGCTTTCGTAGTGTTGTGGCTGGTGATCTGCGGCGTGCTTTCGCTTCTGGGCGGGTGGTTCCACTTAGCCGCGCGGTTTAAGAGCGATGAACTCTTTGATGGCGAACAATTTCGCTTTCGCTCGGGGTCTATGGGGTGGGAAGCGTTCCCCGTCAGTTACCGCAGCACTCTTTTTGCCACGGTCGGCGCTAAGTGCTTCGCGCTATCGGTGCTGTTTCCTTTCCGTTTTCTGCATCCTCAGCTGGTGATCCCGTGGTCCGCGGTGGAACGATGCGAACACGTAAAGGTTTGGTTCGCGAATCGGGTGGCGGTGCATATTGCCGGTTTCAGCCGCCGCCTGCTTTTTAGAGACGACCTTGGCGACAGGATTCTTGTCGCTTGGACACAATCACGCCGCGCAACATGAGGGCGGCAATAACGGGCCAGCCGGCCTGTTGTCGCCCTGGTCGTGCGCTATGCGCTATGCGTTATGCGCGCTTTAGCCTGGACAGCGCGCACGCGCCACACCGCAGGCCGCCTCACTACAGCGGCGCTAACGGCGGCGGCACGCCTCCCGGCAACGGTTGCTGCGCCACATTGAGCACCATCGCCAGCATGGTGTAGTAACCGGTCAATGCAATAAGGTCCACCACACCACGCTCGCCAAACTTGTCCGCCACCGCCTTGAAGGCGACGTCGCTGACGCCCTTGGTCTCATGCAGTTCCGTGCAAAATTGGTAAATGATCGCTTCATCGTCCTGCATGCCCGTGGGGCGCAAGCCCCGCGCCAGGTCTTCAGCCACCGCCGGGTTGAGTCCGGCTTTCAGGGCCAGTGGCTGGTGGGCGAGCCATTCGACCTGCGCATTCCACTGGCGTGCGGTGATAATAATAGCGAATTCGTTAAGCCGCGCCGGCAGCGCGCTGCTGTAGCGAAGATACGCACCGACCTTTTGAGTGCGGCTCATCAGATCAGGACTGCGCAGCAGCACGGCATTGGGCCCGTCCGGGTTCAGCTTGCCACGTGGGCCGCTGGCAAGTTCGCGCGCAGCCTGAAGCTGCGCCTCGCTCATGTCGCTTTCGGCCAGCGGCTTGAATCGCGGCGTGCCACCGGTAACGGAATCAGATTTCATAATAGTCTCCTCCTCAATCTTCACGGATACCTGCTTCGTTGATCACCTTGCTCATACGTGCAACATCGGCTTTTATCGCTGCTGCAAACGCTTCCGGTGTACTGCCGACCGCCTCTATTCCGGCGTTAAGAAACAGCGCCTTCATGTCAGCTCTGTGCAGCACCCGCACGATCTCGCGATTCAGTTGCTGAATGATCGCGGCGGAAGTTTTTGACGGCGCGAACACGCCATAGATAGACAGCGACTCATATCCCGGCAGGCCCGCCGAGGCCACAGTAGGCAGGCCGGGCGCCAGCGGCGTCGGCCGCGCGCTGGTAACCGCCAATGCCCTCAATCGGCCTGATCCGGTATGGGGCGCTACGGCGCCTGCGGTTGCAAACATCACCTGTGTTTGTCCGGCGATCAGGTCATTGATCGCGGGTGCGTTTCCGCGGTAGGTGACGCGCACAATATTGACTTTCGCCATCGACTTGAACAGCTCGGCCGCAACATGCGTGGTGGCGCCCGAACCACCCGAACCATAGTTGAGCTGGCCGGGTTTGGCTTTGGCGAGCGCGATGAGATCCCCGACTGATTTTACCGGCAGCGAGGGATGCACCACCAGCGTACTGGGCGAGCGCGCCGCCCACGTCAGCGGCACAAAGTCGCGCGCCATGTCGTAGGGCACATTTTTTTTCAACAACGGAATGATCCAGATATTGCTGGCGTAAACCAGCAGCGTATAGCCGTCAGGCGGCGCGCGCGCCGCGATTTCGGCGGCGATAATGCCGCCGGCGCCGCCGCGATTGTCCACGATCAGTTGCTGACCCAGGCTGTCTCCCAGACCCCGCACAATAGCGCGCGCGGTGAAGTCGTTACCGCCACCGGCCTCGGCGGTGACGAGGCGGATGGGTTTGCTGGGGTAGGTCTGCGCCAGCGCTGTCGCGCCCGACGCCGCGACAACTGCCGCCAGCACGCGTAACGCTGAATACGGTCTCACCATGAATTCTCCCTGGTCGCTGCTACATTCCGCCAGCCCACACTATATTGGAAACGGCTACCAGTTGCATTCGCGGCCGAACTGCGCGCAGAATCGGGTTTGGGATCAACCCTAAGGAGAGCTAGCCATGTCAGTATCAGCGGTGCGGGAAGCGGTAGCGCAACAAGCCGGGGCAGTCGATGTCGTTCCAATGGCAATTCATATCGGCGCCGAGATCCGCGGTGTCGATCTGTCGCGTCCGTTGCCGCCGCAGCAGGTGAGTGCAATCCGTACGGCGCTACTGCGCTGGAAGGTAGTCTTTTTTCACAATCAGACGCTCGATCACGGTAAGCATATCGCTGCCGCGCGCCAGTTCGGCGAAACCACCGCCGGACACGTCGTCTATGGCAGCGACGGCGAGTATCCGCAGATTTATTCGGTGGCCAAGAACCGCAAGGCCAACCGCTTCCAGGGTCAAACCCTGTTCCGCGCGTGGTCGGGTTGGCACACCGACATCACAGCGGCAATCAATCCGCCGGCGGCGTCAATGCTGCGCGGCGATATCGTGCCGCCCTACGGCGGCGACACCCTGTTCACCAGTCTGGTCGCAGCCTACAACGCGCTGTCGCCGGTGATGCAAAAATTCGCTGATGGCTTGCGCGGCGTGCATCGATTCGCGCCGCCGTCCGGCGTGGACGAGACGCCGGAGTATCGGGAACTGATGCGCAAGCGCATCCTGGTGAGCGAGCACCCCATCGTCAGAGTGCATCCGGAAACCGGCGAGCGGGCGCTGTTCGTGAGCCCGTCGTTCCTGAAGTCGATTGTCGGCTTGTCGCCGCGCGAGAGCCAGGTGCTGCTCGAATTCCTGTGGGAGCATGTCGTGCGCCCGGAATTCACCGTGCGCTTTCGCTGGGCGCCAGGCAGCGTCGCGTTCTGGGATAACCGCGCCACCGCGCACCTGGCGCCCAGGGATATCTTCGATTCGGACTTCGACCGCCAGTTCTATCGTGTCACGCTGGTCGGTGATGTGCCGGTCGGCGTGGACGGCAAGCCCTCGAAGGCGGTTGAGGGCGATCCGATCGTCGCGTTATAGCGGTCATCACGGGCGAAGCCGCTTTCGTTTGAACACAAAGGGAGATTAAGCATGAGCACGAAATGGTGCAGGTTTCAGGCAGTTGACAAGGTGTGCTACGGCAGGATCGACGGTGACAGCGTCGTCGCGGTGGACGGCGCGCCCTGGGGCGCTCACACGGTAACGTCGACGCGGCATGCGTTGTCGTCGGTGAAGCTGTTGATTCCCACGGTGCCATCGACGTTCTACTGCGTGGGCATCAATTATCGCGAGCACATCATCCAGGCAGCCAAGCGCCGGGGTGTCGAGCCGGTATTCCCGCAAAGACCGGACATCGGCTACCGCGCCAACAACGCGCTGTGCGCGCACGACGATCCGATCGTCAAGCCGAAAGACGCCGGCGAGATATTTCAGTACGAAGGCGAACTCGTCGCCGTGATCGGCAAGCAGGGCAAAAAGATCCCCGCGGACAAGGCGCTGGACCACGTGTTCGGCTGGACCATCGGCAACGATGTCAGCGAGCGCACCTGGCAGCGCGGCGACCGCACGCTGTGGCGCGGAAAAAACGCAGACAGCTTCAAGCCGATGGGGCCGTGGATCGTCACCGGCGTTGACTACCGCAAGATGACCACCGTGGTGCGCCTGAACGGCGAGGAAGTCGATCGCTTTGGCACCGCCGACATGATCCACGACGTCGAGACCTACATCGCCGAGGTGAGCAAGTACTGCACGCTCTACCCGGGCGACGTGATGTGGATGGGCACCGATGGCTCGCCGCGCAACATGAAGCCCGGCGATGTGTGCGAAGTTGACATCTCCGGCGTCGGCATACTGCGTAACAAGGTGGTTGCAGAGGACTGAGATACGCGCGACGAAGCAAAGGCAATTGATCAGCCAGCCCGTAGCCCGGAAGAAGCGCAGCGCATCCCCTTGGGGGGGGGGGAAGCTGTTCCCCGGATTGCGGCCTTCGGCCTACATCCGGGCTACGCATACCCTGCACGAGCCCGGTCATGCAGCCGTAGGTTGGCGGTGAGCATAGCGAACCCCAACGTTCGCATGTCGTACACCGCTGATGTTGGGCTTACCAGCCCAACCTACTGAACTGGACCTTAAGGTCCTCGCCTAGGCAGTATCGAGTCAGGCGGGCGCCGTGCCGCGCACACAGGTACGCTGCAGCACCCGTGGGTAGCGCGCCGCGTCGAAATTGGTGTTGGCGCGATGCAGCAGGCAGCGGTTATCCCACATCAGCAGGTCGCCCGCCATCCATTTGTGGCGGTAGACGAAACGTTCCTCCACCGCGTGCGCGGTCAGTTTTTCCAGGCGCGCGTGGCCAGCTTCCTCAGGATGGCCTTCGAAGAAGACGGCGCGTTCCCCCATGAACAGCGCCTTGCTGCCGGTTTCCTGGATCGTGCGCACCAGTGGATGCGACATGGGTGGGGCGTCGGCGATTTCTTCCGGCGGGGCTTTGGTCCCCGCGCGAGCCTGGGAAATCTCCCAGCTATGCACCACGCGCACACCATCGAGTTCCGCCTTTTCGGCCTGCGGCAGCGCCTCGTACGCTGCGATCATGTTAGCGAAACAGGTCTCTCCCCCATCCGGCGGCATCACCAAAGCGTGGAGAATGGTTGCGAGCGAGGGCTGGGCGCGGAACGATTTGTCGGAATGCCAGCGGGTGGAGGCGACCTTGCCGCTGGGTTTCCCGTCAGCACCCAGATTGGTGACGATATGCACCAGCGGGTTTACCGTGCCGCGATTGCTGGCGATGTGGCGCTCCAGCGTGCCGAATTGTTGCGTAAAGGCAATCTGCTGGTCCTGATCCAGATGCTGATCGCGAAAGCACAGCACGTGATATTGGACGAAGGCGTCGTAAACCGCGCGTTTCGTGGCCTCTGCCAGCGGCTGGCGCAGATCCAGGCCCACAATCGCAGCACCGAGGACGGGAGACAAAGGTTCGGTGGTAAAAGTCTGACGTTCGAGGGTGATTACCATGGCGGGCGCTCCCTGAATTTGTGTTGCGGGAATTCTACTCCCATCCACTGAACCCGGAATGCTGTCCGCTCGCGAATCTCGGCGCGCGTTCTGTGCGTAGGCATTTCACTGTGTCCAGCATGGGGATGGGCGCAGGCTGCGTAAGGCGGCCTTGCACGTTACAAGCTGGCATCAACCAGCCTGCTTGCCTTCATCGAGGCCAGTGCATCGAAATCCGCGAGACTGTCGTTTTTTCTGAGTGGTCGTCATCGTATGGGTATAGGAGCTAATCATGGCCAAGAAACTGCAAACCCGCCCCTACGATGCTGCGGCGTATCTCAAGAGCGAAAAAGATTGCGCGCTCTATCTGCAAGCCGCCATTGACGAATCCGATGGTGAACCGGCGGTGGTCGTCGCGGCGCTCGGCGACATTGCGCGCGCGTGGCATGATGCAATTGGCGCGCGATACCGGCCTCACGCGTGAAGGGCTCTACAAGGCGCTTTCACCAGACGGTGACCCCAGCTTTGCCACGGTGATAAAGTCTGCAAGGCGCTAGGGTTGAAGATGCATACGAAGCCGGCTTGATTACGCACAGGCCATATTTCCCAAAGCGTACGATAACAAAAGACCTGCCCCAACGCCCTACTGACCTTTGGAGACCACCATGCCCTTCCTGAAATCGCACAACGAAAAGTCCGGACCTGGCGACGTGTTTCATGCGTACCCGGAGATTTACCGCCACTGGGCCGAGATGGGGCAGGCGCTGATCAATGGGCCGTCACCGCTGTCGCCGGGCGAGCGCGAGATGATCCAGGCGTTCGTGGCCGGGCTCATCAACTGCCAGTTCGCCTACGTGGCGCATACCGCAGCCGCAGTATCACGCGGCATCGAACCGGGCGTGGTTGAGAAACTGGTGGCGGATGTTGCCAGCGCCCCGGTCAGCGCGAAGTTAAAGCCGCTGCTGGCATTGGTGCGCAAGCTCGCGCTCACGCCCACCGCAGTGTCGCAGAGCGACGCCGATGCCGTGTTCGCCGCCGGATGGGACGAGCAGGCTTACCACAGCGCGGTCGCGGTCACGGCGCGAATGACGTTCATGTCCAAAATCATCCACGGTCACGGCTTCGTGCCGATGAGCCCCGAGCGCGCCAGGGCCAACGCCGAGCATCGGGCTAAGGCGGGGTATGTGGGGCTTTATCCGCAACTCGCGAAAAAGTGAAACGCTGGATCAGGCACTGCGGGATTATCGAGCCTGGCCCCTTTGATTTTGCACCGCCGCGTTGAATCCTATATGATATGACCAACATCATGACTAACTGGAGCACGCCATGTCCGCCATCAATCTGGCCGAAGCCAAAGCCCATCTGAGCGCGCTCGTGAGCAAGGCTGAAAACGGCGAAGAAACCATCATCATGCGGCGCGGTGAAGCTGTCGCCAAACTCGTGCCTATTGCGGCGTCGAAAAAAGCATTTCGGT
Source organism: Bordetella parapertussis (assembly GCA_945864585.1). Taxonomy (GTDB): domain Bacteria; phylum Pseudomonadota; class Gammaproteobacteria; order Burkholderiales; family SG8-41; genus UBA5216. The sequence continues at coordinate 25,911 of CAMBCF010000001.1, read as the reverse complement.
CTCGCGCTGCGTTTCGCTCTACCTTACGAAAAGCCAAAACGCCGAGCGTGGATCTGATCCGACGGTTGCGGGATGAAGGCTATTGATGATCTATCTGGATACCAGCATCATCGTCCCGCTGGTGATTACCGAGGACAGCAGCGCAGCGGTAGAGGCCATGGTCCTGAAAGTGAAACCTGGTGAACTGACAACGAGCCTATGGACGCAGATCGAACTCGGCAGCCTCGTGGCACGCAAGCTGCGCATGGGTGAGCTATCGGCGGCCGATGCCGAAGCCGTGCGGCGCGAGCTGCGCAAAATTCTGGATGAGTCTTTCAGGCTGCTCTTACCCACTGCGGCAGACTTTGCAACCGCCACGAAATTTTTCGACATACCCAGGACCGGACTGCGGGCGGGAGATGCGTTGCATCTGGCGGTTGCGGCGAATCACGGCGCCAGAAAAATATGGTCGCTGGATCAAGGATTCATCAAGGCCGGGAAGCAGATCAAGTTGCCGGTGAGTGCCGGATAGAAATTCGGCGCCAGCGAAGCATAAATCCGGTAGCATTGTTCACTCATGTTCAACATGAGCGCAGGGGGCCTCTTGCATCGGGAAATCAAGCTATTGTTTGGCGCGTTCGCAGTGAGCGCAGCGGCCGTATTCGCGCAGCCCGCTTCGACGGGCGCAGGACAGGCGTATCCGGTCAAACCGATCCATTTGCTGATCGGCTTCGCGCCGGGCGGCGGCACGGATGTCACCTCAAGGGTGCTCACGCATCATCTCACAGAAAAATTCGGCCAGCCCATCGTCATCGATTATCGTCCGGGCGCGGCCGGCACCGTGGGCAACGCGCTCGCGGCGAAGGCGACGCCCGATGGCTATACGTGGATCATGACCGCGGCGGGGCCGCATGTGATCGCGCCGAGTTACTACCGCGCATTGCCGTACGACCCGTTTCGGGACTTTACGGCGATAGCCATGGTGTCGATCAGTCCGTATTTGCTGGTGGTGCATCCGTCGGTAGACGCCAAAACGGTGCCGGAGCTGGTGACCTGGCTGCGCAAGCGTGCGACCCCCGCCGCTTATGCCACCGCCGGCGCCGGCACGCCGAGTCATCTGGCGAGCGAGCTTTTCAAGATGCTGTCCAAGGTGGAATTGACCCATGTGCCGTACAAGGGCGCTGCGCCTGCGCTGGTGGATATTATCGGCGGACAGGTGCAACTGGGATTCAGCGACATCACCATTTCAGACCCGCACCTCACCAGCGGACGCCTGCGCGCGCTGGCGACCAGTGGCAGCACGCGCACACCGCTGGCGCCGAATCTGCCGACAGTCGCCGAATCGGGGCTGCCGGGTTTTGAGGCGCTGGTGTGGTACGGCCTGGTCGGCCCCAGGGGCATGCCGGATGCCGTGGTGCGCCAGGTCAACACCGAGGTAAGCCGGCTGCTCAACCTCGCGGAAGTGCGGGAGCGTTATGCCACGCTGGGTGCCACGCCGACGCCGGGAACACCCGCCGATTTCTCGGCACAGATCAAGCGCGACTTCGACAAGTGGGCAAAGGTGATGAAATCGGCGGGGATCCAGCAGGAGTGAGCATCGCGAGCGTTGTTGAGCGATGATCTTGCGCAAGTCCGTGAAAATTATGGAAGCAGCGGCGTACCCGCCTTCAACGTCAATCGTGATGAAACGCTAGCCTCGATTGATCGCGTCAAGAAACTCACGGCGAATCTCAAGGCCACGGTGATTACCCAGCATGACCCGCGCGACCTTGGCAAACTGCCCGCATTTCCGGCTGCGGCGAGGTAGAGAAGCAAAGAGGGTAGGTCGCAACACTGTTCGCGTTACCCCCGTTCGCCCTGAGCTTGTCGAAGGGTCTTGCTATGAGACCGGGCTTCGACAAGCTCAGCCCGAACGGGCTACTTGGCCTAACCCCGCGGTCATTGCGGAACTGGCGTTGGACGCGCTATTCTTCGGCAAGCGGCTAGCGTCGCGGCATTTTCTCGGCATCACGGCGATCCGCCTCGTCTTCGTTGACGGTCGCCTTTTCAGGCAGTTAAGGTGGGTACCATAACCACAATCGCGAGTTGTTTCTCTTTGTCAAAACTATTCAGGAAGGAATGAGCCCATGTCGAACGAATTGTCCGGAAAAGTTGCAGTGATCAGCGGCGGCAGCCGTGGCATCGGCCGCGCCATCGCCAAGGCCCTCGCCGCGCAGGGAGCGCAGACGGTGCTCGCTGCCAAGTCGGAAGCCAATCTCAAGAAGACCGCCGACGAGATCGCCGCGACCAAGGCCCTGAAGCCGACCATCGTCGCCGCCGACCTCGGCACGCCTGAAGGTTGCCAAGCGGTTTTCGCAAAGGTGAAAGAGGCGCACGGCCGTTGCGACATCCTGGTCAACTCGGCCGGCGCAACCAAGGCGGGCAATTTCCTTGAACAGTCCGACGAAATCTGGATGGACGGCTTCGCATTGAAATTCTTTGGCGCTGTCCGTCTGTCGCGCCTGTTCTGGCCGATGCTCGTCGAGGCGCAGGGCAATATCGTCAATATCGACGGCGGCATGGCGCGTACTCCCAATCCCGGAAATTTGATCGGCAGCACAGTCAACGCGGCCATGGCCAGTTTTAGCAAGGGCTTGTCGAGCCTCGGCATCCGTGACGGTGTCAATGTCAACACCATTCATCCCGGCCGCACTGAAACCGACCGCAATGCCGAACTCGTCAAACAGCAGGCCGCGGCCGAGAACAAGACGGTTGAGCAGGTCGCGGCTGAAACAGCCAAGAAAGCCGGCGTTCGCCGCCTGGGCCAGCCGGAGGATGTTGCAGCCTTGGCGCTCTTCCTGGTCTCTCCCGCCGCTAGCCACATCCAGGGCGCGGCGATCTCGGTCGACGGCGGCGGAACCAAGGGACTGTTTTGATTGCGGAATTTCTCAGGCTATTGAGGCTTACACCGAAGGGATGTGGTAATGAAAGACCTCGTCTCTCGCGATAGGCAAAAATAGTAATAGGAAAATAATAAGTGAATAGGCAATGGGCAAGACGCGACCCCATGCGTGCGTGCATGCCCTTGCTAAATTTCGGTCCAGTCCGGTCACGGGGTTAGGTCTTTCAAAATCACATTCGCGATTTCCGCCTATGCCAGTGCCTTCAAGCCCTTACGCTCAACGATATTAAGCAGCTTCAATGCCGGCCCGCTTGGCTTCTTGTCGCCAATTTCCCATTTCTGAACATAGGGGTCAGGTCTAGCAAAGTAGCAAACGTAGCTTGCATAGGGGTCAGGTCTAGCAAAGTAGCAAACGTAGCTTGCGTAGGGCGATATAGGGACTTTCATTATCGTACAGTACAGAGCGGATTACGCAGCCATTTTTTCCTTGGGCACAAACGCGCGTTGCAACTCCTGCCGTGTAGCACCTGCCGCCAACAATGCGCGCACGATCAAATCCAGTGACACAGCCGGGTCGCCGGCTTCGATTTTAGCCACGCGTGATTGGCTGGATCCCATGCGCTGCGCAAGATCAATTTGCGACAAGCGGCGCTTTGCTCTCGCCTGCTTGAGTACGCTGGTCAGCGACAGCTTGAGCTCCACCAGCATGACTTCTTCGTCACTCAGTTTCAGAAAATCCCTGGTGCTGCCAATCTTCCAGCCTGCCGCCTGAAGTTTCTGGAGCCTTGCTTTGTTCATAAGTTTTTCTCTCACAAATTCAAATGGACTGGTAACGGCGCAACCGTGCCTTGCAGGTGTCAATAACCAGTTTGGGCGTTTGTTGCGTTGCCTTGGAAAACACTACGAGAATCGCTATGGCATCAATGTCAATATGGTAAACAATGCGCCAGGTTTTCATCTCATCCTGTATGCGCAATTCGTGACACGCTTTGCCGATGGACGGCATCAGGCGGGAATGCGGCAGCGGGATGTTTTCGCCGTCCTGCAAGCGGCGCAAAAGTACACCGGCCTCAATCCGCGACCGGGCGCGGGTGCCGATGCATCAGCATCGCCCTTGTAGTGTCGCTCAGATCGTTGGTCCAGCGGAAGGGGTCGACGGCGCGCTCGCGGGTGAAGGCGCACGGCGACATCGCGCTTGAACATGTGCCATCCTGACCCTTATCATTAACGACCTTATCAAGGAGCAGTTGCATGTCAAGAATCGCAGTCATCGGCAATACCGCGCGCGCGATCGGCGCTGTGTGCGCGGCGGATTTCACCTTGTCGGGCCACGAGGTTAGCTTCACGGTCTTTGCGGAGCAGAAGGATCAGCTTCCGGGCGTACGCGAAGCGGGAGGATTCACCATCGACGGCGGAGCGGAACACCTGATCTCGAAGAAGACCGGCTTCGCCAAACTGGCAAGGATTTGCGACACCACGGCGGAGGCATTGAAGGATGCCGAGGCTGTGCTGATCGAAGTTGACATCCGTCAGCTCGAAGCGAAGTTCAGCGCGATGATTCCCGAGTTCGCGCGCGGCGCCGTGGTGCATGTGCAAAGCCACGGCTACTGGCCGGCTGCGCGCCTTACACCGCTGTTGCGTAAGGCCGGCCGCGAAGACGTGCTGGTGACCGAAGCGCCCGCACCGACACATGCCGCGCGCACCAACGGCACGGTGGTGACACCCAAGGGACTGCGCAAGGGCATACGCATCGCGACGGTGCCGGCTTCACGGGCGAACGAAGCGCTGGCGGTGCTGAAGCCCGTGTTTCCCGATTTCGAGGTGGCAACGTCGGTGATGCAGACCGGGCTGGAGAACCTGAATCTGATCGTGCATCCGGCGATGGTGCTGCCGAACGTCGGCGCGATGGAACGCGCGAAGCTCGACGGCAGGCAATTCGGCTTTTATCAGGAGGGCGTGGTGCCGGCGGCGGGCGTGCTCGGCGACGCGCTGGATGCCGAACGCAAGCTGGTGTGCGAGGCCTACGGCGTAGAGCACACACCGATGGCGAAGGCGATCGAGCAATACTACGGCTACACCAGTAGCACTTTCTACGAGGCCATGCACAATCCAGTCTACAAGTCTTTCCCGCCCTTCCACCCCGACATCTGGCGCGTGTGGGCAGCGGACGATTTGCCCTACGCCATCGTGCCCTGCGTGCGGCTTGCCGATCAGGCGGGAATCGCGACGCCGCTGCACCGCGCGTTCGCGGAGATCCTCGGCGTGCTGCTCGGCGTCGACCCGTGGCAGTGCAGGCCGTCGCTGGCGGACATGGACCTCGAGGGTTTGCCGCAGGCGGTGAAAAAACGTGTGCTCGGCTCTGGCTAGCTCTACGCCTATGCGTGTTTCGCCGCGTGCTTGGCTGGGTGCGCGCGGCGGATTGTCGGCGACACGACTCGGTCTGACACGTGGAAGTCCCACACGGCAGCGCCGCCCTTGTTGGCGAACTCCTGCACCAGCTTGGGTATATCGGCCAGGCTCTTGAACGTTTTTCCTTCGAGCCCGAAGCCGCGCGCGATGGCGGCAAAATCGGGGCGGCCGAACACCGACCCGGTGTCGGGTAGCCCTTCCGAGCGCAGCTTGTGCACCTCGGAACCGTAGGCGCCGTCGTTTATGACTATGACCAGGATGTTCAATCCGTGACGTTTGATGGTTTCGAATTCCTGGATATGCATCGTCAGGCTGCCGTCACCATCGAACAGCACCACGGGTCGGTCCGGTCGGGCCGCCGCCACGCCCATGGCGTATGAGATGCCGTTGCCGATCGCGCCGAACTCACGGATGGTGAGGAAACGTTCGTTCGGGCGCGACGGCATCTGCGCAAAGAACCACGAGCAGTGGCCTCCGGAGTTCACCAGCTCCCAGTCCGTGGGCAACGCTTTCTCGAGTGATGCGACCACGTCGCGCGGGTCCAGCAGTTCCGGCTCGATCTCGAATACATGGCTGTCGGGCTTGGTATCGCGGATGCGCGCGGCCATGGCCTCCGTGCGCCACTTATTGCTGCGCTCCGGCAATGCCGCCGTCAGTGCCTCCACGCCCAGCCGCGCGTCGGCGCGCAAGTGGTTGCGCGCCACTTCCTGGCCCTGGTTCACCGCGACGGGATCGATGTCGATGTGCAGCATCTGCGCCTTGCGCCAGAGCTGACCGCCGCCGCCGGCATGGAAAGCAAGGGAGCCGCCGACCACGATGACGAGGTCGGCCTGCGCCAGGTACTCGAGCCCGGCCTCGGTGGAGAAACTGCCCGAGATGCCGATGCAGTAAGGATCCTGGTGGAACAGTCCCCGCGCGGGCAGCGACGTGGTCAGCAGCGCGCCCGTCTTTGCCGCCAGCGCGCGGCACGCGGGCCCCGCTTTGGCTTCAACCGCCCCCAGGCCGGCAAAGATCACCACGCGCTCGGCAGATGCAACCAGTTGCGCTGCCTTCGCCACGTCGTCCGGATGCGGTGGCATTGGCGACATGCGCGGCAGTAATTGGTGCGAGGGCGTCGGCAAGGTCTGCGGTCCGATCCAGGGACGTTCCTGCAGATCGAACGGAACGCCGAGCACTACCGGGCGGCGTTCACGGCGCGCCTGCAGGAACGCATCACGAATCGCAACCGGCATGCGCTCGGGCAGATGCAGGGGATGGTAGGCCGCGCCCGTTGCCGTGATGATAGGCCCCTGATTGAGCTCCTGGTTGTACCAACCCATCTTAAGCGGCGACTCTCCGGCAAACACCACCATCGACAGATGCGCGCGCACCGCCGCCGGGAGCGCCGTGATCAATTGCGTGACGCCAGGTCCGCAGGTGACCGTTGCAACGCCCACTTCCGACGTCTTGCGCGCATAGGCCATCGCGGCTGCGACCGCGCAATGTTCGTGCCTGACGTAGACCATGCGGCATCCCTGCTGGGCCAATCGGGCCGCCCAGTTCATGTTTGCATCACCCATCAGCGTAAAACAGGTGCGCACGCCCTCCTGGATGAAGGCCTTCGCAAGAACATCGTAGACATGCAGTTCGGTTTCGTTTGTCACAATTGTACTTTCGACTGGTTGGCATGCTCCCGGAGGAGAGGAGTATACAAGGTAAAATCCGTGCATGAAATTCAGCGATGCCAGGCTCAAGACCAGCCTGACAAAGACCTGGCTGCATCGGGCCGCTGTCGACGATGATTTTCGGGCGGATTTTTTCGGCAGAGCGCATTACACTGATACAGTTGATGGGTGCGGGCCTGGTGCTGGCCGGTGTGTTGATGATCCGTGTCCGGCCACAAAGCACGAAGGCCACGAAGGCCACATAAGCATTTGTTTTTAATAATTTCTTAAGGAAAATCATGTCCGCTGTAATAGCCACGCAAACACAAGCTACCGCTGTCACCGCAACCCTGGTCGAGTGGGCACTGGCACGCGACACCGCGCGGCTACCCGCTGACGTGCGCGAAGCCGCGCGCCGCTGCGTGCTCGACTGGATGGGGGTGGCGCTGGCGGGGGCGAGTGATCCGCTGATACGCATCCTCACCGGCGCGGCGCAGGACGAAGGCGGTTATCCCGCTTGCGCAATGGTCGCGCAACACGAGCGCGTTGCGCCCTTGCAGGCCGCGCTGATCAACGGCGCCGCCGGGCATGTGCTCGACTACGACGATGTCAACACCGGCATGACCGGCCACCCTACCGCAGCGATACTGCCCGCCCTGCTGGCGCTGGCGGAAACGCGTGACGCCAGTGGCGCGGAGCTTATCGCAGCCTTCGTCGCAGGCTACGAGACCGCGGCGCGGGTGGGCCTGCTGGTGGCGCCGGGGCACTATGCGCGCGGCTACCACAACACCTGCACCATCGGCGTGATAGCGGCCGCGGCAGGCTGCGCACGCCTGCTGCGGCTGGACGCCAACGCGGCGGCACGCGCCATCGGTATCGCTGCCACCCAAGCCTCGGGACTCAAAAGCCAGTTTGGCACGCAGTGCAAACCGTTTCACGCGGGTGTCGCGGCACAAAACGGTTTGCGCGCCACGCTGCTGGCGGCGCGCGGCATGGAAAGCCGCATCGATATGCTCGAATGCCGCGGTGGATTCGCCGCCACGCTGAGCCCGGATTTTCAGCCCGCTGCAGCACTGGCCGATCCGCAACGCTACTTCATTCGCGACAACCTGTTCAAGTACCACGCCGCCTGCTACGGCACGCACTCGGCGGTTGAGTGCATACGTAACCTGCGCGTGAGTCACGCGTTTGCGGCCAGCGCGATCCGCCGCGCGGTGGTGCGTGTAGCGCAGAGTGCCGACAGCATGTGCAACATCCAGAATCCGCGCACCGGCCTCGAAGCCAAATTCAGCCTGCGTTTCATGGCGGCCGCAGCACTGCTCGGAATGGATACCGCCGGCCTCGACACCTACAGCGAAGCAAGCTGCGCGGATGCCGCGCTGGTGGCGATGCGCGACAAGGTGACGGTGGAACTGGTGCGCGAAGGCTGGCCCCAGCACACGCTGAAATCCGAAGTTATAGTCGAAACCAGTGACGGCCGGCGGTTGCAAGCCGCGTACGACGCCAGCATTCCGGAAACCGACATCGCCGCGCAGGGCGCCCGGCTCGACGCCAAATTCGACAAGCTGGCCGGCGCCGTACTGGGCACGGCGCGTGCGCAAGCGCTGAAGGAATTGCTCGAACGGCTGGAGAGCGTGCCGGCTAAGGCATTGATGGCGGGGTGCGCGCCATAGTCACCGGCGCAACAATTGATATTTTCCATTGTGCTGCTCCCTTTCCTGACGCAACGAGACATTAGTACGGTACGCCAGGCATGAATTCAAGGTTGCTGCGACTACGCTTCCGAGACAAACTACAGGCATGTATTCATCGTCGATACGAAAATTCGCACGCTCGCGCACGGCAAGCGCCGTTGGCGGATTATTGCTGGCGTTGTGCTGTGCGTCAGTGCATGCCCAAAACGCTCCGGCTAGCTCACTCGGGAGCTATCCGACCCGTACCGTTAGAATCATTGTGCCGGTCACACCCGGCGGCGCTACCGACATCCTCGCGCGCACACTGGCGCAGCGGCTCGCAGTCATATGGGGGCAACAAGTGGTGGTGGATAACCGGCCTGGCGGCGGCAGCAATGTGGGGTTTGAGGCGGCGGCACTGGCGCCCGCCGATGGTTACACCTTGCTGATGGCACAGCCCGCGTTCACCGTCAACGTCAGCCTCTACAAGAAACTTACTTACGATCCGCTGCGCGATTTCACGGCAGTTACGCTGGCGGCTACGGGTGCGAACGTGCTGGTGGTCCATCCGTCGGTGCCCGCGCAAACGTTAAAAGAATTCATTGCGCTGGCGAAAACAAAACCGGGACAACTCAATTACGCGTCATCGGGCAACGGCACCACGCCACACCTCAGCGGGGAGTTGTTCAAAACCATGGCGGGTGTGAATATCACGCACATTCCCTACAAAGGCGCTGGCGCGTCGGTGACGGATTTACTCGGCGGTCATATTGATCTTGCGTTCCTGAGTCTGTCATCGGTAGTACCGCAACTCCAGGCCAAACGGCTGCGCGCGCTGGCGATTACCAGTGCAACGCGCTCGACCTTGCTGCCGGAATTACCCACCTTTGCCGAGGCCGGGCTCAAGGGTTTTGAGGTCACCGGCTGGTATGGCGTGGTGGTGCGCACAGGCACGCCGCCGGAGATCATCCCGCGCCTGCACGCCGACATTACGCAGGCGTTGGCCCATGCCGAAGTCGTGCGCGTGCTGGGCCAAGTGGGCCTCGAACCCGCACCGGCCAATACGCCGGATACGTTTAGCGCTTTTTTGCGCGTGGAAATCAGCAAATGGGCTAAAGTAGTCAAACTGTCGGGGGCCAAGGCAGACTGAAGCGAAACGGCCCACCAGCGGAGTCCCCATATATTGCTGCCAAGTCCACGGATTGCTGGTAAGGTGCTCAGGCAATCGTACTCTGGCAGACAGGTCACGCAGTGTGTTGAGTCATGATCTTGAGGAGGGTCTATGTTTAAACATATATTGATGCCTACGGATGGGTCAGCCCATTCCGAGCGCGCGATGGAGCGCGGAATCGAGCTGGCAAAATTGTGCGGCGCCAAAGTCACCGGCATCCACGTGATGCAGGATTATCAGATGATGATGGCTTCCGAAGGCATGGTGCCACCGGGCATGGAAGAGCAGATGGACAAGCAGGCGCGCGATCAGGCGGCAAGCTTTCTCGCCTTCGTGCAGAAGGCCGCCGATGTCGCCGGCGTGTCGTGCGATACTTTGGTGGCCAAGGGCCATCACCCGTACGACGCGATTGTCGATACCGCCAACGCGCGCGGCTGCGATCTGATTGTGATGACGGCGCGCCATCGCAAGGGCCTGGCCGCGCTGCTGATGGGCAGCGAAGCGAGCCGCGTGTTGCATCGTTCGTCGATTCCGGTGCTCACCTTCCGCGCCATCATGAGCGCGGATCATCCGGATAAAAAATAGCGTTTTCAGCTTTCCGCGCTGCGCTGATTGATTTGTAAAGCGCGCTGATACGCCGCGCGCGCGGTGGTACGCTGCAAATACGCATGCAGCGCATCGGGCAATTCAATCTTGCGGCGTATGGCGCCACTCAGGCATGTCGTGAGCAAAATATCAGCGCCGCTGAATTTCTCGCCTAGCACATACGGCCCGCACTCCGCGAGGCGCAGTTCGGCGGCGCGCGCCTGGCGCGCAAAACCATCGCGGGCGGCTTGCAGCGCATTCGGCGCCTCGCCGTAGATAGCGTGCAGGTCCTCGTGCTTGCGAATCACATACAGCGTGTTGGCATCTAGTTCCATCATCGCAAAAAAACACCATTGATCGTAGCGCGCGCGCTCGCGCGGTGACACCGGCGGGCACAGATCACGCTCGGCACCGTAGGCCGTGGCAAGGTAATTCACAATCGCCGCGCTTTCGGTCAGCACAAAAGCGCCGTCCTGCAGCGTGGGAATTTTCTGGCTGGGATTGAGCTGCGAGTACTGCGGCGTCAGCGTCGCACCCGAACGCGAAGTAATCGGCCGCCGTTCATAAGGCAAATCCAGTTCACTCAATATCCAGTGTGCACGCAGGGTGCGTGAGGTGCCGATGCCCCATAACACACGGGTCGCGTCTGGCGGATCAGCCATGAGCGCACATCGTCGTTCACGCCCCGGTCAGATAGTTATACAAATTCCCTACGTTCATTTTCATCACCGCAGGCGACATGCCGTCCTGACCAATATCCATCGGATAGCGGTCAGTCATTGCCGTCAGGCGCAGAATCGCTTCGTCGCGCGTCATGCCGCGATCTATGCCGTCTTTCACGTACGTTTTCCACTCCTGAATGAAGGCGCCTTGTTCGTTAAGGTAATCCTTGCCGCAAATCGCGCCGTGGCCAGGCACAAATATTTCTTCCTTGAGTTTGCGCAGTGATTCCAGCGACATCAGCCACAGGTCCGGGTTGGCCTCCTGCAGCCAGGTCTGCACCTTGTGAAAAATATTGTCGCTGGTGAACACCACTCCTTCCTCCTTGACGCAGATTGCCGCCTGGGACATGGTATGCCCCGGCATGTGGATCATCTCGAAAGTGTGATTGCCCACGTGCAGCGTCATGCCGTTCTTGAAGGTGATGATCGGGGCATTGGGGCGGTAACCCGCAAGCAACCCCGGCTCTTCAGGGCCAAAGGTGGCTACGCGCGCCACGTGCGCCTGCAAATCGGTAGTGAGGATACGCGTGCGCACGCCTTCGTGAGCAATCACCGGCACATCAAAAAACGCATTGCCGGTCCAATGGTCACCGTGCGGTTCGGTGTTGATGATGTAGCGCAACTTGCCGCGCCGGGCGATCTCGGCTTTTAGTTTCACCGCGTCGCTCGGCTTGTGCGGCGTGTCGATCAGGACGATGCCGTCGGACGTGGTCACGAAGCCGTGATTGCAGCCGCGAATTTGCGTTTCGACGAAGACGTTGCTGGTAAGCTGATGCATAAATACCCCGCTGGTTGTTAAGCTACAAAATAATCTCGCGCACCGCGCCGCGCACATCCATCTCGAATTCCAGATCGATTACCGGCGGCCGTGCGTAGTGCCATGTCAGGCCCTGCGCGCACGCGCCACGCGCTGCCAGCACCTCACCCACCAAGTGTCCGATATTCTGCACGGTGTAGGCCTGCGTGGAAACAGCGTCCCCCCAGGTAAAGCCCAGCAGACTCAGACGCCGCTCCATTTCCGCCACCACATACAGCACTTTTTCGCGCAGGCCTTCGGTTGAGGTGTCGCGAAGGCGTACGATGCGTTCACCATCGGCGCCACGTTGCGCGCGCGCTTCGCCGCCACCGGCGAGTATGAACGTTCCGCGCGACGATACGCCGCGCGGCGCCGGCACCGTATAGGAAAACGCCGCCATCACCGCCTCAGCCGGTGCGCCATACATCGGACATACATTGGTGCGCGCCACCGGATTCAGCGGCCCCTCGTTACCGTGAGCGCCTTGATAAATGCCCCAGCGTTCGAGCGTAGTCACATACGCTTTATTGAAGTCGTAAAACCCCTGCTCGGTAAACGGCGCGGGCGAGCGCAACTCGCACGCGGCAAACGCGGTATTGGGCCGCGCGATGCTTTTGAAATGCGCCTCCACTGCTGCAAACGCGTCCGCCAGCCGCAGCGGCCTGGAAAACCGCGCGCGCTCAATCTCATAGCCCGGCTCGGCCGCGACACCGCCGGAATACTGGAACACCGCTTTGATAAAGCGATAGTTGCCTGCGGCAAATACCGGCACTGCGGACATCGGCGCTCCCTATTTCAGTGAATTATGAAATTGTATCTGGTTTTCCGCGCAGCCTTCACCTACCATTGCGCAAACGTGATGTTTCGGGAGACGCTCAATTGAAAGCTGCTGCACACACTGGCCTGGTCATGGCGCTGACATTGGCGTTCGCCGCGCTGCACGCCGCCGCACAGTCCACCGCGAACTACCCCACCAAACCCATCCGCATGACGGTTTCTTCCGGCGCCGGCGGCGGTCTTGATTTTGTGTCGCGTCTGGCGGCCATGCCGATGTCCGAAGCGCTTGGGCAAAGCGTGGTGGTGGACAATCGCGCGGGCGCCAGCGGCAGCATTGCCGCCGAGATTACCGCGCTGGCGCCGGCGGACGGCTACACCCTGATGATGCTGTCGGCAAGCCTGGTGGTGTACGGCATCGTCAACAAGACACGCTACGATATTTATCGCGATTTCGATGCCATATCCCAGGTGGGCGCGAGCCCCTACATCCTCACCGTGCATCCATCGCTGCCGGTTAAATCGGTGAAAGAACTGGTCGCCTACGCGCAAGCCTATCCCACGAAATTGAGTTATGCCTCGACCGGCAATGCATCATTGGCGCATTTGGCAACCGAATTGCTCGCCAGTGCGACGGGCACAAGGCTCACGCACGTGCCCTACAAGGGCGTCGGCGCGGCCCTGACCGAGTTGCTGTCCGGACAAATTCAAATGAGCTTTTTTAGCGGCGGCTCGGTCTACAGCCAGGTGCGCTCGCAAAAACTGCGCGCACTCGCCATCGCCAGCGCCGCGCGCACCAAAGCCGCGCCCGATCTGCCGACGATGATTGAAGCCGGCGTGCCCGGTTATGTGGTCACACAATGGCACGGCCTGATGGCGCCGCGCGGCGTGCCTCGGCCCATCGTCGATAGGCTGTATCGCGAATTGGTGAAGGCGGTGCAAAAACCGGAAGTGGCGTCGCGCCTCGCGCTGGACGGCACCGAGGGCGTCGGCAGTTCACCGGAGCAATTCACGGCGTTCCTGAAATCCGAGCGCGAGCAGTGGGGGAAAGCGGCGAAGGTTGCGAATATTCGCAACGAGTAGGAACACCCTTCACAATCAAGTTCCCTCGCCCCGTTTACGGGGACAAGGGAACACTTGAAGCGGAGCAGAGGGTTAGGGTGAGGGGGCGTGCATGGTCGCGTCGCTATATACGCTCGCCATGCCGCGCCAGAAAATCTAAAGTAATCCGCGCACATTCATCCGGGTCGGTGGCGCCCACGTGATAACCATCCACCGCCAGCGCGACAATTTCCGCCTGCGGCAATTTCTCGCGATATAAATCGCTATCGCTACGGCTGTAGCCACGGCGCGGTGACTCAGTGGTAATCACCAGCGCGGGGCACTTCACTTCATGCAGCGTGGCGCCGACGTCGATGTTGCTCACCCAGCGCATGTAGGCGCGCGCCGTTTCTATGCGGGTGGACCCCATCAGATCGACCCACCACTCGAACCCTTCCGGCGGCATGCGGCTGCCGAGACGCGGCGGCATGGTGTCGCGCGCCCAGCTTTTTACGCCATGCGTCTCCATGTGCTGCAACCATTGTTGCGGCTGCGGCGGCGCCAGCGGCACAGAGGCGAGTGTGATGGTTCTCACCAACTCCGGTTTGAGACGGGCAAGTTCAATCGTGACCAACCCGCCGCTTTTGGCGCCGATCACATGCGCGCGCCCGCCCCCAAATTCGCTGATGAGTTTTGCCGCATGATCAACAAACTTTCGCGTGCTGAATGCAGATTCATCCGGCACCGAGCTCGATCGCCCGAAGCCCTGCTGATCAAAACGGATCACGCGATAGCGCCGCGCCAGATGCGGCACCCACGCCCGCCACGCGGGCGTGCTTTCGGTGAAGCCGTGGATCAGCAGCACGGATTCCGGCGTGGTCCACGGATCGCTGTAGTCGTGGATTTCGTAGTACAGCCTGCACTCTGCTGCGGCAATGTAAGGCATTGTTTTTATTGAATAAATTATTTAGAGCGGGATTTGCTGTCGCTGATGATCTTCGCCCACTTCGCAATGTCCGCGCGGATGATCGCGTCGAATTCAGCAGGCGTGTTGCCGACCGCAATCGCGCCTTCACCCGCCAGCGCCGGCGCCATGTCAGGCGAGCGAATAATTTTTACCAGCGTCTGATTGAGCCGCTCAACGATGGCGCGTGGCGTGCCAGCCGGCGCGAGTATGCCGTTCCAGCCGCGCGCCTCGTAACCCGGCAGCGTGTCGGCAATCGGCGGCACATCCGGCAACGATGCATTGCGCTGTTTCGCGCCGACGCCCAGCGCGCGTATACGGCCCGCCTTCACCTGCGCTACCGCCGTGCCCACCGAACCGATCAGATAAAATTCAATTTCACCCGACATCAGCGCGGTCAGTGCCTGCGGTGCGCCCTTGTACACCACCTGCGTGAATTTGATGCCCGCCATAGCACCAAATAAATCCGCTCCCAGCGAACCCATGCTGCCGGCGCCGGTTGAGCCGTGATTAAGCTGCCCCGGCCTGGCCTTCGCCAACGCAATAAGTTCCGCCACCGAGCGCGCCGGAGACTGGCTGCCGACGATCAACACCGGCGACACCGCGCTCACCAGAGTGACCGGCGCGAAGGCGGTGGCGGTGTCGTAGGGCATATCGGGAAACAGGCTCTGATTCACCACATGCGATGGAAACGCCATCAGCAGCGTATGCCCATCCGCTGCGGACTTGGCGACGATCAACGAGCCGACGATGCCGCTGGCGCCGGGCCGGTTGTCGATGACCACCTGCTGCCCCAGCGCGTCACTCAACTTGGGCGCGATATTGCGCGCGAGGATGTCGGTAATGCCGCCTGCGCCGCTGGGAATAATCAGACGGATCGGGCGCGTGGGGAATTTTTCGGCAGCGGTCACTGCGCTTAATGGCGCAACCAGAGCGAGACAAAGGGCGAAACATTTCATGTGGTGACTATAGCTCGAACTCGTGGATTTGGCTTAACATGCGTAAATATCTCCTCTGTCATTTCCGCCCCCGATTAAAGCATTCGAGGGCGGGAACGGCAGCGATGGTTTACAACGCAAACAATTCCCGGAAGATCCCGCCATGAAACTCACGCTCTG
The DNA here is from genome assembly GCA_945864585.1 of Bordetella parapertussis. Lineage (GTDB taxonomy): Bacteria > Pseudomonadota > Gammaproteobacteria > Burkholderiales > SG8-41 > UBA5216. Next base: position 10,155 of record CAMBCF010000001.1, on the reverse strand, counting down.
CTACGCCCCGCAAACCTGCGCCACCGTGCCATTTATCACCCTCACTGAAGCCGGTGCAGATTTCGAAGTGCAAAATCTGAATTCCCGCGCAGGCCAGTTGAAGTCGCCGGAGTTTCTGCGGCTCAACCCCAAGCACAAAGTGCCGGTGCTGATTATCGATGGCGAAGCGCTCACCGAAAATCTGGCGCTGCAAGTGTGGATTGCACGCCATTTTCCGGCGGCAAAACTGCTGCCCACCGACCCGGCGCTGGAAATCAAGGCGCTGTCTCTGATGTCTTTTTTCGGTTCCGGCATCCATCCGCATCTCACGCCCAACGCGCGCCCCGAAAACTACTGCGACCTGCCCGGCTCGGCGGAAAGTGTCAAACGCGTCGGCAACAAGCTGCTGTTCGAAGACTTTGCTGTGGTGGAAAACCTGCTCGCAGGGCGCGAGTGGTTCTTCGATCATTTCACTGCACCCGACGCGTATTTCTTCTGGTGCTTCCGGCGCGCGGTTTCGTTCAAGCTCGAGCTGTCGCAGTTCAGGAACTGCATGGCGCATTGCGAGCGCATGCAGCAACGCGCCAGCGTGCAGAAGCTGGTTGCGCATGAAAAGCGGGTGATGGACGAGTTTGCGAAGGCGGCGTAGGGCGCAATGCTTCGCTTCAAGTGTTCCCTTGTCCCATTGCGCCGAACGCAAATCGCAAAGCAGCCCTGTGGCGCAATAGGGATTGCGCCCTACTTACTACATCGGATTACAGCAGCAAAATCGATGACTTAATTTCCCCGGGCGCTGATTTCTTAAAAAGCGCTGCAGCGCGCTTCGTTTGCGCAACATCGTCCTCCGTGAGCAACCTTACCAATACGTTGCTATCAACCGCGCGCATGGCGAGACTTTATTCCCGCGGTAATGGCTGCATCCATGTCCTCAATGCTATGGGCATTGCCGGTGTAGCCGGTGCAGCCGATGACTTCATCGAGCGTTGTGGTTGCCACTGGCTTGAGCACTTGCCCCGGGTTTAGTCGTTTTCGTTCGTTTCCCATTCTCGGATCTTTCTTCGTCCAAGCTGCGTCCTGCCGTCGTATTGGCGCATGCCGGTGGTGTAGATTGGGTGTTTAGGTGGAACGGACGGGCCGCCAGCGCCGCGGCAAAATCGATGATCATCGCTGACCGCCGTTCACCAAGACGTTAAGGGCGCACAAAATAGATCCGCCCGAGTCTGCGTTCAATGCCTCAACGATCTCCGGTGACTTGAGCGCGCGCTTGCGTAGTTGCCGCGGTGGGTCAAATCGCCCGCAACACACGCGGATAGAAAATATGCAGCAACACGCCGCGCCCCGCCAGAAAACCACCGACCGCGATCCACAATCCCGCGTTGCCGATTAAAGGCATCAGGGTATAAAGCAAGGTCAAAAATATCATGAACGAGGCGATCACGGTGTTGCGCATGATGCGCGTGCGTGTGGCGGCCAGATAAACACCGTCGTAGGTGTACGCCCACACCGACGCCAGCGGCATCAGCACCGGCCACCACAGGTAGCTTGCAGCCGCTGCGCGCACTTCGGGAATACTGGTCATCAGCGCGATGATGGCATGCCCCGCCACGGCGTAAATCACGATGTTGATTAAACCCACCACACCAGACCACAGGAACACCACGCGCCTGTCATGCATAAACGCTGCGCGGTCACGCCGCCCCACCGATTCGCCGAGTATGGCTTCGGCGGCATGTGCTACGCCGTCGAGCGCATAGGAGGTAAAGATCAGAAAATGATGCAATACCTGATTGGCCGCCAATTGCACATCGCCAAGTTCGGCGCTTTTCGCCATGAAAAAGCCCAGCACTGAGACCACGCAGATGGTGCGCAATACGATATCGCCGTTGATCGTCACCATGCGTTTGAGTTGCGCGGGGTCAAGCAGCCTGGCGCGCTTGCCATCGTCCGGCAGTTCACGCAAGGTGCGCCACACGCAGTACAGTCCGATCAGCAGGCCCATATATTCGGCGATCAGCGACGCTGCGGCAACACCAGGCACGTCCCAGTGAAACACAAACACAAAAACCAGCGCCAGCACGATATTCAGGCAATTGACAAATACCTGTATCAGCAGCGGCGTGCGCACATTGCGCAGACCATAAAACCAGCCGATGATGGCGTAGGAGCCGAGCACCGCCGGCATCGACCACACTCGGATCAAAAAATACTCGCGCGCGTAGTGTTCGACCTGAGCGCTGGCTTTGATAATCCAGAACGCGAAGTTGATGATCGGCAGTTGCAGCACAATGATCACGCTGCCAATGACCCCCGCCAGCAGCAGTGCGCGGGCAATCATCGCACGCACTTGCGGGTAGTCGCCCGCGCCGCGCGCCTGCGCCGTGGGCGCGGTGGTGCCCATGCGCAGGCAGTTGAACAGGTGGTAGATGTAGTTGAACAGCATCGCACCGATCGCCACCGCGCCGATGTAATAGGGTTCCGGCAGGTGCCCGACAACGGCCGTATCGACCGCGCCCAGTAGCGGTACCGTGATATTGGCGAGGATGATCGGCCACGCCATCGCCCACACTTGGCGGTGGGTGCTGGTGCGTGATGTTGTGGTAGTCAAAAAAGATTATTAAAAACAAATAGTTACATATCATCAAACAGCATTGGCGCAGGCGTGGCAGGCGCTGATTTCGCGCTGACCCTGGGCGCACCGGGCTTACTCAAAGCACCCACGCGCACCCCCAGCAAGCGTATGCGCCGGTCCAGCGGCACGCGCTTTAAACACTCGCCCGCCGCGCGGCGTATGGTCGCTGCATCACCGGTGGGCTCGTCTATCGTGCGATCACGCGTCACCGTTTTGAAATTGTCGTAACGCAGTTTCAGACCAATCGTTTTGCCGACCACGCCTTTGCGCTTTAAATCATCCGCCACGCGCAGGCACAGATCCGTGAAGATGCGCGAGAGTTTTTCGCGATCGCGCACCGCATGCAGATCATCCTCAAAGGTGGTTTCACGGCTGATGGATTTGGGTTCGCTGTAGGTGACCACCACGCGTGCGTCGCGCCCGTGCGCCGCATCGTGCATCCACGCGCCGTAATTTTTGCCGAAGTTTTCGATCAGCAACGCGGGATCGGCGCGGGCCAACTCGCCGACCGTGCGTATGCCCAGCGCTTCCAGCCGCGCACTCGCTTTCGGGCCGATGCCGTTGATCTTTCGCGCCGGCAGCGGCCAGATGCGTGCAGGTATGTCGTCCGTGGTTAGCACCGTTACGCCGCCGGGCTTGTGCAGGTCCGAGGCAATTTTCGACAGCAGCTTGTTGGGTGTGACACCAATTGAACACGACAAGCCCGTCGCGACACGCACCGCGCTTTGCAGTTGCAGCGCGATCTCGCGAGCGCGCGCCCACGGATCGCTGGGCTCACCTTGCGCTACCAATGCGGTGAGATCGATATAAATCTCGTCGATGCCGCGATCTTCAACCAGCGGCGCTACCTCGCGTACGGCCTCCTTGAACAGGCGCGAGTAACGCCGGTATTGATCAAAATCCGCAGGCAGCAGCCACGCATCGGGCGCGAGCTTTGCCGCCTTCATCAAGCCCATGCCCGAATGCACGCCCAATGCGCGTGCTTCGTAAGTAGCGGTGGTGATGACGCCGCGTCCGCTGTAGGTGCGCAGCGTGGGAAACGATACGTCCGGCGAAACAGGCTCGGCGCCGCGCCGCCGCCCCCCCACCACCGCGGGCTGCCCGCGCAGTTGCGGATAGCGCAGCAATTCGACGGAGGCGTAGAACGCATCCATATCGAGATGCGCAATGTAGCGAGTGGTCATGCTGTGAAGTTACTCCATCCGTATCCCCGCATCGCGGATGATTTTGCCTTTGCGCGCCATGTCCTCACGCATAATCGCGGCGAATTCCGCGGGCGTGTTACCGACGGCTTCGATGCCCGCTCTGAGCAAACGCTCTTTCGCTTGCGGCGTGTGCAAATAGCGCGCAACTTCGCGATGCAGCAAATTCACCACGGCGAGTGGTGTACCCGCGCGCGCGAGTATGCCTATGGTTGCCGCGCATTCGTATCCGGGCAATCCCGTGGACGCCACCGTCGGCAGACCCGGCGCTACCGGCGACGGCTGCGCGGAGGTTACCGCAAGCGCAATCAGGCGACCCGCGCTAACGTGCGGGCCCGAGGCGTTAGCGGTAGCGAATATCATTTCGACTCTGCCGCCCACCACATCGGTCAATGCCAGCGCCGCGCCGCGGTAATACACGGCTGCGATGTTCACACCGGTCATCGCCTTGAACATTTCGCCGGCAAGGTGATTGGAGTTGCCGATGCCCGACACGCCATAGTTGAGTGCGCCGGGTTTTTGTTTGGCGAGTGCGATCAAATCCGGCACCGATTTCACGCGCAGCGAAGGATGCACCACCAGCACATTGGGCGAGCTGATCGCCAGCGACACCGGCATGAAATCACGCAGTGGATCAAACGGCACGCCCTCACGCATGAACGGCGACAGCCAGATGACGAAACCCACCATCATCAGGGTGTAACCGTCGGGCTGCGCTTTGACCAGGATCTCGCCGGGCGTGACGCCGCCGGGGCGATTGTCGATCACGACTTGCTGGCCGAGCCGCAGCGTGAGTTCCGTTGCGATCAAACGCCCGGCGAAATCACCCGCGCCGCCAACACCGGATACCAGCAGGCGTATCGGCTTACTGGGATAACCCGGGGGAAATTTTGTCGTGGCGTCAGGCGCGGGTGCGGCGTTGGCAGCGGCTGCGAACACCATACACAACGATGCAATAAAGGATTTCAAGCTTGAATTTTACGCCATCCCGGTTCGCGGGCGCGGCGACCGTCCGCATTGACGATGCGCCCGCTTATAATCAGTAACTGTCTCGTGTCAGGAGTGCGTAGTGTCCCAACCGCTGGAAGGCATCAAAGTATTGGAATTGGGCAACTTCATCGCCGGCCCTTTTTGCGGCATGCTGCTGGGCGACATGGGTGCGGATGTGATCAAGATCGAGCGTCCCACGCGTGGTGATCAGACGCGCGCCATGCCGCCATTGGTCAACGGCGAAAGCGCCAGCTTCGCCGCACTCAATCGCAACAAGCGCAGCCTGGTGCTTGATCTCAAACAGCAGGCCGCGCGCGATGTGGTGCTGGCGCTGGCCAGGAAAAGTGACGTGTTGCTGGAAAACAATCGCCCTGGCGCGCTCGAAAGCGTCGGCCTCGGACCGCAACACCTGCGCGCGGTCAATCCCGATATCGTTTACGTGTCCGCATCCGGCTTCGGCCAGACCGGGCCCTATCGCCGCCGCGCGGGCGTCAACCTGATCGTCGAAGCCTTTTCCGGCGCGCTGTCGGTCACCGGCTCGCCCGGCGACATGCCGATGCGCCCCGGCCTGCAAACCGCCGACATCTTCGGCGCGATGTTCGCGACCTACGCCGTGCTAACCGGCCTCATCAGCGTAATGAAGGGCAAAGGCGGCCGCATCGCCGATGTATCGCTGGTCGAAGCCTCGATCTCGGCCGCAGCGTGGGAAACCGCCTACTATCTCGCCACCGGCGATGTGCCGGTGCGCCTCGGCCACCAACACCGGCTCAATGCGCCCTACCAGCTGTTTGAAACCAGCGACGCCAAATACATCGCCATCGGAACACCCAACGACGAATTGTTCAAGCGCTTCATGACGGTGCTGGGACTGGAAAGTCATCTCACCGATGCACGCTTCGTCAGCTACGCGTTGCGCAAACAAAACGAGCCAGGCCTGCTGCATGTGGTCACCCCCGCCGTGCAATCGCGCAGCGCCGCTGAACTCGAACACCTGCTGATGCAGGCGGGCGTGCCGTGTTCGCTGGTCAATGATTACAAAGACGTGTTCGACGACCCGCATATCAAGGCGCGTAACGTACTCCAGGAAATCGAGCATCCGGTGATGGGCAAGACACCGGCGGTGCGTAACCCGGTGTTATTTGATGCCAACAGCCCGACCCTGCGGCTGCCCGCGCCTTTGCTGGGCCAGCACTCGGCGCAGATACTGCGCGAGCTGGGGCATAGTGATGCGCAGATTGCGGCGCTTGCCGAGGCGGGCGTGGTGATGTTGGCGAAGTAAGAACAAAAAATATTTAGCCACAGATGAACACAGATTTACACGTTTAAGATCAAAGACAAAGCGGGTTTAATCTGTGTTTATCTGTGGCAAAAAAGTTCTTGACCTCTACTGAGGAGCACCCCATGCATCTATGGCGCAGTCTGTTATTCGTTCCCGCCAATCAGCGGCGTATGCTCGACAAGCTGCATACCTTGCCTGCCGACGGTTTCATCTTCGACCTTGAAGACACCGTGCCCGCCGCCGAAAAAGCCAACGCGCGCGCGATGACCAAAGAGTACATCGCGAAGCTGCCCGAAGACCGCAGCTGGATCCGGGTCAACGCCATCGACAGCGGCTTTATGCACGAGGATTTCGAAGCCTTTGTCGGCATGCCCAAACTGCGCGGCTTCGTGGTGCCCAAGCAGGATAGTCCCGGCGACATCGCCGCCGTCGATCGCATGCTCACCAGTCTTGAAGTGCGCAAAGGCCTCGCGCCCGGCAGCACCCCGGTGATCGTGATGATTGAAAGCGCCGCCGGCGTGTTAAGTGCGCGCGAGATATTTTCGAACTGCAAGCGCATTGAGTCTGGCATGTACGCAGGCGGCGAAGATGGCGACATGAACGTGTCGCTCGGCGCGATCTGGACCAGCGACGGCCCGGAAATGATGTTCGTGCGGCAGATGGCGTTTGTCGCCGCGCGCGCGGCCAACATCAAATTCCCTCTGGAGGGTGTGTTTTCGAACATCAGGGATCACGAGGGTTTTCGCCGCGACACGATGTTGTCGCGGCGTCTGGGATACCGCGGCCGCACCGTGATCCATCCTTCGCAAATTGAGGCCGCCAACGAAATTTACACGCCGACTTCTGCCGAAGTCAATTACGCCACACGCGTGATCGCGGCGTATCAGGAAGCGCTTACGCGCGGCGCCGGCAGCACCACGGTGGATGGCAAGCTGGTTGATATTGCGATGGCGAAGACCGCGCAGAATCTGCTCGATCTGGTGGCCACTATCAACAGTCGAAAGCCGTAGGCGTGTTGCAATGGCGCGCGATGCGCACAACGTAAATTCAAAACAAAAATAATAAAAACAGATACTTAGCCACAGATTTACACAGATGAACGCAGATTAAACCCCATGCTTTTATCTGTGTAAATCTGCGTTCATCTGTGGCAAGAATTTTTTTGAGTAATTATTCCTTCGGGGTTTGACATACATGCCGGCGGCCTGCGCGGCTTTGTGGCGCCCGCCGCCATCCCGCGTGAAGCCGCGAAAGTGCTGGAAGACATGCTGGCGAAAGTACACAAGAGCGCGGGCTGGCGCGACTACATGGCGCGCAATATGTACGAGGATGTTTACATGAACGCCGAAGAACTCTCGCGCTGGCTGGCTGGGCAGCAAGTGGAAATGACGCAGTTTCTTACGGAGATGGGGTTGGCACTGAAAAAATAAGCTGGCAATACGAGTGTGCTCATTTCGGAAATCCGTACAGTTCCTGCGGATTGATCACGAGAATGCGATTGCGCGTGGCCTCATCCGGCGCCCACGCGCTGAGCAAGTCGAACAAAATCGCATCGTCAGGCTTCAGCTTCGGCCCCGGATGCGGCCAGTCGCTGCCCCATACACACCGCTCCGGCGCGGCTTTGACTAGCGCTTGTGCCACCACGGTAGCGTCTGCATAGGTGGGCGGCCCCACGTTCGTATTCGAGTAGGCGCCAGAGACTTTTACCCAGGCGCGGCGCTTGGCGAGAAACTCCAGAATGATGGCGTGTGACGGATGCTTCACGCCCTGCTCGATGGGCGGCTTGCCCATGTGATCGAACACAATTTGCGCCGGCAGTCGACGCAGTATGTCAGCGTGTTCGACGATCTTGTCGCAAGGCATGTTGAGCTGAACATACCAGCCGTAGTTGGCGATGCGTTTGGCGAGCGGCTCTATCATGTCGATGGACACCACCGCGGTGTGCGGATCACCGACGGTAAAGCGTATGCCGCGGATGCCCCCGTCGTTGAGCTTTTTGAGTTCCGCGTCCGTCACCGTGGGACGCAACACCCCCACGCCACGCGCATTATCGATGCCCAGTTCCCGGATCGCATCGGTGGTCACGGTGTTGTCGGTGGCAAAACAACGCGGCGTGACAATCACCACGCGCGATACGCCGACGCGCTTTTGCAGCAGGCGGTAATCAGCCACCGTGCCGCCCGCAAGCACAGGCGACACCGCCGGATAGCGGGCATCATAGATGTGTATGTGGCAGTCGGCGGCGTTCGCCGGTGCTGCGAGTTTGGGAGGTGCTGCGCCGGTGGAATTGGGAACTGCTTGTGTTGTGCCGTGCATGGTTACGCTCTCTGATGGTTATTACTATTCAATCTTGATGCCCGCCGACTTCACCAGCTTTTCGTATTTCACCACATCCTGTTTGATAAACGCCGCGAACTCCGCCGGCGAATTGCCGATCACATCCACGCCTTGCGCGGCCATGCGGTCGATCACGTCGGGCATGCGCAACACACGCAACACCTCGCTATTCAATTTGGCGATCACCGCCGGCGGCGTTGCTGCGGGTGCGAGCAAGCCATGCCACGCCGATTGCTCGAAGCCGGGCAACGCGGTCTCGGACATCGTCGGTATATCGGGTGTGGCGCGCGAGCGCTGTGCGCTGGTCACTGCCAGCGCGCGCAAGCGTCCGCTGCGTACATGCGGCACGGTGCTCGGCGTGGTACCGAAATACATTGACACCTGCCCCGCCAGCAGATCGATGACCGCAGCACCACCGCCCTTGTACGGCACATGAATGATGTCCACGCCCGCCATGATGCGAAACATCTCGCCTGACAAATGATTTGAGCTGCCGATACCAGCTGACGCAAACGTAAGTTCGCCGCGTCGCGATTTCGCCAGTGCGATCAGCTCTTTCACCGAGCGCGCCGGCACCGACGGATGCACGGCAAGAATGTTGGGCGCGATGGTGGTCTGGATCACCGGCGCGAAATCCTTCACCACGTCATACGGCGGTTTCTTGAACAGCGTCATGTTGGCGGTATTCGGCACACCACCCAGCAGCAGCATGTGGCCATCGGGCGCGGCACGCACCACCAGTTCAGAGCCGATGTTGGTGCCGCCGCCGGGACGGTTTTCGACGATCACCTGCTGGCCTATGGTCTCGGAAAGTTTTGCCGCGATGATGCGGGCCACGAAGTCGACGCCACCGCCCGGCACATACGGCGCGATGAAGCGGATGGGGCGCGCGGGAAAGGTTTGTGCGTTTACCCCATTTGTTGCGGCAATCAGCAGCGCAACGCTGATGGATATCGCCAGCGTGCGCAGCGGCTTGGTGTATCGCGTTGTGGCGAAGGGTAGGCTCTCCGTTGGCTGCGACGTCGATGCCACCAGCCGCGAACGACCGTGGTCAGTATTCACGCTGTTTTCCGGTGCAAGAATGGGATGCACGATGTTGTGACTGCGGGCTGGGGTTGTCAAGCCATGAGTACACGTTCACACTGGCTTGCATCCACTGCGTTGCACTCATGGCGACCACAATCGCTGTGATAGCATAACTGCGGTAAACCACCCCCAGGAGAAACCTCATGAGCGCCACCCTGTTTCATTTTTCCTTTGCCGTAAGCGATCTCGATCTCGCGCGCAAATTTTACGGCGAAATTCTGCAATGTCCGGAAGGCCGTAAGCTGAAAGGCCGCCTCGACTACAATTTTTTCGGCCACCATATCGTGGCGCATCTCGCACCGGACGACGTGGTCGGCGACAAGGGGCGCAAGATCGGCGGGGCGCTGGCAACACCGCTGCGCCATTTCGGCGTGGTGATGACGCTCGAAGATTTTCAGAAAATCGCCCGCCGCGCGGATCAACTGGGCGCTGCGTGGATCAACAAGCCCAGCAATACGCAACCCGGCACCGTGCGCGAACAGATGCTGATGACGTTGAGCGACGGCTGCGGCAATGCGATTGAGTTCAAGGGACTCACCGATATTGCCAACGTCTATGCGGTGAAAGAGAACGAGACGGCGATGGCTTGAGCTTAACCTGTCGTTCCCGCGCAGGCGGGAACCCATGCGGCGGTGCATATCGCGAATGTGTTA